>JBDSAJ010000597.1:0-5533 GCA_039922235.1 Umezawaea sp.
ACCTGCCCTTTTTGGCCCGATCAAGGGTCAGATCAAGGGGTCCCCGAGTCAAATCGGCCACCCACGCTGGGAGTCGAAGCCGCCGGGTCGCTGGGATCGGTAGTCACCGGGTCGCTGGGGGCATGAAGGGCGCTTCGGATCGGGGCGGCGGAGGGGGACTGCGTCGGGAAAGTTGCGTGCTTCCGCTTTCGCGGTGCGCCGGAGAGCGATTCCGCTTCGACGGTGGTGGGCCGGGTTGCGTGCTCCCGCTTTCGCGGTGGGCAGGAAAGCGGCTCCGCTTCGGCGGTGATGAGTCGAGCCGCGTGCTCCCGTTTCAGCGTCGGGCCGAGTTACCTGAACGGTGATGCGCCAGCCCCCTCAAAGCTCCTCACTCACCTGTACTCACTGCTGGTCGGCAGCGGGTCCCGCCGCATCAACGGGTACAACTGCTTCCGAGCCACCAGCACGCACAACACGAACGTGATCACCGCCCCGGTCACCGCCTGCGGCACCACATACGCCCGCCCATCAAACGCCGACCCCGTAGGCGGCAGGATGATCGCGATGAACGCGCTGGTGGTCATCGCGAAGCCGCGGAAGCGTTTCCCCACCACCGCAGTCGCAAGCGGCAGCGCGGCCCACAGCACGTACCAAGGCTGCAGCACAGGACCAAGCACCAACACCGCACCCAAACCCGCCCCCAGTCCGTTGACCGCCTTGATCCGCCCCCGGAAGCTCTTCCACAACAAGGTGACCACGATCAACACCGACACCGCCTGACCGAGGATCCGCGCCAGTGCGATGGTCGACTCCGTGTGGTTCCCCAGCGACAGCGTGATGCCCAGCCCACCCGCCAGGTAACCCAGCGCCGTAGGCGGCGACATCCAGCTCTTCACCGTCGTGGCGACGTTCAAAGTGGACGTCCACCCGAACCCGTACCCCGTCCCCAGGCACACGAGCGCGGTCACCGCAGCGGCGACCAGTGCCAGGAACGCCGCGACCCGCACGAGGTCCGAGAACTTCCCGCCGAGCCGCCGCGCGACCATCACCCCGAGGAACCCGAGCGCGAGCATCGCCGGGATCTTGACCATCGCGCCCATCACGACCATGGTCGCGCCCAGCGTGATCCACAGCAGTTCCTCGCGGGTCACGGGTGGTGGTGACGTCCCGCGCCGCACCAGCGGCATCTTCCGCAGCGCCAACTCCACCCCGACGAGCATCAGGCCGATCGCGAGGCCGTCGTTGTGCACGCCGATGACGACGTGGAACAGCACCAGCGGGTTGAGCGCGCCGAGCCAGAGCGCGCCGACCGGTGGGACGCCGAACCGGCGGGCCAGTCGGGGCAGCGCCCAGACGATCATGCCGAGGCCGACGAGCGCGAGCAGCCGGTGCAGGAACACGCCGGGCAGCACGTGGTCGCCGGTGAGCATCGCGATGACCCGGCCGACGGCGAGGAACAGCGGCCCGTAGGGAGCCGGGGTCTCGCGCCAGATGTTCGGCACGTTCATGGTCAGCGGGTGCTCGACGCCCAGTGCCGTGGCAGGGCCGAACTCGTACGGGTCCTGGCCGCGCGCGGCGATCTCGCTCTGCGCGAGGTAGCTGTAGACGTCCCGGCTGAACATCGGGAGCACGAGGACCAGCGGCATCGTCCACATGAGCAGCGTCCGGTCGAGCTGGCTGCGGGTGGCGAGCCGGATCCGCCCCGGCCGGACGAACCGGCCGAGCCACAGCCACGCCGAGACGATCATGAAGATGCCGGTCCACACCATGCCCATGGCCACGCTGGGCATCCGCACGAACAGGCCGAGCACCGGTGTGCCGGGCAGCGGGCTGAACACCGGCGCCGCGCCCGCGCCGAGCGAGCCGACGACCATCAGCAGCGCGCCGACCGTGCCCCAGCGGCGGATGACGTCGAGCTGGCGGCGTTCGGGCGCGTCCAGTGAGCCGGGTGTCGTAGCCGTCACTTCGTCATTGGTCCCCACTCCGCCTGCCGCCACGTCGAGAGGGTAGCGACCAGGGCTGACGGGTGACTCGGGTCACCCGGCAGGGGCGGATCTTTGCGACCGCAGGCGAAATAAGCAACACTGGTGTTGTGAAATACGCCGGGACCGATTCGCTCGCCTTCACAGGCGGAGTCGAAGCACCCTTCGCGCCCCCTGGGCACGATGGGAGGACCCGGCGCAGCGTCGCCAGGCTGCTGCTGGAGCAGGGCCCGGTCACCGCGGCGGCTGTCGCCGAGGTGCTCGGGGTGAGCCCCACAGCGGTGCGCAGGCACATCGACGCACTCGTCGCCGATGGCGAGGCGACCAGCAGGGAAGCACCCCGGAGCGGTCAGCGCGGTCGTGGCCGCCCGGCGAAGCTCTTCCTGCTGACCGAGTCGGGACGGGCCCGTTTCGGGCACGCCTACGACGACCTCGCCGTGGCCGCTCTGCGGTTCCTCGCCGAACAGGGCGGGGAAGAGGCGGTACGGGCCTTCGCGGAACGCCGGATGGCCGCACTGGTCGACCGGCACCGTGCCGCGATAGAGGCCCTCCCCAGCCCGGTCGACAGGGCCAAGGCCCTCGCGAGCGCGCTGAGCAGGGAGGGATACGCTGCCTCGACGCGCAACGTGGGCGCGGGGGAGCAGTTGTGCCAGCACCACTGCCCGGTCGCCCACGTGGCTGCCGAGTTCCCACAGCTGTGCGAGACCGAGACGGCGACGTTCGCCGACCTCATCGGTTCCCACGTCCAGCGGCTGGCGACGATCGCACGCGGCGACGCCGTGTGCACCACGCACATCCCGAACACCGCAAAGACCCCAGATGGAGGGGAGCCCGCATGACTGCCGCTGCCGAGCAGCGCACGCCCACCACGGTGCAGTCTGAGCCGCTCAGCCAGGAAGAGACCCTGGCGAGTATCGGCAACTACGAGTTCGGCTGGTCCGACTCAGACGCTGCTGGTACGAGCGCACGCCGAGGCCTGAACGAGGACGTCGTCAGGGACATCTCGGCGAAGAAGAGTGAACCGGCGTGGATGCTGGAGCACCGCCTGAAGGGGCTGCGCCTGTTCGAGAAGAAGCCGATGCCGACGTGGGGTTCCGACCTCTCGGGCATCAACTTCGACTCGATCAAGTATTTCGTGCGCTCGACCGAGAAGCAGGCCACCTCCTGGGAGGACCTGCCCGCGGACATCAAGAACACGTACGACCGGCTGGGCATCCCCGAGGCGGAGAAGCAGCGCCTCGTGGCCGGTGTCGCCGCGCAGTACGAGTCCGAGGTCGTCTACCACCAGATCCGCGAGGACCTGGAGGCGCAGGGCGTCATCTTCAAGGACACCGACACCGCGCTGAAGGAGCACCCGGAGCTCTTCCAGGAGTACTTCGGGTCGGTCATTCCCTCGGGTGACAACAAGTTCTCCGCGCTGAACTCCGCGGTGTGGTCCGGCGGCTCGTTCATCTACGTCCCCAAGGGCGTCAAGGTGGACATCCCGCTGCAGGCCTACTTCCGGATCAACACGGAGAACATGGGCCAGTTCGAGCGGACGCTGATCATCGTCGACGAGGGTGCCTACGTGCACTACGTCGAGGGCTGCACGGCGCCGATCTACTCCTCGGACTCGCTGCACTCGGCCGTGGTCGAGATCATCGTGAAGAAGGGCGGCCGCTGCCGCTACACGACGATCCAGAACTGGTCGAACAACGTCTACAACCTGGTCACCAAGCGCGCCAAGGCCGAAGAGGGCGCGACCATGGAGTGGATCGATGGCAACATCGGTTCCAAGGTGACCATGAAGTACCCGGCGGTCTTCCTCATGGGCGAGCACGCCCACGGCGAGGTCCTCTCGATCGCGTTCGCGGGCGAGGGCCAGCACCAGGACGCCGGCGCGAAGATGGTCCACATGGCACCGCACACCTCTTCGACGATCGTGTCGAAGTCGGTGGCGCGCGGCGGTGGCCGCACGTCCTACCGCGGCCTGGTGCAGATCAACAAGCGGGCGCACCACTCGAAGTCCACGGTGAAGTGCGACGCGCTGCTGGTCGACAACATCAGCCGCTCGGACACCTACCCCTACGTCGACGTCCGCGAGGACGACGTGCAGATGGGCCACGAGGCCACGGTCTCGAAGGTGTCGGCGGAGCAGTTGTTCTACCTGATGTCGCGCGGCCTCACCGAGGACGAGGCCATGGCCATGATCGTGCGCGGGTTCGTCGAGCCCATCGCGCGCGAGCTGCCCATGGAGTACGCGCTGGAGCTGAACCGCCTGATCGAACTGCAGATGGAAGGGGCCGTCGGCTGACATGGCCGTTTCAACAGAGGCCCAGCACGGCCTGACGGACCACACGCACGGCGTCGGGGGTACCCCGGTGTCGTCGCGTGCGGACCACTTCGCCTCGTTCGACGTCGACGCCTTCGAGGTGCCCGGCGGCCGCGAGGAGATCTGGCGCTTCACCCCGATGAAGCGGCTCGCCAACCTGCACAACGGTGCCGCGGCGACGGGTTCCGCCACGGTGGAGGTCAAGGCCGCCGAGGGCGTCACCGTCGAGACCGTCCAGCGCGGCGACGCGCGGCTCGGTGTCGCGGGCACCCCGAGCGACCGGGTCGCCGCGCAGGCGTGGTCGTCGTTCACCGACGGCACGCTGCTGACCGTGGGCAAGAACGCCGAGATCGCCGACCCGACGCTGGTCACCGTGACCGGCGCCGGCGTGGGCCAGGTCGCCTACGGGCACCTGCAGATCCGCTCGGAGCTGTTCTCCAAGGCCGTCGTGGTGATCGACCACCGCGGTTCGGGCGCGTACGCGGACAACATCGAGTTCGTGGTCGGCGACGGCTCGCACCTCACCGTCATCTCGGTCCAGGACTGGGCCGACGACGCGGTGCACGTCTCCTCGCACCACGCCTCGCTGGGCCGCGACGCGACCTTCCGGCACACGGCCATCACGCTGGGCGGCGACGTGGTTCGCCTCACCCCGACGGTGACCTACACCGGCAAGGGCGGCGACGCGGAGCTGAACGGCCTGTACTTCGCGGACCACGGCCAGCACCTCGAGCACCGGACGTTCATCGACCACAAGGTGTCGAACTGCCGCAGCAACGTCGTCTACAAGGGCGCGCTGCAGGGCGAGGGTGCGCACACCGTGTGGATCGGCGACGTGCTGATCCGCGCGGCGGCCGAGGGCACCGAGACGTACGAGCTGAACCGGAACCTGGTCCTCACCGACGGCGCCCGCGCCGACTCGGTGCCGAACCTGGAGATCGAGACCGGCGAGATCGTCAGCGCGGGCCACGCGTCCGCCACGGGCCGCTTCGACGACGAGCAGCTCTTCTACTTGCAGGCTCGGGGAATCCCGGAGGACCAGGCTCGTCGCCTGGTCGTGCGCGGCTTCTTCCACGAGATCCTGCTGAAGATCACGGTCCCCGAGGTGCGCGAGCGCCTCGAAGCCGCGATCGAGGCCGAGCTGGAAGCAGTAGGCGTCTGATGACGTGCCGACGTGCTTGTCCTAGCGGGGGCACACGATGAGCAGGGTGTGTGCTCTTTCCGATTTGGACGACCGCAAGCCGTTCGCGGTCGACCTCGA
>JBDSAJ010000598.1:0-5915 GCA_039922235.1 Umezawaea sp.
GCGACCAGATCGCCGAGGCGCTGCTGGTGCACCGCGGCGCGAAGATCAGCAAGCAGGCCGCGGCCAAGCGCGCGGTGGAACTGCTCGACCTGGTCGGCATCCCGAACGCGACCGAGCGCGCCAAGGCGTTCCCGCACGAGTTCTCCGGCGGCATGCGCCAGCGCGCGGTCATCGCGATGGCCATCGCCAACGACCCCGACCTGATCATCGCGGACGAGCCGACCACCGCGCTCGACGTGACGGTGCAGGCGCAGGTTCTGGAGGTGCTCAAGACCGCGCAGGAGGTCACCGGCGCGGGCATCGTGATCATCACCCACGACCTGGGCGTCGTCGCGGGCTTCGCCGACCGGCTGATGGTGATGTACGCGGGCAAGGCCGTGGAGACCGGGCTGGTCGACGAGATCTACGCCCGTCCCCGGATGCCGTACACGCTGGGGCTGCTCGGTTCCATCCCGCGCCTGGACGTGGGGGAGAAGCAGCCGCTGGTGCCGATCGTCGGCCAGCCGCCGTCGCTGACCGACCTGCCGCCCGGCTGCCCGTTCGCGCCGCGGTGCCCGTTGGAGGTCGACGCCTGCAACACCGCCGAACCGGAACTGGTCGACGTGGACGGCTCGCCGGAGCACCGCGCGGCGTGCATCCGCACCGACGAGCTCGCGGCCAGCGACACCGAGGGCGCCGAGGCGGCCGTGGAGATCTTCGGCGCCGAGGTGGTCGAGGAAGCCCCGATCGCGAAGGTGCCGCGCGAGCAGCGCGAGATCGTGTTGCAGCTCAAGGGCCTGGTGAAGCACTACCCGGTCACCAAGGGCGTCGTGCTCAGGCGTCGGGTCGGCACCGTGCACGCCGTCGACGGCATCTCGTTCGACATCCGCGAGGGCGAGACGCTCGGCGTCGTCGGCGAATCCGGCTGCGGCAAGACGACCACGCTGATGGAGATCCTCAACCTGCAGAAGCCGATGGGCGGCGAGCTGTCCGTGCTCGGGCAGGACGTCTCCGGGCTCAACGCCAAGTCGCGCAAGGCGATCCGCCGCGACCTCCAGGTCGTGTTCCAGGACCCGATGGCCGCGCTCGACCCCCGCCTGCCGATCTTCGACGTCATCGCCGAACCCCTGCAGGTGCACGGGTTCGAGAAGTCGGTGATCGCCAAGCGCATCCCCGAACTGCTCGACCTGGTCGGGCTGCGCCCCGAGCACGCGTCCCGCTACCCGGCCGAGTTCTCCGGCGGCCAGCGGCAGCGCATCGGCATCGCCCGCGCGCTCGCGCTGGAACCGAAGCTGATCGTCCTCGACGAGCCGGTGTCCGCGCTCGACGTGTCGATCCAGGCGGGCGTGATCAACCTGCTGGAGGAGCTGAAGGCCAAGCTCGACCTGAGCTACCTGTTCGTGGCGCACGACCTGTCGGTGGTCCGGCACATCGCCGACCGCGTGGCGGTCATGTACCTGGGCAAGATCGTGGAGATCGGGCAGGTCGACGAGGTCTTCGACTCGCCGCGCCACCCGTACACGCAGGCGCTGCTCTCGGCGATCCCGATCCCGGACCCGGTCAAGGAGCGGCAGCGCGAGCGGATCCTGGTGACCGGCGACCTGCCGAGCCCGGCCAACCCGCCGTCGGGCTGCCGCTTCCGGACCCGCTGCTTCCTGCACGCGACCCTGTCCGACGACAAGAAGCGCACGTGCGTGGAGGTCGAACCGCCCCGCCAGGAGCAGGGCGTCGACCACGAGGCCGCGTGCCACTTCGCGCAGGAGAAGCAGGTCCTCTGAGCACACCCCAGCGGTGTCAGGGTTTTCCGGACGCGGGGCGTCCGGGCGCACGAACCAGGCCACGACCGACGCGGCCAGGCATGAGGGAGGTTCACGACAGTGAGTCGACGTGTAGTGGTCAGGGCAGCCGCGCCGGTGGCCGCACTGGCACTGGTGCTGGCCGCGTGCGGTAGCGGCCCGACCGGCAGCGATCAGAGCCTCAAGGGCTCTGACCAGCAGGTGCAGGGCAAGGACGACATCAACCCCGTCGAGGCGTCCAAGCTGAAGGACGGCGGCGAGTTCAAGTGGCCCGTCGACTCCCTGGCGGACAACTGGAACTACAACCAGCTCGACGGCACGAACGCGAACGGCCAGCGGATGATCTTCGCCGTCGAGCCGAACATCTTCGTGCAGAAGCCCGACTCGACCATCGAGTTGAACAAGGACTACCTCGAGGACGCTTCTGTTACCTCGCAGGACCCGCAGGTCATCACGTACAAGATCAACCCGAAGGCCAAGTGGAGTGACGGCGCCGCCCTTTCCTGGGAGGACTTCGCCGCGCAGGCGAAGGCCAACAGCGGCGCCGACCCGGCTTTCCAGACCTCGTCCACGACCGGCTACGAGGACATCGACAAGGTCGAGAAGGGCCCGAACGACCAGGAGGTGAAGGTCACCTTCAAGAAGAAGTTCGCCGAGTGGCGCAGCCTCTTCGGCCCGTTGTACCCGAAGTCGCTCAACGCGACCGCCGACGAGTTCAACAAGGGCTGGGCCGACGCCCCGAAGATCACCGCGGGACCGTTCAAGGTCGGCACGATCGACCTGACCGGCAAGATCGTCACGCTGGTCCGCGACCCCGCGTGGTGGGGTGAGAAGCCGAAGCTGGAGAAGATCACGTTCCGCGTGGTCGACCGCACCGCGCTGGCCGACGCGCTCGCCAACGGCGCCATCGACTTCTACGACATCGGCTCCAACGTCGACCTGTTCAAGCGCGCCCAGCAGACGCCAGGCGTCAAGGTCCGCCAGGCCGTCACGCCGGACTACAACCACCTGACGTTCAACGGTGCCTCCACCGCGGTCATGAGCGACCCGAAGGTCCGCACCGCGGTCATGCAGGGCATCGACACGGCCACCGTCGCGAAGGCGATCCTCGGCCCGATCCAGCCCGACCCCAAGGTGCTCGGCAACCACATCTACCTGTTGGGCTCCAAGGAGTACAAGGACAACTCCGCGGTCGCCAAGTTCGACAAGGAAGCCGCCAAGAAGGGCCTGGACGACGCGGGCTGGAAGCTCGAGGGCGACGTCCGCAAGAAGGACGGCAAGGACCTCGCGATCCGCTTCCTGATCCCGACGCCGAACCCGACCAGCGACCAGGTCTCCAAGCTGGTGCAGTCGCAGCTCAAGGAGATCGGCGTCAAGGTCGACATCCAGGCCGTCCCGACCGCGGACTTCTTCAAGTCGCACGTCAACGTCGGTGACTTCGACATCACCTCGTTCCGCTGGCTGAGCACCGCGTTCCCGATCAGCTCCTCGAAGTCGATCTACTCGCTCGACCCGGCCAACGTGAACCAGAACTACGGCCGCGTCGGCAGCGACGAGATCAACAAGCTGTACGACGAGGCCAACGCCGAACTCGACGACACCAAGCGCGCCGATCTGTCCAACAAGATCGACGAGGCGATCTGGAAGTCGGGCCACCAGTTGCCCATCTTCCAGAGCCCCGGCGCCGTCGCCGTCCGCGACACCGTCGCGAACTTCGGCGCGGTCGGCTTCGCGAACAACCCGTACGACTACGTCCACATCGGCTTCACGAGCTGATCCGGAACGCTCCTCCGATGGCCCGGCGGGTACTCCTCGCCGGGCCGTCGGCCTGTCCCGAGAGGATGGTCCGGTGACCACCACCCCGGCGCTGCTCCGCGTCCGAGCCGTCCGCCACGGCTTGGCCGCGACCGCCGTCGTGCTGGTGCTGTGCGCGGGCGTCGCGGCCATCTCGCTGCTGTCGTACACCTCGGAGTCGGACCGGATCGGCGCCATGACCGCCCGCACCAGCGGCGAGGTCGTCCGCGTCGTGGGTGACACCGTAGAGCTGAGCTGGCCGCTCGAGGACGGCACGAACACCAGGGCACTGGTCGAACTCCCCGGCAGGACACCCCCGGTCGGCCAGAAGACCCAGGTCGCCTACGACCCGGCCCACCCGGACCGCGCGATCATGCCCGGCGCGTCACTGCTGGTACAGGCCGACCGCGCCCTCAGCGGCCTCGCGTTCACCGCCGCCGTCGTGCTGCTGGTGCTGGCGGCGTCCCTGTGGCGCCTGGCGACCCGCGCCCGCGCCGCACGAGCACCCGGCCGCCCGGCCGAGGTCCGCCGCGTCCGCGTCCAGTCCGGCCTGATCGTCCGCTCGTGGCTGGAGGTGGACGGCCCGCACGAACGGTGGATCCCCGTCTACTACGACCCCGCACTGGTCGCGATGCCGTCACCGACTCCCGTCGTCCTGCACGGCGAACGGCTGGTCGTCGTCGACTTCGGCGACGTCCGCCTCTACCCGTCCGGCCCGGCGACCTCGAAGCACCCACGAGGCCGCCGCGGCGACAGCCCGGCCCGACCGGACCCGGACGTCGTCCGGACAGCCGCCACCGCCCCGTGGACCCGACAGCTGCGCGCCGACGCGGTGCTCGTGATCCCGGCACCGTTCATCGGCCTGTTCTGGGCGTACCTGGACGGCAGCGGGTTCAGCGGCTGGCTGGCCGCCACCCTGGTCACCGCGGGGATGGGCCTGTGGGTAGCAGCCTGGCGCGGCGCCGACCCGTCCTGACCTCCGCCTACTCCGCGATCTCCCGCCGCGACAGCCGGACCTCCTCGATGTCCAGCGACGCCTGCAACTGCCGCAGCACGGTGTCGTCGATCCGCCGCTCGTCCCGCAGCCGCACCACGGTCGCCCGCTTGTGCGCGATCACCGCCAGCCGCAGCGCGGTGTACTCGTCGTGGTAGACGCGGAAGCGCTCGGCGTCCTCGGAGTTGTCCGCGTGCAGCTTGCGCAGGTGCTTCTCGTACTCGTGCCGCAGCCGTTCGTGCACCGAACCGCTGGTGCCCAGCTGCGCGGCCAGTTCCGGCAGCGCGGCGACCGCTTCCTCGGACGCGATCCGCTGCGCCAGCAGCCGTTCCTCCTCGACCTCGGTGTCCGGCCCGAAGCGCGCCCAGCGGACGACGACCGGGAGGAGCAGGCCCTGGACGACGAGGGTCACGACGACCACGCCGGAGGTGACGAAGATGATCGTGTCGCGGTTGGGGAACGGTTCGCCGGAGACGAGGGTTTCCGGCACCGCCAGTGCCGCGGCGAGTGACACGGCGCCGCGGAAACCGGCCATGACGCTGACCATGCGGACGCGCGGGCCGACCCGGCGCAGGCGCTGTTCGGGGCGCCGGTCGAGCGCGCGGACCAGGTACGGGGTGGTGAACATCCACAGCAGCCGGGTGCCGAAGACCGTGGCGGAGATGATGCCGACCAGCGCGAGCGCGGTGCCGATGGTGGTGGTGAGGCCGCGCAGCGCGGTCTGCACCTGCAGGCCGATGAGGACGAACAGGGAACCGTTGAGCAGGAACGTCGACAAGGTCCAGAACGCGTTGGCCTGCTGCCGGGTGTCGGCGCGGACCAGGCGGGGGCCGATCTGGCTGAGCGCGAGGCCGCAGACGACCACGGCGAGGACGCCGGAGGCGGTGATCAGTTCGGCCAGCAGGAAGGCGAGGAACGGGGTGAGGATGCTGACCACGTTCTCGTGCAACGGGTTGTCGAGCCTGCGGCGGGTCTGCACCGACAGCCACGCGGCCGCCAGGCCCGCCGCGGCACCACCGACGTAGGCGACCACGGTCAGCCACGCGACACCGCCGGGGCTGATGGTCCTCTCACCGACCGTCACGCCGACGGCGAGGCCGTAGATGACGAGCGCGGTGCCGTCGTTGACGAGGCTCTCGGCGCGCAGCGTCGTGACGGTGCGGCGCGGCAGGCCCTTCGCGATCGCGCTGACCGCGGTCGCGTCGGTCGGCGCGACCGCCGCGCCCAGCACCCACGCCGGACCCCACGGCAGGCCGAGCGCGTGCGCGACCGCGGCGACGGACGCCGCCGTCGCGACCACGAGCAGGGTGCTCACCAGAACGATCGCGCGCAGGTTGTTGCGGATCTCGCGC
>JBDSAJ010000599.1:0-4036 GCA_039922235.1 Umezawaea sp.
ACCTGCCCTTTTTGGCCCGATCAAGGCTCAAAAGCGGGGCCCCGAGTCAAATCAGCCACAGCACGCTGGAAGCCGAAGCCACAGCCCGTCAACACCACACCCAACGCCTAAGGCAACCTCTGCCCGAACACCAACGCCCCTGCAGCAGCCACCATCGCCAGGATCGTCCCCATCACCAACCAAGGCTTACTAGCATCAGCCTGCTTCTTCTCATACCCGATCTGCTCACCAAGCGTGTCATAAACCCGACGCAGTTCCTCAGCACTGGCAGCCTTGAAGAACTCACCACCGGACAGCTTGGCAATCTCCTTCATGGAATCGTCATCGACCGGCACATCCTGACGACGCCCCTCGATCTCCACCACACCCTCCTCAGTACCAAAGGAGATAGTAGAAATCGGAATACCCGCCACCTTGGCGTCCTCAGCCGCATCGAACGCCTTACGCGTACCGACAGTTTCCTTACCATCCGTCATCAACACGATCCGAGCAGGCGGCGGCCCATCAGCACCACCAACGACCTTGCCAAACGAGTCAATAGCAGCCATAGCGGCAACAATCGCATCACCAGTCGCAGTGGACTGCGCCAGTTTCAAGTCACCAATGCTCTGACTAACAGCATCACGGTCAGTAGTCGGCGCCACCAGCACAGTCGCCGACCCGGCAAACGAGATCAGCCCCAAGTTGATCCCCGGCGTAAGCCCCTCAGCGAACGACTTCGCGGCAACCTGCGCAGCTTCCAACCGCGACGGCTGGATATCCGTAGCCTTCATCGACAACGACACGTCGATCACCAACATCACGGTAGCGCGATTACGCGGAACCTTCTGCTCAGCGGTAGGACCAGCAAGCGCAACCGTCAACAAAAGAAAAGCAACGAGCAAGAACGCAGCCGGCACATGCCGGTACCAACCTTCACGCTTAGGAGCGACCTTCTCCAACAACTCCAGGTTGGCGAACCGCAGCATCCGCCTACGCCGCACCCGCTGCAACAACACATAAACAACAGCCAGCGCCGCAACCGCGATCACGAGCAAGAACCACCACGGAGTCGCGAACGCCCCCAAGCTGAGCCCGAACATCAGGCGACCCCTCCAGACCAGCGGCGCTTGCGGGCAACGACAAAGCGGACCACGTCAGCAATCCAGTCCGAGTCGGTGCGCAACACCAGGTGCCCAGCACCGGCCTGCCGCAGACCCGAAGCAACATCAGCACGGTGCTCAGCAGCAGCCGCAGCGAACTCCCGACGCAGCAACGGCGACGCACTGACCTCCCGCTGCCGCCCAGTTTCAGGATCAGCGAGCACAACCGTGCCGACATCAGGCAGATCAATATCACGGGGGTCGACGATCTCGATCGCCACCAGATCATGCCGAGCGGACAACGCACGCAACGGCCGCTGCCACCCGGTGTCACCGAGGAAGTCCGAAACCACCACAACGAGCCCCCGGCGACGCGGCGGACGACGCAACTGCTCGACCACCCCGGCCAAATCCCCCCTGGTGCCCTCAGGAGCACGGGGAGTCTCCGCAACACGGCGGATCAGACCACGAGCATGCGCCAACCCACCTCGAGCAGGCACACGAACAAGCGTGTCCCCGGTAGACACCAGCGCACCGATCCGATTACCCCCACCCCTGGTGAGATGCGCGACCGCAGCCGTAGCAGCAATCGCCAGATCACGCTTCTCACACACAGCGGTACCGAAGTCGAGGCTGGGCGACAAATCGATCGCCATCCACGTCTCCAACTCGCGATCGGCGACGGTCTCCCGAATGTGCGGCACGGTAGTACGCGCGGTAACAGCCCAGTCCATCCGACGCACGTCGTCACCAGGCTGATAGGTCCGCGCCTCACCCGGCTCAGAACCGGGACCGGGCACGAGACCCATGTGGTTGCCCTGGAGCAACCCGTCCAGCCTCCGCCGCACCTCGAGTTCGAGCGTGCGCAACGCGGCTTCCATCCGGCCACCGTGCATCACCGGCGGCGCCCAGTTCGGGCGCTCGCCGGCCTTCTCGGCGCTCACGGCCTGCCGGCCATCCCGGCCTGCGCGACCGGCTGGCCGGTGGGCTGCTGCGGCCGGGCGGACACCTGGGGCAGCGGCACGGTCTGGAGGACGCGCGTGATGATGTGGTCGAGCGGCACGCCGTCGGCGAGCGCGTCGTAGGACAGCACGAGCCGGTGGCGCAGCACGTCCGGCACCACGTCGACCACGTCCTGCGGCAGCACGTAGTCACGGCCGCGGACCAGCGCGAGCGCGCGGGCGGCGGCGATGATGCCGAGGCTGGCACGGGGCGAGGCGCCGTACGCGACCCAGCCCGCGACGTCGTCGAGCTGGTGCTCCTTGGGCGCACGGGTCGCGATCACGACGCGCACGACGTAGTCGACCAGCGCGTGGTGCACGAACACGCGGGACGCGACGCCCTGGAGCCGGACGAGCTCCTCGGGGCTGAGCACCTGGCTCGGCACGGGCGCCTCGACGCCCATGCGGTAGACGATCTCGCGCTCTTCCTCGGCCGTCGGGTACTCGACCTGGATCTTGAACAGGAACCGGTCGCGCTGCGCTTCCGGGAGGGGGTAGACGCCCTCGTTCTCGATCGGGTTCTGGGTGGCGAGCACGAGGAACGGGTTCGGCATGGGGAACGTCTTGCCACCGATGGACACGTGCCGCTCCGCCATCACCTCCAGCATCGCCGACTGCACCTTGGCGGGCGCGCGGTTGATCTCGTCCGCGAGCACGAAGTTGGCGACGACCGGCCCGAGTTCGACGTCGAACGTCTCACTGCTCTGCCGGTAGATGCGCGTGCCGAGGATGTCCGCGGGCACGAGGTCGGGCGTGAACTGGACGCGTGAGAACGACCCGCCGACCACCCGCGCGAAGGTCTCGACCGCGAGCGTCTTGGCGACACCGGGGACACCTTCGAGCAACAGGTGGCCCTTCGCGAGGAGACCGACGAGCATCCGCTCGACCAGCCGGTCCTGCCCGACGATGACGCGCTTGACCTCGAACACGGTCCGTTCGAGCAGTTGGGCATCACGCGCGGGGGTGTTGGGCGTCTCGCCCACCACACCCTCGGTACCCGGACCGGACTCGGTCACGTGTCGACCTCCTAGAACGCACAGCACTGGCGGTTTCGCGAGCTTAGTCAACCTGGTGACCGGTATGGCGCTTGTGAAGGGTTGCCAGGTCCTCCGGGGTGTCCACGTCGTCGGCCTCCCCGGACCGCGCGGGAACCTCGACGGGGGCGAGCGGCCGCAGCACCGACCGAAGTGAGGCACCGTCGGGTTCGTCAGGCATCGCGGCGCGCAGCACAGCCGTCCGCCAGACCCCGGCGAGCCACTGGAGGTGCCCGTCAGCCACCAGCACCGCACCCGCGGAGGCACCGACGGCGGCACGCAGACGGTCCACAGTGGAGGCCGTGACCCCCGGCTGGTCGACCGCCAGCACCGCGACGAAGTCCACATCGGCCAGTTCCGCGAGCCCGGCCGCCAACCCGGCCACCGGTCCCCCGCCGGGCGGGTCCTCGCGCGTCCACACGACACCGTCCACGGACCGTTCGGGTCCGACCACGACGATCGGCGACGCACCTCCCACCGCAGCCAGCGCACGGTCCAGGAGCGTCCGCCCGCCGAGCACGACGCCTGCCTTGTCGACGCCGCCGAGCCTGCGGCCGGAACCTCCGGCGAGCACGATCGCGGCCCACGTGGTCACGTCGGCCACGCTAGGTGGTGGGTGCCCGAGTGAGGGTTTCGGGGTGTCCGAGTGGTCGACTCGGGGTGTCTGAGTGCGGGACACGCGGGCTTGGGTGTTGCGTTCGGGACGCGTGAGCGTTCGGCTCGCGGGGGTTGGCCTATCTAGAGACCCCGACGCTGCGCGTTGGGGGAGCGAGCCAGTGCCAGGCCGCCGAGCAGCACGGCGACCAGCCCGACCACCAGCGCCACGTAGCCGCCGACGATCCCGTAGCCCGTGCCGGGACCGCCTTCGGCGGCGGCCACGACCAGCAAGCCGATGACCGCGCCCGCCAATCCCGTCGCC
>JBDSAJ010000600.1:0-14774 GCA_039922235.1 Umezawaea sp.
TGGGACTGGTGGGCTCGCATATTCAAGTGTCGCCAGTTCTGGCGCTTGGTAGACGGGCAGTGACTGTGCATGTTCGCCGGGAGGCAGGGATTGCGTGCTGTCAGGGCCGCAGGAGCCTGACAGCAAGGAAGTACGGAGCCTGGTGCAGCTTGTTGTAGGCCGTTTCGTCGAGTTCTCGCAGTCCGGGCGTCGGGCGAGGCTCGATGAGTCTTTCAAGCGTGAATCCGGCGGCCAGCAGCTCGTTCAGGAACGTTTCCAGCGGTATGCGCTGGTAGTGGATTGCCAACGGCCCCCCGGCGAGCGGGAGGTCGACCCAGTCCTCGGCGTAGTACGAGCCACCGAATTTCCGCCAGTCAGCCGTCGGGTGGGTCGTCGAGACCAGCATCCACCCTCCAGGACGCAGGACGCGTCGTAGGTCGCTGAGGAGACGCGGCCGATCGGCGATGTGGTGGAGCATCAATGCGCACACGACTCCGTCGAACGACGCGTCGTCGATGAAGTCCAGCGGCTTCTCCGCGTCGTGCATGCGCAGTTCGGCCCGGTCGCCCAATCGCTCCCGCGCGTGACTCAGCAGAGTTGCGCTGCCGTCGATTCCGACTACCTCGGCACCACCCGCCAGGAGTTCGGCCGCGTAGTGCCCGGCTCCGCAGCCGACATCGAGAATCTTCAACCCGGCAACATCCCCCGCTAGAGCGAGCATCGCCGGCCGATCGGTGTGTGCGTTGTAGGGGCTGGTGTCGGCGTTCTTTGCGAAGTAGTCGCCGACTTCGTCGTGGTAAGCGGTCCCTTCAGGCATCGTGACAGCATCGCGCCGGTGGCTGCAGATCGCGAGCGGTTTTGTGTAACCGAGGGTACGTCCGGTCAACGGCGGCCTGTCTGGGGTCTGATTGTGTCGGCTCGTTATCTTTTGCATGAGCGCCGACGACGGCTACGTGGGCACCTCGGTCGACGTCGACTTGAGGTGCCACGAACACGACGGAGCTGGTCGTGTCACTACACCTGCACTATCGCTGAGCGACCTCGGTCACGGAGTTCCAGGGCACGGGTTTGAGCGTCTCGGCTATCGCGTTGAGTGATCGCCGGGTGCGTAGCGGTTCCAGGTCGTGCCGGCCTGCGTCGCGAGTCTTGTGGTGGTGACGTGGTGGTAGCCGAGGGCATCGGCGACGACCGGGGCGGGCATGTCCAGGACGTGTTCTCGGATAGCGGCGGCGCGTCCGGCGACGGTGGGGATGCCGAGCTGGTGGACGAGGGCGGCCAAGTGCTCGGCGTGTAGTGGCTGGTTGGCGCGGCGGCCGGGGAATAGCCAGGTGGCGCCGGGGTTGGTCGCGGTGTTCGTGTTCGCGCGGTCGGCCGCGTAGTTCAGCAGCAGCACGGCGAAGGGCTGTGGAACAGGTGAGGGTGGATCGCCGAGGCGGATGAGGACTTGGTCATCGTCGTGGACGATGTCGTCGAGTGTGAGACGGACGATGCGGCTGAGGGGCTGTGCGTAGAGCAGCAACAACCCGGCCGCCACCCGGCTGCGCAGTGGGCCGGAGTCGTCGGTGAGGACCTGCCGGAGTAGGTCAAGGCGGCGGGTGCGGGTGATGGGGGCGGCTCTGCCGGTCTGCGCCGCGGGCAGCGCGAACCGGCGGGTGAGCTTGTTGTCCGCGCACCACAACAGAAACGGCCGGACCGCGACGCGGTCGTGTTGCTTGTGCTCGACGTGCCAGACGTCGATTTCGGCCTGTCGGCAGTCAGCCAGTCCGAGGCCGCGACTGGCGAGCCAGCGGAGGAACCCTGTGGCGTGCGCGACTTGTTCGCCGACGAACCTCCGGCCGGCGGAGGTGACGGGCTTGCGTTCGGCGCGCGATCGCAGCTGTGGCAAGACCTGCCAGGTGGCGAACCGTCGAACGAGCTGCTCGTGACAGGGGTCGGTGATGCCCTCGAGGTGTTCGACCAGCCAGCGTTCGAACAGGCAGATCTGCTTGTCCACGATCGGCAGCAGGCCGCAGGACATCAGCAGCTCCCGCAGGTGAGCGGCGGCCCGCCAGGGCTGGAGCCGGTGGAACGCCTCGTGTGTGAGGACGGTGTCACCGGTTCCCAAGCCGCGCAACAGCTTCGCTGCCGCTGCGGGGTTCGCGGACCGACCGGCGAGCCAGTTCAGACCGGTCCGGGGGTTGTCCATCGCGACGAGCTTGGCGTGCAGTGGGAGCAACTCGGGCCGGATGCGGCCGGTGCCGTCGTCGAGCAGGCTCGCGAGCTTGTCGGACAGAGTGCAGCGGGTGCAGAGCCGACGGGCGTGAAGCTGATCTTCCTGCCTGCAGCGTGAACAGGCATAGGACGGGCGAAACTCCGCGCAGCGGGTGCAGATCACGGCGCCGTCGATGGCCCGGACGCCGGGCAGAATCCGTTCCTCGCCGCACTCGGCGCAGCGGCCGCGTTTACGCAGAGCGCGGCACTCACACGTCCGGCAGATCGGCCCGTCCGGCCAGACGGCCGCGAAGCAACCGAACCGTGCGCAGCGGGCGCAGGTCCGCTTGTGCCAGCGTTCGAACTGCTCGGCGGTGCGGTAGGCGGGGCTCATTCGTCTGGCAGGATCCGGGCGGCCCGCGGCCGCAACGCCGTCACCTCCGCGGACGGTGCCGGGCGGTCGTCGGTCGCGGTGCGGCGAACGCCGGCATTCTCGGCGGTGGTGGTGACCAGTTCGGCGGGGGTGCAGCCGAGGATGTCGCAGAACGCGGACAACACCTGCAGCGACAGTCGCTCAGGCGTGCCCGAGACCAGGCGGTGGACCTGAGAGGCGGAAAGGTCGATGCCACGGTCCTTCAGCAGCGGAACGAGCTCGGTGGCGGTGAAGACGCCCCGGTTGGCCATGACTTCCCGCAGCCGCCAGTCGTAGCCGACCTTGCGCTTCACGCCTGATCCTCCTGGCCGCGCAACGCCTCGGCGATCGTGGCGTCGAGGTGGCGACGCAGGGTGCGTTTGCGGAAGTCCGAGGACACGCAGGTGTAAGTCGATGTCGTGGAGGCGTGTTCGTGGCCGACCTGTTCTTGGACGAACCGCGGGTCCCAGCCGTCCTCGATCAGGTGCGTGACGTAGGAACGGCGCAGCGAGTGGAAGTCCAGCCCGTCGTCCAGGCCGAGCTCGCGGCGGTAGGTGACGAACCGGGAGTCCAGCCGCTGGCACCCCACCCGCAGGCCGCGCTCGGACGGCCAGGCCGCCGGGTTGCCGTCGCCGCCGAAGCGCGGGCGGATCTCGGTGAACCATTCGTCCAGCACGTCCGGGGTCCAGTTCCACACGGTCATCACGCTGCGCTGCTTGGGCGGCGAGCCCTTCTTGGCCTTGCCGAACCGGACCCGGCACAACCCGTACTCGCCGAACTCGGACCCGGCGATGTTGCGGGCGAAGTCGACTGCGTCGAGCATCCGGGTTTCGTTGCGTCGCAAGCCGAACGCGTAGGCGGTCTTGAACAGCGTCGCGTCCCGGAACGCCGGCAGCCAGCCCTTGCGACCGAAGGCGCGGATGCGCGCTACCTGGTCGTCGCAGTGGACGAAGAAGGCGTGCAGTTCCTTCTTGGTGAACGCCCGCTTCTTCGGATCGGCCTCGCTGGCCTGGACATGCGCTGCGGTGTTCCACTCGTGCACGATCTGGATCGGGTGTGTACCGAACCGGTCTTCGCAGGTCGTGGCCCACTCGTAGGCTGGGTCGGTGACGAAGTGGCAGAACGCCCGCACGGCCTCGGAGTACGAGCGGATCGTCGAGCGCTTCAGCTCCCGCAGCGACCGCAGGTCGCCGAGCCACTCGTCGATCATCGCCGGGGACCACTGCCACGGGAACGAGTTCACGTAGTGGGCGAACGCCTTCACTGTGTTCTCGCGGCCCTCGACCGTCGATCGGGCCAGGTTCCGCGCGAGCTGCTGGTTGGCGAACCCCGCCAGCATCGCCGTGAACACCTGCTCTTCGGGCCGCAGCAGCGATACCCCGTTCACCAGATGCAGGCTTGCCGCGCCCGGTGCCACGCCGATCGGTCGCACTGGCCACCACCCTCCGCTACTCGCGTTGGATGCGATAAAACCGCATCAGATGCGAGTCGGCCGGAAAGCAGCAGAACAACCAGCCAAACGAGTGACCATGACAGGGGCGGTCAGGTCGAAAGCAGCCCGATAGCGTGCTCGGAGAAGCGGCTCCAAGCCGCAGGTCGCGACGTTGTCAACGTCCACTGCGGGAGCCTGGTTCGCAAACCGTCGCGAATTCGCATCTGCTGCAATTGGCGGCACTTGGAACATTGGAACGAAAAGTAGCGCTAAGCCTTGAATCCCAGGTCACACGCGAATCTGAATTCTCGAGTCGATATCCGGGTTTGCGAGGGGCCACCCACCTCAGTGGGTGAGTGGGGCCAGAGGAAAGAAACGGCCAGGATTGAACGTTGTGCCTGTTTTGGCTGGTCAAGCACCTGACCATGGGTCAGGTGTCGATGGTGAGGTTTTCCAGTGCCGCAGCGGTTTCCGCTTCGCTCGCCAAGGTGTAGCGGGCCGTGACGTCGATTGACGCGTGGCCGAGGATTTCGGCGATGACGGACAGGTCGTAGCCCTGTTCCCGCAGCATCGTGCCCAGGGTGTGGCGAAGGTCGTGCGGGGCGACTGCGATCCCCCGTCGGCGGCGAGGGCGCCGACGATGTCGCGCAGCCGCCGGTCACCGAGTCGTTCCCCGCAGCGGCGATGCGGCGGCTGCCGTCGGAGAGGTCCGCGGCCGCCAGCGTCTGCCGCCTTGCGGGTGCACGCCGGGCTACCGGTCCGTGGCAACGACGTTCGGTGTCGCGGACGCGATCACGTTTGATGGGCGGTGAGGGCCTGGCGGACGGCTTCGATGATGGCGTCGTAGTCGGCATCCAGCAGCCGCGCTTGTTGGACGAACGCGGTCGCGTGCTCGTCCAGCCGTTGTCGGCGTTGGTGGTCTGACAATGTCTGCGGGCTATCCGCGACACGGGTTCCGCCCCCGTGCCGCGAGCGGATCAGCCCGGCGGCCTCCAACTCCCGATACGCACGGGCGACCGTGCCCACCGCCAAGCCGAGGTCGCCGGCCAGTTGCCGCAGCGGTGGCAACCGTTCACCCGGTGCCAGCGCCCCGGACCCGATGAGGGCGGCGAACTGCCGCCGAAGCTGTTCATACGGCGGCGTCAGGTCGCCTGCGGCGACGGTCACCATCGGTGTCATCGGGAGGGTGCCAGGACCTTCAGGCCACTCCACGCCAGCAAAGCGACCCACATCGGGGTGAGAGCGATGAGAGACCAGGCCGCAATGGTCCACGAGGCGGGATGACAGGACACGGACAGCAGGCTGTTGGCGTTGACCAGGGAGACCCCGATCAACGGGATGCCGATCAACACACCGCAGGCACCCGTCACGACGCTCGCGGAGCGGCGACGCAGCAGGTCATCGGCCACGATCAGCGTCGCTGGATCGCCCGGAGGCGGTCGGCGTGCGACCCGGCGCAGCGCGATCACGGCCACGGCGAGGCCGATGAGCACCGCAACGGCCAGCGGCACGCTGTAGAACGAACCAGCCCAGGGCCCATGGCTTGCCGACGTGGTCGGGCTGCACTGGCGAGTCAGCACACGACCCGCCCGGCCCATGTCATCGGCCGAGCCCATCACGGTCGTGACAACCAGGAGCACGGTCAGAACACCAACCTCCGCTGCCAGCGCGGTTGCGAGATATCGAGGAAGGTAATCACGTGCCCGCCGGGTTGTGAGTACGGCCCGGCGGGTGGACCCCGCGGGTGCCCTGATGCCCAATTCGCCCACCACCACCCCGAACAGGACGAACAACGCGAACAGCGGGGCGCCGAGCAACAGCCCACTACCAAGCGCGCCCCAGGTGGTGGCGGTAGTGGCCACAGCCACCCCCGCCACCACACCACCCCAACGCCAAGCAGTCGCTTTTCTCCGGACGGCGACCGGGACGTCGGCGCCGGTGACGACCTGAGAACCTGCGCGCCATACGAGCGATCCGATCGCCACGATCACAATCATGACGGCCACGAGCACTACGAAAGGCAAACCTGCCACGGGATTCCCCCTTGTGTCATACGGTTGACACAACCATCTCCTCGGCCGTGCGCTTGTGTCAAGTGGATGACACAAATTCCGGGGTCGGGTGCCGTCAGTCGTCTTCGTCGATTGAGCCTGCGGGGATCTCGTGGACGTCGTCGAGCAGCAGGCACACCTCGACCGGCGCGAGTCGGATCAGCGTGTCGACGACGTCCCGCACCCCCGACCCGGCTCGTGGGTGATCCTCTGTGGACAGACCGACGAGCAGGGTCCGGGTCAGCAGAGCCGGATCCTCGTGAGCGGCCTCGCAGTCGACCCACAGATACCGCCCCGGCCTGCGCGAACCCCGCGACCATGATCCCCCGTGCCAGGATGAGTCGTATGCCTGTCACTCCCGAGAGCACTGCCGTCGTGGAAAACGACTACGACGCCTTCGCCGAGGCGTATGCGGTCGAGAACGAGACCAGCCTGATGAACGCCTACTACACCAAGCCGGCGATCCTGGACCTGGCCGGGGAGGTAGCGGGCAGGCAGGTCCTCGACGCCGGCTGCGGCTCGGGTCCCATGTTCGCGGCGCTGCGCGACCGGGGCGCTGTCGTGACCGGCTTCGACTTCAGCGCCAAGTTGGTGGAGCTGGCCCGGCGGCGGCTCGGCGCCGACGCGGACCTGCAGGTCGCCGACCTGGCCGCTCCGCTGCCGTACCCCGACGGCGCGTTCGACGACGTCGTCGCGGCCCTGGTGCTGCACTACCTGGAGGACTGGGCCGCGCCGCTGGCCGAGTTGCGGCGCGTGCTCAAGCCCGGTGGCAGGCTGATCACGGTCGTCAACCACCCGATGCTCTACAAGTTCATCCATCCCGAGGCGGACTACTTCGCGACCGCCAAGTGGTCCGAGCCCTACACCTTCAACGGTCAGGAAGCCGTGCTCACCTACTGGCACCGGCCGCTGCACGCGATGACCGACGCCTTCACCGCCGCCGGTTTCCGCACAGCCGTCGTCAGTGAACCGCCCGCGGCACCGGAAGCCCGCGAACTCTTCCCCGACGACATGGCGAAGTTCCCCTCAGGGGCCTTCATCGGCTTCCTGTTCTTCGTCCTGGAGGCCGTCTGACCACTGAGGTCAGCCGGTCACCAGCGGCAGTGCCTGGAAGCGGTGGTCCTGCCACAGGCGTCGGGACGCCTCCTCCGGGTACGCGGTGACCGCCGGTTCGGCGTCGAAGACCCGGACCAGGCGCTGCCGCGGGTCGTAGGAGGGCCAGCCGGGGTCGCCCGTCGTGGCGAACGCCGTCCACGCCGTCCGGAAGTGGGCTGACAGCGCCTTGGCCTCGGCCGACGGCTCGGTGCCCAGGAGGACAGGGCCGAGGTGCACGTCGAAGGTGCCGAACAGCAGGGGTCCGTCAAGGCCGTGGCACGCGCCGAAAACGCCGCCGCTGCCGGGAGCGGGCCAGGTCAGCTCGTACACGTGCACGCGGCCGCCCCCGGCGACCTGGGAGTCGGCCAGGTGCAGCGCGGGCATCCGGAACAGCCAGTCGGAGTTGACCAGCTCGTAGAGCCGCTCCGCCGAGGCGTCCGGGAACGCCTCGCGGTAGGCCTGCCCGCCGTCCGGTCCAGGGCCGAACACCCGCAGTGCCAACGCCGCCTGGTCGTCGCCGACCTTCCCGAGATCGCCCGCGAGGGCGACGAACAGCCGGTACTCGTCACGGTTGTGCCCGATGACCAGGTCCACATCGCGTCCCGCGCCGCCTGCCAGTGCTCGCCACGGGTCGGTCGGCAGCACCTCGCCGTCGACGACGGGTGCGAACGGGACCGAGTGGGCGGCCGGGCCCCAGCGGTCCTCGTACTTGCTCGCCTTGGCGGCCAGCGCCTCTCCCGCCGCGGGCAGCTGCCGCGGATCCACACCGGACAGATCGGCCACCGTCGGTCGCAGGCCGATCTCCGCGGCGATGGCGGCCGCGATGTCGGCGGCCAGGTCGTCGGAGAAGAACGCGCCGCCCAGGCTCTGCATGACGGCTCGCCGGAACAACCCGGTCGCGCTGGGCATGGCCAGCAGCGCGGCGATGGACCCGGCTCCCGCCGATTCGCCGACGACCGTGACCTGGTCGGCGTCGCCGCCGAACGCCGCGATGTTCTCCGCCACCCACCGCAGGGCGGCGACCTGGTCGAGCAGACCGCGATTGGCGGGCGCTCCCTCGATCCGGGCGAAGCCCTCGATGCCGAGCCGGTAGTTGATGGTGACCACGACGAGGTCGCCGTCGCGGGCTATCCGCTTGGCGTCGTAGCCGGGACTGCCGGAGAAGCCGAGCTTGTAGGCGCCACCGTGGATCCACACCAGCACCGGGCGGCGGGCGGCCGGGTCCGGGGCAGGCGTCCAGACGTTGAGCGTCAGCCAGTCGTCACCCTCGGGCAGCGTCACCTGCGTGGCCCTGCCGAACATCGAGGTGTCCTGCGGCGGCGGCGGGCCGAACCTGAACGCCTCCCGGACCCCGTCCCAGCCCCGCACGGGTCTCGGCGCCGCGAACCGCGCGTCGCCCACCGGCGGCTCGGCGTACGGGATGCCTCGGAAGACGGTCAAGCCGTCCTCCCGGCGGCCGCGCACCGCTCCGGCGGTGGTGGTGACCTCGGGCTCGACTGTGCTGGTCATGCGACCCTCTTCCCGTCGACGTCGCCGTTCGCCACGAGTTCCTGCCGGTGCAGACGGGTTTGCTTGGGCATGTTCCAGCCGAGCACCCCGACGACCCGGCCGTTCTGCCGGTATCGCGCGACGAAGCGCCGGGCGGCCACGTCGCCATCCGCGATGGACACCTCCGCGTGCGGGGACAGCACCCCGTACACCTGGATCTTGGCATCGAACTGGTCGGTCCAGAAGTACGGAACGGGGACGTACGGCCGGTCCTCGCCGAGGATGTTGCCCGCGACGGCGATCGCCTGCTCCGTGGCGTTCGTGCGGTTCTCCAGCCGCAGCAGGACGTCCAGGTCCTCGTGGTGCCAGCGGGCCACGTCACCCGCCGCGTAGATCCCCTCCGCGGCGCGGCACCGGGAGTCGCACAGCACCCCGTTGTCCGTCAGCAGCCCGCTGCCGGACAACCATTCCGTCACCGGGGCGGCGCCGAACGCCACCACGACGACGTCCGCGGGCAGCACCTCGCCGCTCGCCAGGCGCACACCGGCGACCCGGTCCTGTTCTCCGACGAGGCCGGTGACACCGTCGCCGAGCCGCAGCCCGACGCCGTGCTCGGCGTGCAGTTCGGCGAGCAGCCCGGCCACCGGCTGGCCGAACTGCAGGGCCAGCGGCGCCGACTGCGGGCCTGCCATGGTCACGTCGAGGCCCATGCCCCGAGCCGTGGCGGCGATCTCCGTGCCGAGCACACCGTCGCCGACGACCACGACCCGTGCGGCGGACAGCAGGTCCTCGCGGAGCGCCACCGCGTCGTCCAGCGTGCGCAGGACGTGCACCCCGGCGAGGCCTTCCTGTCCGGGCAGCGTGCGGGGCCGCAGTCCGGTGGCCAGCACGATCGCGTCGGCTGCCAGCTCACGCCCGGCCGCCGTGCGGACGGTGCGGTTCGCGGCATCCAGTCCGACGGCCGGGTCACCGAGGACGAATTCCACGTCCAACGTCGCCAGCGCGTCGGACTGCCGCAGTTGGGTGCGCTCGGGCTCCCAGCTGCCGGACAGGACCTTCTTGGACAGCGGTGGCCGGTCGTACGGCAGGTGGGCTTCGGCTCCCAGCACCGTCAGCGGTCCCTGGTACCCCTTGCGGCGCAGGGCCTCCGCCGTGGCGAGACCGGCGGCCGACGCGCCGACCACCAGCACCCGGTCCGGCGTGCTCACGCGTTTTCGCTCACCGAGATGGCGGCCGCCGGGCAGACGCTGGCGGCTTCGCGGACGATCGTGTGCAGCTCCGCCGCGGGCTGGTCGTCGAGCAGGACCACGATGCCGTCCTCGTCGCGCTGGTCGAACACGTCCGGTGCGAGCAGCACGCACGTCCCGGCACCGCAGCACTTGTCTTCGTCCACAGTGATCTTCATCGTTCGTCTTCCTGTTCGGTCGAGGTGGTCACGGGTGCCAGCCACAGCCCGACCAGTGCGTCGATCAGCCCGGTCGCGGCGTCGTGCCAGGTCGCCCTGGGAGTGGGGGTGCCCTCGGCGAGGGCGCGTTCACGTTCGGCGATCACGTGCAGCAGCAGTTGGCGGGCCATGTCGCTGCGTTCGGCGTGGACCTCGGCGGGAAGGTCCGGGAGGCACCGGTTGAGCTCGTCCATGATCCGCGCCATCGACGGCGACGACTGGGATTCGGTCACGATGATCGGCCTGAGCGTGGGGTCGGTCATCACCTGCGCGCCGAACCGGGCGAACCAGCTGGGGCTGCCCACGGCGGTCAGGTGTTCGGTGACGGGACGCACCAGGCAGCTCACCCAGGCCTGGACGTCCGGGTGGTCGCCGATCCCGGCCACCATGCGCTGCCGGATCTCCTCGATCGGCACCAGGTACCTGCGGGAGATCGCCAGGACCAGGTTGGCCTTGGTGCCGAAGTGGTAGCCGACGGCGGTGTTGTTGCCCTGCCCGGCGGCCTCGCCGACCTGCCGGTTGGACACCGCGAACACGCCGTGCTCGGCGAACAGCCGTTCCGCCGTCCCCAGGATCGTCTCCCGCGTCGCGGACGCGCGGGCCTTCCGGTCAGTGTCGCTGCCCAGTGCCTTGTTCATCCCGTCACCACTTCACCGGGAGTTCCGTCAGCCCGCCGACCACGAGCCCGTCGATCCGGCGCAGCTCGTCCACCGGGACGGCCAGGTCCAGCGTCGGCAGCTTGCGCAGCAGCACTTCCAGCACGACCTGGAGTTCGGTGCGGGCCAGCGGCTGCCCGATGCACGCGTGGGCGCCCGCGCCGAAGGCGAGGTGCGGGTTCGGGCTGCGGCGCAGGTCCATCTCGGCCGCGTCGGCGAAGGTGCTCTCGTCGCGGTTGGCCGACGCCATGCTGCACACCACGCTGGTGCCCGCGGGCAGGACGGTCCCGGCGACCTCGACGTCCTCGGTGAAGTAGCGCATCATGCCGAAACCGGGGTTGGCGTCCAGCCTCAGCGATTCCTCGACCGCCGTCCGCACCAGCGACGGGTCGGCCACCAGGTCCTCCCAGCGCCGCCGGTCCTGCAGGAGCATCGCCACCATCTTGCAGATCATGTTCGCGGTGGTCTCGTGCCCCGCGACCAGCAGGCCGATGCCGGTGGAGATGAGGACGATGTCGGACATCGGGTTGCCGTCGGCGTCGCGCTCGGCGATCAGCGCGCTGAGCAGGTCGTCGCCCGGTTCCGCCCGCTTCGCGGCGATGTGGCCCGCCATGTACGTGCCGAACTCCAACTGCCCCGCGTTCATCTCCTCCTGGGTGTAGCGGGTCATGCTGAGCAGCATGTCCGACCAGTGGGCGAACCTGTCCCGGTCGGTGTCCGGGACGCCGAGCATGTCGCAGATCACCCACACCGGCAGCGGGAAACCGAGGCCCGCCTTGAGGTCTGCGGGGTGTCCCTGCGCGACCATGTCGTCGATGAGCTGCTCGGCCATCGCCGCGATCGCCGGCCGCAGGGCGTTCATCCGCTTGGCGGTGAACCACTTGCCGATCCTCCGCCGCCAGACCAGGTGCGCCTCACCGTGCTGCGGCAGCACAGAGGCCATCTCGCTGTTGAACACGCCGCCCGATTCCACGTCCGAGACGCGGGCCGCGTTGTCCTCCGGTGTGGGGCGGGTGAACCGGGGGTCGGCCAGGACCTGTTTCACGTCGTCGTAGCGCGTCACGAGCTGTGCCTCGTCACCACTGGCCAGCCTCACCGCCGCCACCGGGCACTGCGCACGCAGTTCTGCCCACTTCGTCGGCGGTTCCAGTGCCGCGTCGGTCGAGATCGGGTAGGTCAGCGTCGGTTGCCCCTGAGCCATCGGACTCTCCTCCATCGCCGAGGGTGTGTTCCCTCGAACGCAGTCTGTCCACATTCCGCGAGTAAGTCAATCAGCTGACTTAAATTGGGGTTGACCTGTCGTTGCCCGGCCGTGGTCAGTCCTCTCGCACACAGGCGAGTTGATGCCACCTGGAACGGCGGCATCGTGCTGGGCGCACACCTGGATTTCCCTAGGGTGGCCCCAACGTCATGCCGCACACCTGAGAGGCACGCCCATGCCATCGACCGACGTCTTCGCGGCGCCGCCCGACCCCGGACCGGCGAGCAGCCTCGACGACCTCGTGGAACTGCTGCGGTTGTTGAAGGTCTGGGCGGGCGACCCGTCCTACGAGGTCATCAAGGACCGCGTCAACGCGGCCTGGACCGCGGCCGGGCGGCCGGAGGGCGACCTGGCGCGGAAGAACACCGTCGCCGACTGCTTCCGGCCAGGCAGGCGGCGGTGGAACAGCGACCTCGTCGTGGCGGTCGTGCAGGCGCTGCACGCGGACGTCGGCTACGTGGCGCAGTGGCGGCAGGCCCTCCGGGTCGTCGGCGGCGAAACCCGTGCGGCGTCCCAGGTCCGCGTCCAGGACACCCTGCCGCAGGACCTGGTCGAGTTCACCGGCCGCACCGCCGAACTCGACCGGCTGCGCGGGGCGCTGCACGGCGGCGGCACGGTGGTGATCTCCGCGCTGGAGGGCATGGCCGGGGTCGGCAAGACCCAGCTCGCCATCCACGCCGGGCACCTGCTCACGGACGCGGACCTCGTCGACCGGGTCCTGTTCGTCAACCTGCGCGGGTTCCACCCCGACCCGGCTCAACCCCCGGCCGACCCGGCCGCCGTCCTGGACGGGTTCCTGCGCCTGCTCGGCATGTCGGGCCACCAGATCCCGCACGACCTGGACGCCCGAGCCGCCGCCTACCGCGACCGGCTCGACGGCACCCGCACCCTGGTGATCCTCGACAACGCCGCCACCGAGGACCAGGTCCGCCCCCTGCTGCCCGCCACCCCCAGCTGCCCCACCCTGGTCACCAGCCGCCGAAGCCTCACCGCCCTGGCAGGCGCGGCGCACCTCCCGGTCGACGTGTTCACCCCCGAGGAGGCCGAGCGCTTCCTCGCCGACGCCGCGCCCGAGGTGCCCATCGGCTCGGACCCGACGGCTCCGGCGCGCATCGCGCTGCGCTGTGGCTACCTGCCGCTGGCACTGGGACTCGTCACCGGGCGCATCGCCGCGACCCCCGGCTGGACCCTCACCGACCACGCCGACCGGCTCGACGAACGCCACCACGACCGGCGGCTGGACTCCGGCGTCGAACTCGCCCTCGACCTGTCCTACCAGGACCAGCCCGCCGACCGGCGACGACTGCTGCGCCTGCTCGCCCTGCACCCCGGCCAGGACGTCGACGCGCACGCCGCCGCGGCGCTGACCGACACGGACCTGCACACCACCCGTGACCAGCTCGACCACCTCCGCGCCGACCACCTGCTCCAGCAGACCACCCCCGGCCGCTACACCTTCCACGACCTGGTCCGCGCCTACGCCGCGACCAGGGCGACCGACGAGGACCGGCCGGTCGACCGCCGCGCCGCGCTGACCAGCCTGTTCGACCACTACCTGGCCACCGCGGGCACCGCGATGAACCACCTCTACCCGGCGCAGGCGGAAGTCCCTCCCCCGGTCGATCCAGCCCTCGACCTGACCGACCCGGACACCGCCAAGGAGTGGCTGGACGTCGAACGCCCGAACCTGGTCGCCGTCGCCGCGCACAGCGCCACCCACGGCTGGCCCACCCACACCACCCGGCTCGCGACCACCGTGTCCCGCTACCTCGAAGGCGGTCACTTCGCCGACGCCCTGGCCGTGTACGGCCACGCCCACCGCGCCGCCCAGCACACCGACGACCTGACCGGGCAGGCGACCGCGCTGCTCCACCTCGGCAACACCAACGGCCAACTGGGCCGGTACGACACCGCCGCCGATCACTTCGGACAGGCGCTGGCCCTGTTCCGGCAGACCGGCGACCTCGCGGGGCAGGCCCGCGCCCAGGGCAACCTGGGCAACATCGAACTGCTGCTGGGCCGCTACCAGCGGGCCGTCGAGCACTACGCGCAGGTCAGAGCCCTGTTCCAGCAGGCGGGCGACCAGACCGGCGAGGCCTACACGCTGAGCAACCTCGGCACCGTCGAAGGCCAGTTGGGCCGCTACGGACCCGCAGCCGACCACCTCCAGCAGGCACTGGACCTCTTCCGCGAGGCAGGCGACCGGGCCGCCGAATCCGACATGCTGATCGGCCTCGGCGGCATCGAGGTGCTGCTCGGCCGCTGCGACATCGCCGCCGACCACCTCCAGCAGGCCTTGGTCCTGTGCAGACAGGTCGGCAACCGCGCAGGGGAGGGCTGGGCACTGGACAGCCTCGGCAAGCTGCACACCCAAATCGGCGAGGTGCCCCAAGCCCTCGACCTGCACCAGCAGGCACTGGACCTCTTCCGCGAGACCGGCGACCAGCCCGGCGAAGCGTGGGCGCTCAACGGCCTCGGCGAAGCCGCCAACGCCACCGGCCGTCCCACCGACGCCCTCAACCACCACGACGCCGCCCACACCATCGCCACCGACCTGGGCACCAGCGATCAGCAGGCCCGCGCCCACGCCGGCCTCGGCCAGGCCCACCAGGCCCTCGGCGACACCGCGCTCGCCCGTCAGCACTGCGAGCGGGCCGTGGCCCTCTACACCGACCTCGGCATGCCGCAGGCCGAGGAGATCCGCGACCGCCTCACCGCACTGGGCCCCGAACAGCCGTGATCGGCCGCCGGTCGAACCGGCAGCCG
>JBDSAJ010000601.1:0-7817 GCA_039922235.1 Umezawaea sp.
TGGCCACCGTGGAAGAGCAGTGGATGGCCGCCGCAGAACTGGTCGAGGGCTAGAACCACTCGCGAGTCGAACGCTCGGGCACTCCGTGTCGAACACTCGGGCACCGACGTCCGCGCCGGACAGGCGTGAATGTTGCACTCGGGGTGTCTGAGCGGTCGACTCGCGGATTAGGGCGTACGTAAAGACCCCAACGCTGCGCGTTGGGGGTGTCTGAGTGAGGGACTCGCGGCGAGTCAGCGGCCCCTGCGTTGGAGTTCGGCTGCGAGGCGGGGCATCAGGTCGTCGACGAAGGCGCAGTCGTAGCCCTGGCCGTTGAGCAGGGCGTGGGCGAAGCGGACCTTGGAGATGTCGGTGGAGGTGGCGCCCAGCATGCCGTCCAGCGCGATGCCGATCTCCTCCAGCATCCGGTCCACCTGCGCCTGGCGGTAGCCGCGCTGGTGCGGCGGCGCCGGTGGCAGCCGGACCAGGCGGAGTTGCTTCCAGCTCGTGATCGGCGGGATGCGGCCCGGAGCGTCCGGGCTGCCCACCAGCTGGCGTTCGACGCGGGCCAGGAAGGCGTCGACCTCGTCCTCGTCGTAGCCGCGGCGGCCGATGAGCGGGCGGCTGAACTTCATCTCGCGGACGTCCGCCGCGCTGAGGGTGTCCTGGCCGAGGAGGGTGTCCTCGATGCGGTCCAGGAACTTGTCGACCTGGGACTCCTGGTAGCCGCGCCTGCCGCGCGGGGGTTTGCCGAACGCCGCCGTGCGGACGTCGCGGGCCGTCAGCGGCGGCTCGACGGGCTTCGGCCGCACCGGCGTGGGCGGCGACTGCTCCAGCGTGACGACGACGAGGTCGAGGAACATGTCGACGTCGTCCTCGTCGTAGCCGAACTGGTCGGCGGTGGCCTCGCCGAACTCGATCTCCTGGACCTCCAGCGCGGTGAGGTCGTCCTCGCCGCGCAGGGTCGCCTCGATGCGGGCGAGGAAGGCGTCGATCTCACCCTCGTGGTAGCCGGGGGTGTTGCCGCGCGGCTTGTGGAAGCGGACCCCGCGGACGTCCTCCGGCTTGAGCCTGGGGGGCGGCTGCATCTTGGTCGACGTCGCGTGCGCGCCCAGCGCCGGGGCAGCCGCCTGGCGGCGCTGCGGGGTCGACTCCAGGGTCTCCGCGATCAGTTCGAGGAACAGGTCGACCTCGGCGGCGTGGTAGCCGGCCGAACCCGGTCTGGCAAGCGGGAACCGCATCGCCCGGATGTCCCGCGCGGTGACCGTGTCCTTGCTGCGCAGCGTCTCCTCGACGCGGTCCAGGAAGTCGTCGACCCTGTCCTCGTCGTAGCCCTGCTCGCCTCGTGGCGGGCGGTGGAACACCACCAGCGCCACGTCGTCCGCGCTCAACAGCGGCGCGGGATGCGCAGGCTGGTGCTGTTTCGTGTCGTGGCCAGCCCGATCCACCCATGCCTCCCGGTAATCCTTTCAGGGAAGTATCTCCGGACCGTAGCCGAAAGCGTTACCCCGAATGGCCTAATGCTGGTTCTCCGTGGTCCGCGAGGACTGGACCTCGCGCACAACACGTGCAGGGTGACCGATCTACCCTGACCACCATGAGCACGTTCGTGAACACGATGCTGGACACCGCCACCGGTCCCGGTGGTCGGGCCAAGGGGATGACCACCGGGGAGCCGAACTCCCCTCGGCGCCGCACCTGGGCGGAAGTGCACGAGCACGCCGCCCGGCTGGCGGGTGGCCTGGTCGCGGGCGGCACGGCGCCGGGAGCGGCCATCGCCGTGCTGGCCGCCGACCCCGCGGAGATCGCCCCGGCCGTGCAGGCCGTGTGGATGGCGGGGGGCAGCACGACCATGCTGCACCAGCCGACCGCGCGCACCGACCTGGCCGAGTGGGCCGAGGACACCATCAAGGTGCTCGCGATGATCGACTCGAAGCTGGTGCTGCTCGGCAGCCCCTTCGACGCGCTGTCGGCCGTGCTCGACCAGCACGGCATCGGCTACCGCAAGCTGGACGAGCTGGCCGGCGAGCCGCTGGCCGCCCCCGTGGAGACCGGCGAGGACGCGACCGCGCTGCTCCAGCTCACCAGCGGCTCGACGGCCGACCCCAAGGCCGTGCGGATCACCCACGGCAACCTGATGTCCAACGCCTACGCGATGCGCACGGCCGCCGCGCTCGACACGTCGACCGACACGATGGTCTCGTGGCTGCCGCTGTTCCACGACATGGGCATGGTCGGCTTCCTGACCATCCCGATGCTGTTCGGCATCGAGCTGGTCAAGGTCACCCCGATCGACTTCCTGGCCCGTCCGACCCTGTGGCCGGACCTCATCAGCCGTTACCACGGCACCATCACCGCGGCCCCGAACTTCGCGTACTCGATCGCCGCGCGCCGGATGTCGACGGTCGAGGACGACAATGCCTTCGACCTGTCCGCGATGCGGCTCGCGCTCAACGGCGCCGAGCCGATCGACCCGGCCGCCGTGCACGCCTTCACCGAGGCGGGCGCCCGGTTCGGCCTGCGGCCCGAGTCGATCATGTGCGCGTACGGCATGGCGGAGGCGACGCTGGCCGTGGCGTTCGCGCCGGTCTTCACCGGCATCGCGGTCGACGTGGTCGACCCCGAGCAGCTGGAGGCCGAGCACCGCGCCGTGCCGGTGTCCGCGGACACCCCCAACGCCCGGACGTTCCCGCTGCTCGGCCCGCCCGTGCCGGGCCTCGAGGTGCAGGCGATCGACGAGGAGCGCAACGTCCTCCCCGAGCGCCACGTCGGCCAGCTGAGGGTGCGCGGCGAGGCCGTGACACCCGGCTACCTGACCGTGAACGGGCCGCTGGAGACCCAGAACGCCGAGGGGTGGCTGGAGACCGGCGACGAGGGGTACCTGGTCGACGGCCAGGTCGTCGTCTGCGGCAGGCGCAAGGACGTGATCATCATGGGTGGGCGCAACATCTACCCGACCGACATCGAGCGCGCGGCCTGCTCCGTCGAAGGCGTGCGGCCGGGCAACGCCGTCGCCGTCCGGCTGGACGCGGGCACGCGGCGCGAGCGGTTCGCCGTCGTGGTCGAGTCCAAGTCGGCGGGCGACGAGGACGTCGAGAAGACCATGCGCAAGGAGATCACCTCGCGCGTCGTGGACGCCGTCGGCCTGCGGCCGTTCGCGGTCGTGGTGCTCAAGCCGGGCAGCCTTCCGAAGACCCCGTCCGGCAAGCTCCGCCGCTCGGCCGCGACCTCGCTGGTGCCCGCGGGCTGAGCCGGTCGGCCCAACGTGGACCAACCGATCCCCAGGTGACGGCGAGCACCGATAACTTCAGCTGAACGGTCCGACCGCCTGCCCGGACACCCCGGCAGGCGGCGAATCACCGGAGGTGGTCGTGCGGCTCCTGTCGCGCGCGTCCAGGTCCACTCGGCGGGCCGGGCGGTTGCTGGCCGTCGCGGCGGTCGGGGTACTGGTGGTGCTGGCCGTGCCGCCCTCGGTGAGGGTCAACGGCCCCCTGCCGACGGGTGGGATGACCGCGTTCGAGGTGCGGCAGCTGTTCGACGACTACGGGGACGCGGGCGGGAACTGGACCGGTGCGGACAGCACCGCGTCCGTGCGGCTGCCCGACGGGCGGGTCGCGTGGCTGTTCTCGGACACCTTCCTCGGCACCGTGGGGGCTGACCACTCCAGGCCCAGGAGTGCGCCGTTCATCAACAACTCCATCGTCGTGCAGGAGGGCACCGCCCTCACCGACACGAAGCACGGTGGGAGCCCGACGGTCCCGCGCGCGCTGGTGCCCGCCGCCGCGGGCGAGATGTACTGGGTCGGTGAGGGCGCCGTGGAGCACGGCGCCCTGCGCGTCCTCTACAACAGGTACCGCAAGACCGGCCCCGGCGTCCTCGACGTCACGCTGGCGGGCACCGCGCTGGTCACGTTCGACCTGCCCGCGATCACCGTCCGGAACGTGCAGGAACTGCCGTTGGACGACCGGATCGCCTGGGGTTCCGCCCTGCTGGAGGACGGCGCGTTCACCTACGTCTACGGTTCGGAGGCCTCCGGGTTCGGGCTGAGGTTCGCCCACGTGGCCCGCGTGCCGACCGGCGGACTCGGTGGTGCGTGGCAGTTCTGGACCGGCACCGGGTGGTCGGTGGCGCAGGCCGACTCCGCCCGGCTGCTCAGCGGTGTCGGCACCGCCTTCGCGGTGCAGAAGGTCGGCGCGGACTACGTCCTGGTGACCCAGCAGAGCAACCTGCTGTTCGATCCGGGGATGGTGGCCTACCGGTCCGCGTCGCCGACCGGCCCGTTCGACGGGCCCGTGCACCTGCTCACCGCGCCGGAGCAGCGGGCGGGTGAGTCGACGATCGTCTACGACGCCCGGCTGCACCCCGACCTGGCCCGGCCGGGGAAGCTGCTGATGTCGTACAACGTCAACAGCCTGAAACCGGACGAGGTCTACGCCGACGCCCGGATCTACCGCCCGCGCTTCGCGGAGGTCGACTGGCCGCGGCCGGTGCCGGACCCGGCCGCCGTGCCGGGCTCGCCCGCCGAGCTGTCCGCGTCGATGGACCGGGACGTCGTCCGGCTGTCCTGGACGGCATCCTCGGGCACCGCCCAGTGCTACCGCGTCCACCAGCGGGACGTGACCGCTGGTCAGACCCACTTCGCGCGGCTGAACTCCCAGTACACCCGGACCAGCGCGCAGGTGAGCGCGGTGCGCGACGGGCACCGGTACGAGTACCGGGTGACCGCGGAGAACACCGCGGGCGAGGGCAAGCCGTCAGCCGTCGCGGCCATCGACGTCGTCGTGCCACCCGTGGCGGCCACCGTGCCCGCCTCGGTGCACACGTGGCCGCGGCCCACACCGACCTCCGTGAGCCCCGCCCCGTCCACCGCGAGCCCCGTCCCGGCTCCGCCGCCCGCGGACCTCAAGGCGGTGGCGAAGGACGACGGCTCGATCGTGCTCTCCTGGACCTCGTCCGGCGACGGGATCCAGTACGTGGTCCACGGGCGGGACGTGACGGCGGGGGAAGTCGGCTTCACCCGCTGGGAGAAGCCGATCACCGGGGAGACGACCGCGGCCACCGGTCCCCTGACGCACGGCCACGTCTACGAGTACCAGGTGACGTCGATGGGCCAAGCGGGCGAGTCCTCGCCGTCGAACACCGTGACCGCGACCTCGCACTACCGGGTCCCGGCGACCCCGCGAAACCTGCGGCTCGCCGCGATCGACGGGCAGGTGCGGCTCGACTGGGACGCCTCCGACACGGCCACCGGGTACTGGGTCTACTCACGGGACGTCACGGCCGGGCAGCAGGACTTCGTCCGCCGCGACCACCCGGTTTCCGGCGGCACCACGCTCACCGTGGGCTCGCTCGACGCCGAGCACGTCCACGAGTTCAAGGTGACCGCGTTCAACAACGGCGGCGAGTCCACGGCGACACCGGTCGTCCGGACGACGCCGAACGCCCCCAAACCCGGCGCGCCCACCGGTCTCACCGCGGCCTCGCAGACCGACGGCACGATCAAGCTGGCGTGGACGGCGCCAGGGCCCGGCCTCTGGTACCTGGTCTCCGTGCGCGACGCCACGGCGAACCGGCCGTGGGAGCGGCTGCCGCTGCCGATCACCGACGGGACCTCGTTCACCGTGGGCTCGCTCTCCCACGACCACGGCTACGAGTTCACCGTCACCGCGACCAACGCGTCCGGCGAAGGGCCGCCCAGCGCGGTGGCGAGCGCGGTGGCCAAGTACCCGCAGCCCCCCGCGCCGCCCAGCGTGACCACGACGACGGAGCCGCCGCCTACTCCTGCTGCCGCTCCACTGGAGGGATGCGGCAACGGCTGATCCTCAGTGGAACTTGTTTTGGGCAGCTTCGAGGCCGTCGACCAGCAGGGCTTCGACGGCGTCGGCGGTGCGGTCCAGCTCGAACGCGAGTTCTTTGCGCTCGGTGGCGGAGAAGTCGCGCAGGACGTAGTCCGCCGGGTCCATGCGGCCCGGCGGGCGGTCCACGCCGAAGCGCACCCGGTGGTAGTCCTTGGTGCCCAGCGACTTGGTGATGGAGCGCAGGCCGTTGTGGCCGTTGTCGCCGCCGCCGAGCTTCAGCCGGACCGTGCCGTACGGCAGGTCGAGCTCGTCGTGCACGACGATGATGTCGGCCGGGGCGATCTTGAAGAAGTTCGCGGCGCCCGCGACCGGGCCGCCCGAGAGGTTCATGAAGCTGCGGGGCTTCGCCAGGACCACCCGGCGACCCGCGAGGCGGCCCTCGACGATCTCAGCGCCGCCCTTGTGGGTCTTGAACCTGCCACGCACGCGGGCAGCCAGCTCGTCCAGCACGAGGAACCCGACGTTGTGCCGGTTGCCCTCGTACTTCGGGCCTGGGTTGCCAAGGCCGACCACCAGCGCCAACTCATCGGCCACGGAAGCGCAACTCCTGCTCAAGGGTGTCCAACAGGGCGTCCACCGCCTGCACCCGGTAGCCGCGCCGGAGCCCCGACGTCGTGCTGAACCTGGTGTTGCGGACCTCGCTGACGGTCATCCTGCTGCGGCCGTCCAACGCGGCGGCGGCCCGCCCGAGGAAGGCGTCCACCTCCACCCGATCGTAGCCGTTCGAGGCCTTCGCCAACTTCACGGCGATCAGGTCCTCCCCGCTGCGCAACCCCGTCGGCGGCACGTAGCCGGCGCGTAGTTGGCGTTCCACACGGGCGAGGAAGTCGTCGACCGGTCGCGGGTCATAGCCACGCTGACCACTCACCGCACGGCGGAACACCACCGCCCGCACCTCGTCCGGGTGAACCTTGATCCGACCCGCCAACGCGTCCGCGAGCCGCCGCAGGAAACCGTCGACCTGCTCCACGTCGTACCCCTGCCCCGTGCGGGCGTGGCGGGGGAACGTCATCGTGCGCACGGCGGCGGGGCTCAAAGCGTCTTGATCTTGATAAGCGAACGGCACCCCTCCCTCGCGGTCGTGCGGGGGTGGGGTGCCGTCCGATCTGCCCGACGTGATGGGGCTCAGCTTTCCTCGGTGGCCTCAGTGGCCTCGGCGGGAGCGTCGGCCGCCTGCGCGGCGTTGACCGCCACGACGAGGGCATCCGGGTCCGTGATGAGGGTGACGCCCTCGGGCAGGACCAGGTCCGAAGCGTGGATCTGGGTACCGGCCTGGATACCGGAGACGGTGAACTCCACCTGCTCCGGGATGTTCAGCGCGTCAGCCTCGATCGAGATCGTGGTGATGTCCTGCGTGAGCAGGGTGCCGGGCGCGCTTTCGCCGACGAGCACGATGGGAAGGTCGACCGTGACCTTCTCGCCGCGGCGGACCAGGAGCAGGTCCACGTGCTCGATGTAGTTCTTCAAGGGGTGCGTGGTGACGGTCTTGGTCAGCGCCAGCTCGGTCTCGCTGTCGATGGCCAGCGTCAGAACTGCGTTGCTGCCGTTTTCACGGATCACACGGGCGAACTCGAGCGCCGGCAGAGCCAGGTGCTTGGGGTCGGAGCCGTGGCCGTAGAGGACTGCGGGGATCTTGCCTGCACGGCGGGTGCGGCGGGCAGCGCCCTTGCCGAACTCGGTGCGCTGCTCGGCAGCGAGACGGACCTCGGACACGGTGGGGCTCTCCTTGTACGTCGGGCGGGCTAGGCGGGGGCGGCAGCCTGCGGCGGCGAGCAGCGCGGAAGAAAGAACACGCGCGGCATCAAAGCCGCCGCGTCGATCACGCCGAACGTGATGCTCGCCCTCGCCGAGGCAACCTGAGCAGTGTAGGCCGGGAATCCGGGGAGCCCTAATCGGGGTGCGGATGGGGCTCAAACGGGTGATGGAGCGGAGGTTGCGGGCGGGTGGCTGGTGAGGGTCGTGGGGTGGGAGTGGGTGGTG
>JBDSAJ010000602.1:0-4983 GCA_039922235.1 Umezawaea sp.
CGGCCGCCGGTGCGCGCACCGGCGGCCGCTCGCCGTTCTACCAGGCGGCGCTCGCGGGCTACGGCTGGCACGGCGTCGTGCACTTGGTCCAGTCGGCGGGCCTGCGCAGCTACACGCCCGGCGCGGCGACCAGCCCGGTGATCGTGGTGCCGTTCGCGTGGTGGGCGTGGTGTGAGCTCCGAAGGGCCGGGGTGGCTCCCCGGTTGGGCAGGGCCAGCGGCATCGCGGGTTTGATGTTCCCGACGAGCTTGGTCGGTGCGCACGCCGTGGCGCGGATGGTGCTCAAGGCGGTCGACCGGTCGGCACGCCGCACGCAGCCCGCAGAACGGATTTCGAGAACGTGACTGCCACCGACCTGTGGATCCGTCGTTGCCACCCGGCGCCCGAGGCCGCGGTCAGGCTCGTGTGCCTGCCGCACGCGGGAGGTGCGGTAAGCGACTCGGTCGAGGTAGTCGGCCGGGGGGAGTCGGTCGCCGATGGGTTTTCTCGTGGACGTCACGCCATCGCCGTCCTTGTTGCTCATCAGGTGCAGCCCGCTGACGACGCCGGACAGCAGGAAGACGCCGCTGGCCATGATCGCGGCGGCGACGTGGATGGCGATCCAGTACGAGCGCAGCGAGGGTTGCAGCGGCAGGGCTTCGGTGTAGAGCTGGTTGCCCGCGATGAACAGCAGCAACGCGATCGGCAGCAGCACGAACACCGAGACCCGTCGGACCCGGTGCTTCCACAACAGGTAGAGCCAGCCCGTGATCGCGACCAAGCCGACCGCCAACATGTACTCGTACATGTTGGCCCACGGGACACGTCCGGCGGCGACTCCGCGCAGCACGATCGATCCGAGGTGCAGCAGTCCGCCCAGGACGGTCAGCGCGACGCCGATCCGACCGCACTTGGGTGCGACTCCGTCTTCTGGGTCCGCCGTGACGAGGGTGGCCTGCCGGCGGCGCACGGGGTAGTCGCGACAGCGAGTACTCGGCGGCGCAGAACAGCGCGGCCAGCATGTAGACGCCGAAGGCGCTGGTGAACAACCAGTCGCTCAGGACCGACATCGGGGGAACGCCGGACATCGAACATCCTCCTGAGATGGCCGCGCAAGCCTGCGCCGTCGATCGCGGGAACGTCCGTCACGCCATCGGCGTGTGCGGTGGCGGGGTCAGGGTGCCTGCTTCGGTCGCGGTGCGGTCCTCCGGATCCACAGCAGTCCGAGCACGGGCAGGACGAGCGGGACGAAGCCGTACCCGCTGCCGAAGGAGGACCAGACGGTGGCGTCGGGGAAGGCCGCCGGATCGAACACGCTGAGCGCTCCCACGGTGAGCACGCCCGCCAGTTCGACGCCGCAGGAGACCTGGGCGACCCGGCGCGAGGTCCGTCCTCCTCGTGCCAGTGCGATCGTCGCGAGCACGTAGATGACCGCCGCCAGCGCTGACAGCAGGTAGGCCAGTGGTGCCTGGTCGAAGCGCGTGGCGATCTGGACGGCGGAACGGGACGTCGCCGCGATGGCGAAGATGCCGTAGACGGCGATCAGCAGCCTGCCCGGTCCCGACCTGGTGGCCGCGGCTACCTGTCGTGACTGGTCAACCATGGCTTGCCCAGACCTGCTGCAGGCGGAGGATCATGATCGGCACGCTCAGGAAGCCCACGAGCAGCACCCCGATGCCCCAACGGGTGCGCTCGGCCAACGACCACAGCACGGCGCAGGGCAGGATCACGGCGGGGCCGATGAGGTATCCGACGAACGTGAGCCGGTCGAACTCCCGAGTCGTGTCGACCATGACGATCACACCGATGACGGCTTGCGCGATCAGGCCGATCTCGAGCAGGGCGACGAGTCCGATCATGCCAAGGGTGGGCTTGGAGCTCGCCGCCAGCCGCTTGTTGAGCACCAGTGGCTTGTTGAGCGCCATGAGCACTCCGCACCAGGCGGCCGCGACGAGCGCGGCGATGGTCAGGGCGAGGGGTAGGACGTCGATCATCGTGGTGATGTCCCCATGGAGGGTGTCGAGGGAGGAGATGCTTCCGAGGTTGTCTACTACGGAATGTAGCATTACGCTGTGTAGTAGATGGCGGAGTGGGTGAGCGTCCCGAGATCGGACCAGGTGACATGGCTTCGGTCGTCCCTGAGACGGCCGGCCTCAGAACATCATGAAGCTCAGCGGGGTCGAGACCATGACCAGGCCGAAGGCCAGTGAAGCCCATCGCGCAGGCGAAGGCAACGGCCGGGTTCCCGCCATCCGCAGCAGCCGCGCGGTGATGGCGGTGTCGGCGATGCCCAGCGCTCCGGGTGGTGGCCGCATCGCCGAGGTGCTGAAGCGCCGCAACGCCGATGCGAGCGATGCCGCGCTCTGGTGACGGCAAGCACCCTCGTCGGCGCGCATCTCCACGAGCAGGGCGACGGCTTGCAGGGCCGAGTCGACCAAGCGCACACCGGGGGCGAGCCTGCGCAGTGCGCTGAAGGGCAGCAGCACGAGGTCGTGGCGTTCACGGGCGTGGGTCTGCTCGTGGGCCAGCACAGCCAGGACCTGGTCGCGGCTGAGCGACTTCAGGGCCCCGGAGCTGAGCACGACCACGGACGGGGTGCCCGGCAGGCAGTAGGCGACGGCGTGCGGGTGGTCGAGGACCAACGCACCCGGCACCGCGCTGTCCTCGCGCGCCACCAGCGCCAGCAGGTCGCGGTGACGCAGGCGCAGGCGCAGCACCGCGACCCAGGACGAGGCGAAAGCCGCCAGGAACCCCAGCGCGAGCAGCAGTCCGAACGCCACGACCGCCAGGTGCAGGGGTGAGGAGTCCGGACCCGGTTCGCCTCCCGCCAGGTCTGATCCCCAGCGCAGCAGCGCGGCGGGGATCGGGGCGTCGTAAGGCGCCAAGCCGATGGCCAGCACCAGGCCCACCGCCGACAGCACCCACGTCAGCGCGAGCATCTGCCACAGCAGGATGCCGGTGCGCGGTGCGCGCCACACCCAGCGGGCTCCCGCGAGCGGGCGCACCGCGCAGGTGCACATCGCCAACGTGACCAGCAGGTGCAGCGCCGCGATCACCGGCCGTCGTCCCCGCGGTGGGGCTTGTCCCCGGCGTCGGCGAGCGCCTGGCTGAGCGCTTCCGCCTCCGGGACGCTCACCGAGTGGGCGAAGTGCGCCAGCGCCGCCTCCCGGTCCCCGGTGAACGACAGCGCCTCCATCATCAGGCGCGTCACGTACTCCTCGCGGCTGGCCCGCGGGGCGTACCGCCACGCCCGGCCGTCCAGTTCGCGCAGCACGAAGTCTTTGTTCGCCAGTCGGTTGAGCACCGTCATGACCGTCGTGTACGCCAGGTCGCGCTCGGACAGCACCCGCACGACGTCGCGGACGACCATCGGCTCGCCGTGGTCCCAGAGCACGCCCATCACCGCTCGTTCGAGCTCTCCGAGCCTGCTCACCGCGAACGACCCCACTCCGTGCCGACCATGCTCCGATGGTAGTAGCAGACCAGGGGCCTGGTCCGCCGCAGGGATGATCAGGAAGTCGGGCCGGTCAGGAAGGCGAGGGTGCTTTCGGCCAGTCGGGCCTCGACCGCGCCGGGGTCGTTCGCGGTGGCCTGGCGGAAGCGCTGGGACGCCACCAGGGACAGCAGCCACCACGCGGCGGCCTCGGTGTCGAGGTCCGCTCGCAGTTCGCCGTCCGCGCGACCGCGGTCCAGCAGTTTCGTGACCGAGGCGGCGAAGCGCTGGGTCGAGTTCCGCGCGGCGGCCGCGATCACCGGTTCGTTGGTGATGGTCGAGGCGTCGGCGAAGACCGCTCCCACCGTGCCCGCGCTGTGGACGTGTTCGAGGTGGGCGGGGTCGAGCATCGTGGTGAGCAGACCGGTGACGGGTACGGTGCTCGCGGTCATCCGGTCGAGCATGCGGCAGACGTGGTCGGCGGCGCGGTCCACGACCGCGGCGAACAGGGTCGCCTTGCTGCCGAAGTTCTGGAAGATCACCGGTTCGGTCACGCCGACCCCGCGGGCCACCGTGGACGTCTTGCCGCGCAGGTAACCCTCGTCGGCGAACACCTGCGAGGCCACGTCGAGGATCGACTCCCGTCGTTCCTCCGCGGTCATCCGGGTCCGCCGCACCTGCTGCTCGGTCACCTCCGCATCGTAGTCGTCCTTGCATCCTTACTTAGTGGCCACTAACCTCGGCTTCGACCGGTTCTTAGTCGCCACTAAGTAAGGATTCGCCATGAACCTAGGGCAGTTGCTGCACGGGAAGCCGCGAGCGGACGCACCGGGCGCGATCAGGCACGCACGGGCCTATGAGGCGTTCTCGGCGGTGGCGCTCGCCGGTCGCAGGCGACGGACCTTCGGTCGGCTGGTGGAACTCGCGGGGATCGGCGCGGGCGACCGGGTGCTGGACGTGGGCTGCGGGCCCGGCTATCTGACCGCCTTGGCGGCCGAGGCGGCCTCGCCAGGCGGGAACGCGGTGGGCGTGGACGTGTCCGAGCCGATGATCCAACAGGCGCGCCGCACGCGCGGGGCGGACAACTGCTCGTTCCAGGTGGGCCGGGCCGAGGCGCTCGACGCGGTCGACGGGTCGTTCGACGTGGTGGTGTCCAGCCTTGCGGTGCACCACATCCCGGAGGAATCGCGGGCGGTGGCGTTCGCGGAGATGTACCGGGTGCTGCGGCCGGGCGGACGGTTGGTGGTGGCCGACTTCCGGCCGCCGCGGGGTCGTCTCGGCAGACACCTCGTCGGTGCGTCGGCCGGTGCGGAGATGCGGGACAACCCCGTCGAGCGGATCGCGCCGATGGTCACCGAGGCGGGATTCGAAGCCGTGGCGGTGAGCCGGGTGGGGTCGTTCCTGCACTGCGTGCGGGCCGCGAAGCCGGGCGGTGGCGGGTGAACCGGCACGACTGGCGGATCCTCGCCTGATCGGCATGTCCACATCGGACTCGGCTGCTGCGAGTCCGGCGAAGCGCCGACGAGTTCGGCTTTGGTGCCAAGGGATGCAAGACGAAAGTGGCTCCAGGG
>JBDSAJ010000603.1:0-7866 GCA_039922235.1 Umezawaea sp.
CCACCGACCAGGGTTCGAGCTGGCACGGCACGCACGTGGCGGGCACCATCGCGGCGGCCACCGACAACGGCCAGGGTGTCGCGGGCATCGCGTACGGCGCGAAGATCCAGCCCGTCCGCGTGCTCGCCCAGTGCGGCGGCACGACGTCGGACATCGCCGACGCGATCGTGTGGGCGTCCGGCGGCACGGTCGCGGGCGTTCCCGCCAACCCGACGCCCGCCAAGGTCATCAACATGAGCCTCGGCGGCCAGTCGGTGTGCTCGGCGACCTATCAGAACGCGATCAACACGGCCGTCGGACGGGGTACGACCGTAGTCGTCGCGGCAGGCAACTCCAACGCCGACGCGAGCGGCTTCTCCCCTGCGAGCTGCAACAACGTCGTCACCGTCGCCGCGAACAGCCGTGAGGGCAACCGGTCCTACTACTCCAACTACGGCGCCAAGGTCGACATCACCGCCCCCGGCGGCGAGACCTGGAGGGGCAGCACGCCCGCGCCGCAGAACGGCATCCTGTCGACGCTGAACACGGGCTACACCTCGCCCGGCAGCGAGACCTACGCGTCCTACCAGGGCACCAGCATGGCCGCGCCGCACATCGCGGGCCTGGTCGCGCTGATGCTCGGCAAGAACAGCTCCCTCACGCCCGCCCAGGTCGAGGCTCTGCTCAAGCGGAACGCCCGAGCGCTGCCCGGCACCTGTGCGGGCGGCTGCGGCGCGGGTATCGCCGACGCCGCCAAGACCGTGGTCGCCGCGGGCGGCGGCATCCCGCTGCTCCCGATCGGACCGACGGAGAACACCTCCGACGTGGCGATCCCGGACAACGACGCGGCGGTGACCTCGCCCATCACGGTGTCCCGCAGGATCGGCAACGCGCCCGCCGCGCTGAAGGTCGTCGTGGACATCAAGCACACCTCCCGCGGTGACCTCGTGATCGACCTGGTCGCCCCGGACGGCACCGTCTACCCGCTCCAGGCGTCGTCTTCGGACACCGGGGACGACGTGGCGACCACGTTCACCGTCAACGCCTCCAGCGAGGTCGCGAACGGCACGTGGAACCTGCGCGTCCAGGACGTGGCGTCCACCGAGACCGGCTTCATCGACAGCTGGAACCTCGTGTTCTAGCTGTTCCTTCCACAAGATCGTCACCCCGGAAGCCCTCGAACCCCAGCGGTTCGGGGGCTTCCGCCGTCAGCCGGGGTGCGGCCGGGCAGGTGCGGATGGCAGAGTCGGGTCGACCGAACCCGCCCTGACCGAGGGGATCGCATGACCCGACCCGCCCGTCGTGACCCGAGCAGGCTCGTCGACGCCACCGGTTTCCGCGAGAACGTGCGCCAAGGCTGGGGCGACGCCGACCGCGTCGTCCGGCTGCCCGAAGGCGCCGCCCGCGCCGCGGCCGACCACCGGGCCCGGCTCGCCGCCGCGCTGCCGGGTCGGCGGATCGCCGTGGCGTCCGGCTGGGCGCCCGTGCGCGCCAACGACAGCGACTACGCCTTCCGCCCGGACAGCGACTTCTCCTGGCTGACCGGCTGCTCCGCCGAAGGCGCCGTGCTGGTGATGAGCGACGGCGACGCCGAGCTGTTCCTGCACGAGCCCGCCGGTCCCGACGGCCCGGACTTCTTCGCCAGCGCCCGCGACGGCGAGCTGTGGATCGGCCCGGTCCCCGGCCTGGCCGAGTGGTCGGAGGCGCTGGGCCTGCGCTGCCGTCCGATCGACCAGCTCGCGTCGGCGCTGCGCGGTCGTTTGCCGGAGGTCTTCTCCGCCCACGGCACCGACCCGCTGCTGGACGCGCTGGCGAACGGCGCGAACACCGCCGAACTGCGCTGGACCCTGTCCGAGCTGCGGCGGATCAAGGACGAGTGGGAGGTCGGCCAGCTCCAGCGGGCGGTCGACGCCACCGTGCTCGGCTTCGCCGAGGTCGCGGCCGAACTGCCGACGGCCGTGAAGGGCGGCGGCGAGCGCTGGCTGGAGGGCACGTTCGACCGGCGGGCCCGCACCAGCGGCAACGGCCCCGGCTACGCGTCGATCGTCGCGGCCGGACCGCACGCCCCGGTGCTGCACTGGGTGCGCAACAACGGCGTGGTGCCCGAGGACGCCGTGCTGCTGCTCGACGCGGGTGTCGAGGTGGACACGCTGTACACCGCCGACATCACCCGCACGCTGCCGATCTCCGGCGAGTACAGCGCGGCCCAGCGGCAGGTGTACGACCTGGTGGCCCGCGCCCAGGTCGACGCGCTGGCCGCCGTGCGGCCCGGCAACGACTACCGGGCGTTCCACCGCGCCGCGATGCGCGTGCTGGCCGAAGGCCTGGACGACTGGGGCCTGCTGCCGGTGTCCGTGGACGAGGCGCTGTCGGACGACGGGCAGCAGCACCGGCGGTACATCGTGTGCGGCGTCGGGCACTTCCTCGGGCTGGACGTGCACGACTGCGCCAACTCGCGCGCCGAGGCGTACCACGACGGGCCTCTGGAGGTCGGCATGGCGCTGGCCGTCGAACCAGGCCTGTACTTCCACCCGAACGACCTCACCGTGCCACCGGAGCTGCGCGGCATCGGCGTCCGCATCGAGGACGACGTGATCGTCCGCGCGGAGGGCGTCCAACTCCTGTCGGCCGCGCTGCCCACCGCTCCCGACGAACTGGAGCAGTGGGTGCGCGCCCAGCAGCGTTGAGGTGCCTCAGCTGTAGAGGACTCCCAGGAACTCCACCAGCAGCCGTTCCCGCAGCCGCGGCTTGGCGGCGGCGAGCAGCGCGTTGACCGGGGCCATCCGCTCCGGCAGCGCGCTGTCGCCGCCACCGAGGCCCGCGGCGGCCAGCAGGCCCGCGAACTCCTGCGGTGTCAACGTGTCCGGGTCCAGCGCCTGGATGAAGGCGACCACCTCGTCCGCGACCGGCACCGGCCCGGCCTCGACGGCGGCCCGCACGGCCTCGTCGAGGTCCGCCACCAGCGCGGCCTCGTTCCCGGCATTGGCCGCTGTCACGGTCAGGTGCAGGTTCGCGGGCGACGCCCCGTAGGCGAACTGCGGCTGCACGTACCAGTTCCGCGCCTTCATCTCGTCGGCGACGGTGAACACATCAACGTCGTCCCGGTCTGCGGTGACCGCGATCAGGGTGGAATCGGGATGGCTCAGCACACGCAGGCCGTCGATGCCCTTGATCCCGTCGAGGATTCCCCGAACGGCGCCGAGGGTCTTCTCGGCCAGGTCCAGGTACCCGGCGTCGCCGAGGTGGCGGGTCACCGCCCAGGCCGCCGCCAGCGGCCCACCGGACCGGGTGGACTGCGTCGTCGAGTTGAGCATCGTGTAGCCGGGCCAGTCGGCGCTCGCGAAGTACTGCGCCCGGCGCAGGTCCGCCGACGCGTGCAGCAGTACCGACGTGCCCTTCGGGCAATACGCGTACTTGTGCAGGTCGACCGAGATGCTGGTGACCCCGTGAACCGAGAAGTCGAACGGGGGGACGTCCACCCCGAGCCTGCGGAAGTACGGCAGCACCCAGCCGCCGATGCACGCGTCGACGTGGCACCGCACGCCTGCCCGTTGGGCCGCCGCCGCGATCTCGGCCACCGGGTCGACGACACCGTGCGCGTACGAGGGCGCGCTCGCGACCACCAGCACCGTGTCGCTGTCGATGGCGGCGGCCATCGCGGCGGCGTCGGCGCGGAACGTCACCGGGTCGACCGGCACCGCGACCACCCGGACCCCGAAGTAGTGCGCGGCCTTGCGGAACGCGGCGTGCGCGGTCTCCGGGACGACCATCGCCGGGGCGCTCACCTCCGGCCGCGAGTCGCGCGCGGCGAGCACCGCGAGCAGGCATGACTCGGTGCCACCCGACGTGACGGTGCCGACGGTCGCCTCGGATCCGCCGAGCAGCCCCGAAGCCATCGCGACGACGTCGTTCTCCAGCCGGAGCAGGCTGGGGAACGCGGTCGGGTCCAGCCCGTTGACCGACGAGGCCAACGCGTGGGCGCTCGCCGCCAACTCGTCGAGACCGGGCACCGCGCTGTCGTAGACGTAGGCGAGCGTCCGGCCGCCGTGAGTCGGCAGGTCCCCGTCCCGCAACGCCCGCAACTCGTCCAGCACGCTCACGCGGACTCCTCACGCTTCAGCAGCGGCAACGCCGCCACCGCCAACACGGCCGGGATGGCCGTGAACCCGATCAACGCAGCCAACACGGCGCCCGACGACTGCACAACCGCACCGTCCGAACTGGCCTCGTACCCGCCGACGGCCAGCACCAGTCCGTACACACCGGGCCCGAGTGCCAACCCGAACGTCTCGCCAGCCGTCCACACCCCGGAGAACAACCCGGCCCGAGTCGCCCCGCTCGCCTCCTCGGACGCGCTGATCACGTCCGGCAGCATCGCCATCGGGAACACCTGCATCCCCGCGTAGCCGACCCCCACGAACGCCATCAGGCCGAGCACGACCCCCACGGGGAGCACGCGGGACGCCCCCAGCCCCACCACCGCGACGGCGAACACCCCGGACGCGGCGAACAGCCCGACGCGCTTGCCGTGCTTCCGCCCCACCCGTTGCCACAGCGGCATCACCAGCAGTGCCGGGCCGACGAAACCGATGAAGAGGAACGTCTGGTACTTCGAGTCCCCCAGCACGAGCCGGGCGAAGTAGTCCACCCCCGCCAACATCGTCCCCAGGCCGACTGCCTGCACCACGAAGACCGTGAGGAGCAGCCGGAACGGCCTGCTGCCCTTGACCACGGCCCAGAGCTCCCGCGGCGTCGCGGACACCGCGACCCGTCGTGACGCCGAGACCCCGGCGGTGCCGAAGTAGGTCGCCAGGGTCCCCAGCAGGATGAGGACACCCACGGCGACACCCATCACCGGATAGCCGGTGGCGTCCCGGACGGCGGGTGCTCCGGCGCCGCTCACCAGGATCGCCAGCGCGAGGAACGCCATTCGCCAGGCCATCAGGCGGGTGCGCTCGTCGTAGTCCGAGGTGATCTCGGCCATCATCGCGACGTACGGCACCTGGAAGAACGCGTAGGCCGTGGCGCACAAGAGGAAGACGACGGCCACGTACAGGGCCGAGTCGCCCGCGAACAGCGCGGCGAAGAGCACCGCCACGGCCGTGCCACCCGCCAGCAGGAACGGGCGCCGGGTTCCGGCGCGGTCGCTGATCCGGCCGGCGACGGGGTTGAACACCACGTCCCATGCCTTGGGCAGCAGCACCAGGAGACCGGCGATGGCGGCGGGAACCGCGAGGTTGTCGGTCAGGTACGGCAGCAGCAGCAGACCTGGGACCGTGCCGAAAGCGCCCGCGGTGAAGGAGCCCATCGCGTAGCCCGCGCGGACGCGGGAGGTGACCTGCTGCATAAGCAGGGGATCGTAGGCCAGGGTGACCGGTGACGATGTGACCTAGCCGTACGGGAGTGCGCCGTGGCGCGGTGTTCAGTGCCGGTGTTCAGTGCACGGCCGACCTGCGGGACGTGGCAGACCGCGCTGTTCCCGACGTGATGTGCTGTCCCACTGGGGCACCTCGACGTCATCCGCGTCCTGCTCGACACAGGCGCCCGTGCGACCGTGCACGTCGCGACGCCCGCAGGCTGAGCCGAATCGCCGCGGTGGCGCTACTCACCCGCTGGAGTTGTGCGCCGCAGCAGGAGAACGACGAACCCGAGAACATCGCGGTAGCCGCCCAGCCAGCTGGCGCGGTGGTCCGCCGATGTCTGAAGCACGAAGTCGCGGTCGGGGTGTTCGGGATTGTCGAGGGCCCACTTGGCGAGGGTGCCGGTCCAGCACCACTCATACTCGTCCCACTCCGCGAGGGTGCTGATGTACCCGTAGACCGGTGTCCACCCGTCGGCGACGATGTGGGCCACGGTGGTCGGGAGATCCGCGTACTTCTGCGGACCGTCCTCCTGTTGCGCGCGGACGGCAGCATCAGGTTCGCGCTCCCAGAAGCAGTCACCGAGCAGGAGCATCCCGTCTTCGGCGAGGTGCTCCCGAGCGGCGTTCAACGTGGGGAGCAGTCCGCCGAAGGCGTAGGCGGCTCCCACGCTGAGCACCAAGTCCGCTTTCCTGGTCGACCGGTACTCGGCGACGTCCTGGCGGCGCAGTTCGAGCCGATCGGCCAGACCGAGCCGGGCGGCCTCGCTGAGGACGTGGTCGAAGCCTTCACCCGAGATGTCGACTCCGACAGCCGTTGCACCGTCGTGCGCCTGCAGCGCGCGGAGCAACCAGGCGCCCTCGCCGCAGCCCAGATCAAGCAGGCGATCGTCTTGCCCGCAGATGGCCCGGTCGAGAAGGTGCGCCACTGTGCTGTCACTCAACGGCGCGGCTATCGGATGGTCGAGGTGCGCGATGGCGCGGAGCTTCTGTCGGTCCATCAGCGCTGTCTAGCAGAGTCTGGATCTTGTGTCGCAGGCATTTTGCAGTGGAGGTAGTGGCGTGTGAGCCGGTTGATGCCGCACTCCACCGCGTGGCGCTGCTGGTAGATCTCGAGGTCGAGCGGTGCTTCAACCGGCTCAAGCAATTCCGTGGCTTGGCTCAGTACTCGGCGTAGATCTCGATCACATTGTCCTCGGGATCGCGGAAGAACAGCGTCCGATGGCGCCAATCGGGCAGGTCGGTCGGTCCTCTGAGGATGGTCACGCCCTTGGCGACCAGTTCGGCGTGGCAGGCGTCCACCGCCGGGGGTGGCACGCGGAAAGCGAGCTGGACGGCCGCGGACCCTGGTATCGAGGGGCCATCGTCCCAGGCCGGCCCTTGTCCCCTTGGCCGCAGCGTCAGCAAGGTGACGCCCACCCTGAAGCTCACCCAGTTTTCCTGGTCGACTTCGAGGGGAAAGCCCATCACGTCTTTGTAGAAGGCTCTCGTCTCCGCCAGCTTCCCGCAGAGCAGGATCGTGTAGTCGAAGTTGCGGATTTCCTTGATGCTCATTGCATGTGAACCCTATCGCGCGGGCCCGTAAGCGTGCTGGTCCGCTCGTCGAGGTCCGCCACCCGCTGCGCACCGAAGTCAGCCGCCGCCAAGTGGCAAGGCGACCGACAGGTGCTCGACACCCGGCCAAGTGACAAAGCAGGTACTTCGCACCCGGCCAAGGTGCGGGTGGCTGGGGTTGGGCCCAGCCACCCGCGGTGTGGAAGTCAGCTTTGGTACGGGGCGGCCGCTGCCTTGGCGGCGACGATGAAAGCGCCCTTGTTCTTCGGCCAGAACGTGCTCGTGACGCAGGAGTAGGCGGGGAAGAAGCCGCCGCAGGTGCCGCTGGAAGCACCGACCTCGAAGGTCACGCTGGCGACACCGAGCACACCGTAGGTGTAGTCGTCAGTGGTGCCGGTGGTGTCGTAGCCGACGGTTTCCTCGTTGGTGCCGACGAGGTAGCCGTTGTAGGCGGCCATCTTCTTGCCGAAGGCGCGCATCTGGGCGTCGTTGGGCGACTTGGCCGGGGTCCAGCCCCACGGGACGATGATGTCGTTGCCGTAGCTGTGCAGGGTGATCATCGTGCCGCGGGCGGTCACCGGTGCGGGAGCGGTGTCCGAGGAGCCGCGCTGGTCCGGGTAGATCGAGCTGAACAGGCTTTCCAGTGCCTGGGTTTCCGGCTCGGACTTGGCCGCCGTGCCCTGGTAGGTCTCGGTGCACGGGGAGTTCGAGTCGCCGCCCCACTTGAAGGACGAGTTGCGGTTCAGGTCGATGCCGATGGACGTGCCGCTGCAACCGCGCGTGTTGTTGGCGTTCTTGCGCTGCAACCGGGGGCTGTTGCCGCCCGCCGCCACGAGGTCGACGCCGTCGGGGTTGGCGACGGGGACGACCCAGACCTCGGTGGTGTCGAGGATGGACGTGGCGTCGGCGTCCGTGCCGTAGCCGTTCACCAGGTAGTCGATCCAGCGGTAGGCCAGTTCACCGGTGGACAGTTC
>JBDSAJ010000604.1:0-4952 GCA_039922235.1 Umezawaea sp.
AAGCCCTGGTCAGCCACTGACGCTCACCTGACAGCCACCATCTCCACCACCGGTGCACCGTGGTGGAGCGGTGCGCATCGCCCGGAAACGACTCCGGCAGATCCCGCGCGTGCACGGCATCACCCACCAGCGAACCCACACCTGAAAGGAATCCACCGCCCCTGGACTTCAACACCAAGCCCGACCGCAGCGAGGAGGTCACACCCCGGTTCCTGCGCCGGTGCTCCGCCTTCGACAAGTCCGGTCCACTGTCAATCCGCCCACACCACGACTCCGGCTGAGCACCACGATCCACCGGCAAGCTGCCTACGACGTGCACCCGCACGGCATCCACTACTTCCGTGGCTGCTGTTCACTGCCCTCGAAGCTCGAAACCTGAGCTTGGCGCAGCACCGCGCTAGTCCGTCGGAGGTTCGGAGTAGGCCGCGAGGTCATTGAGGTAAAGGCCGCATGCGCAGTCGAGTGCGGCCTCAGGGGTTCCGGTCAGGCCACCGCCGGGAAGCATGCAATCGGCGTAGCGGTCACCGCTGTGCTCATAGATCGCGAAGCGCCAGTTCTCAGGGGAGCCCTGCCAGGTCAACCGGCACAGCTTCAGCGGCTCGTCCTCGTTGGTGAGCACCGCGCCGATGTAGGCCTGCCTGCCGTGGAAGCGGACCGTGATCTCGGCCAGTTGAGGCCAGCGGGTCTGAGCCCGGCGCATCAGGCGGGGGTGCAGTGCGGCTTTGGTGATCTCGCTCAACGCGGCCATGGCTCCCCATTGTGCCAGGGTGCGGTGTGGCGCACCCGATCCCGATGACGTGATCGATCAGCGTCCTTGATCGACGACGGTGATCGAAGCGGACTGGTGGCAGCTGTGTGTCCAGCACTCCTCAACACCCGGCAACGCGAGTTCCCGCCTGCCACGATGCCGGGAATTCGAGTATGTCGGCCACGGCACCGTTTCGATCACCGCGACACTGACGATCGACCCGAGCTTGACCGTCCACTTGGTACTGGACAACGGCTCGTCACACCCGCCAAAGCCACCCGCGCCTGGCCGGCCGTCCAGCCACGATTCCAAATATCCGCTGGGCCCCGGACAGACGTCCTGACTCGACCAAGTGGAACTGTTCTTCTCCACCAAGGCGTCCTGGTCGCCCCGCGCAAGGAAGGAGCCCGTATCTCGCAGCGAAACGCCACCCGACGCTGGGCCGTCCACGAGCGGCCTGACCCGGCGAACCCGGATGACCAGTGCACTGTCGTTCCCGCATTCCAGGCGAGGACCGTCTACCAGTACTCGGCCGGGAGTTTGCTCTCCAGGTCGCGGACGTGGGTGCGGGCGCAGGTGTGGCAGAGCCAGGTGTTGTTGCCGCCCTCGCGTTCGCTGACCCAGGCCAGGCGTTGGGCTGGGTCGGTGACGGTGTCGCGGGTCCTGCCGCAGCGGGCGCAGGTTTCGGTCATCGTTTCTGTCCTGTGTGGACCGTGTTGGTCTGGAGGAAGAAGATGTCTTCGCGCAGGCCGATGTAGTTCGGGTCGCTCGGGTCCAGGAGGGTGCGGACGGCGGTGCGGTCTGCTGGGTGGAGGAGGTCGCCGGTGACGTCGGAGCGCCAGCGGAGCCAGTCCTCGATGGAGTCGCGGACTGTCGGCTTGGTGGGGGCGGGGTGGTCGACGAGGTAGCTGAAGGCGCCGACGTCGTGCAGGCCCGCTTCGGTGAGGACGACGTTCCAGCCCGTCGTGAGGCGGACGGCGTTGGGGATCTGTTCCCTCATGCGGGTGAACCACTGGTCGCGGGCAGCGGCCAGGCGGTCTTGCAGTCCGGGTTCGCCGATGCCCAGGTCCCACGGCAGGCAGCGGGTTTCGAGGCCGCCTTCGGCGAGGGCGAACCAGCCGCCGGGTGCCAGGGCGCTGATCAGGTTGTGGGCGCCTTGGCGCTGGTCAGGGAGGTGGTGCAGGACGTGGGACGCCCACACCAGGTGTGCCGCGGCGGCGAACTCCGTCGGCTTCTCGGTCGCGATGTCGGCCAGCACCGGGCGGATGCGGACGGTGGTGGACTTGCTGTCCGACTCGTAGGTCGCCGCGGACCTGGCCGCGGTGGTGGCGGCGTCGAGAAGCTCGGGCACGGCGTCGACGAGCACGACCGTGCCGCCGCCCCTGGCGCACAGCGCCTCGGTGAGGGCGACGCTCATGCCGCCCGCGCCTGATCCGACGTCGATGACGGTCGGGTTGTCGGGTAGCGCTCGGACGAGTCTCCGGGCGACGACGCGCAAGGCGTCCGCGTGCAGTTCATCAGCCCGGCGCATCGCGATCAGCCTCGATGCCCAGTCGATTCCATCATGCGTGTGTCGTGCCACCTCCGCACCGTACCCATGACTCCGGCCGCTCTCCCGTCGAAAATGGGAGAGCGGCCGGAGTCGCTCGGATCAGAGGTCGCGAGCTGAGCGGAGCGCCCGCTTCTGGGCCCAGCCGGACAGCCGTCGCCAACGGTTGGCGACGACCAGCCGGTGGGCCAGTCGTTGGCGTTCAGCGAGATTTTCTGAATCTCGCATTCGGGCACGTGCAAGGTCTTCATGGAGCAACATTCGGCCGATCCCCTGGTTCTTGTGGTCGAGGAAGTGCAGTTCGTCAGTGGTGATGCGATTCGTGGTCACGCGGCGGCCTCCTGGCTGGTAGCCCCCCGGACAACGGTCGCGGCGGACGCCGCGGGAACAACAGGTGCAGCGTCCTTGCGGGGACGGCCACGCGGGCGCTTGCGCGCGATGACGGCGCCGCGCTCGAAGATCTCGCCACCCCAGACACCCCACGGCTCGTGGCGAGCCAGTGCTCCGGCGAGGCACTCGGCGATCACGGGGCAGCCGACGCAGAACGTCTTGGCCTTCTCGAGCTCGGCGGGTGCGTCCGCGAACCACAGGTCGGGGTTGTTGGTGCGGCAGGGCAGGTCAAGACCTGCGTCGGGGGCGGTGTCGATCAAGCACGCGACACCGGCTCCGCCGTGGTCGGTCGGGTCTGGAAACGTCCCGCTGGTTATCGGGACGGATGCGGTCAACATCAGGTGAACTCCTGTCGAGGTACTGCGATGGGGTTGTGCTGGGGTTGTTTGGGACAGCAAAAAGGCCGCGGTCCCTGTGCGGGTCCGCGGCCTAGGTGAGCCAGGTAGTCCTGACAGTCCTGTGTCAGGTCCTACTTCGCTCGTGCGCGGACGGCGCATCGATCCGGATCGAGTTGTTCTTGGTGGTGACACCGGCGGTGACGCCCGTGACAACGGTCGTCAGCTGAACTGGCAGGCCTCGCTCGGCGCTCCACGGCTGGGCGTGGCGGACGCGGGCAGACTTCTGCCCCGCAGCGAGTTCCATCGGCGGCACGCAGACGACCCCGGTTGAGAGGTAACCGGGCGCCATGAAGAGGTTGAGAGTCTTCACAGTGGTCACCTCCATCAGCGGGCTCGTGGTTGGCACGTCGGTTTGTTCTCTTCCCCAGTCGGGCACTTCGTGCCCGGCCTCAGCAGGTTACGAGGCCTCGTAGGAGGCGTGCAACCGCTTTTTAGAAATCTCTTCCGATCGGCTGATTTTTCACCGTTCGCCCTGGACAAGGCCCAGTACGTCGGCACCGAACTTGTTCAGCTTCGAAGCACCGATCCCGGAGATCGACACCAGTCCGGCGTCGTCCTCCGGACGCACCTCGGCGATGGCGACGAGCGTCGCGTCGGTGAACACGACGTACGACGGGACCTTCAGCTCACGGGCGCGCTCGGCGCGCCAGACCCGCAGCCGGACCAGCAGTTCCTCGTCCACATCGGACGGACACCGGCCGCACCGGCCGAGCTTGATGGCCTGCGAGCCCACCAGCGTCGACTCGCACACCCGGCAGATGGGCTTCGGCTTCTTCTGCAGCGGTTCCCGCGTCGCGCCGAGCGCGGCCGGGTGGTCGTCCGGCACGAGCCCGTACATGAACCGGCTGCGCCTCCGGTAGCGCCGCCCGCCCGCCGCACGGGCGAGCGCCCACGACAGCCACAGGTGTTCACGCGCACGGGTGACACCGACGTACAGGAGCCTGCGCTCCTCCTCGATCGCCGCGTCGTCGCCGTCCGCGTGCATGATCGGCAGCGTCCCCTCGACCAGGCCGACGAGGAACACCGCGTCCCACTCCAGGCCCTTGGCGGCGTGCAGCGAGGCGAGCGTGACGCCTTCGACCGTCGGCGGGTGCTGCGCCTCGGCCCGGATGTCCAGTTCGACCGCGAACCGCGCGAGGTCCGCGCCCTCCACGACCGTCGCCAGTTCCTCGGCGAGTTCGACCAGCGCGAGCAGCGACTCCCACTTCTCCCGCGCGGAGCCGCCGACGGGCGGCTCGTCGGTCAGGCCGAGCCGGGCGAGCACCTGCCGCACCTGGCTGGGCAGGTCGCCGTCGGGCGGGGTGTGGCTCGCGGACCGCAGCGCCACCATCGCCTGCCGCACCTCGTTGCGCGCGAAGAACCGCTCGCCCCCGCGCACCTGGTACGGGATGTCCAGCTCGGTCAGCGCCTGCTCGAACACCTCGGACTGCGCGTTGACCCGGTACAGGATCGCGATCTCGCTCGCGGACACGCCGTCGGCGAGCAGCTTGTTCACCCGCTGCGCGACCGCCGACGCCTCCTCCGGCTCGTCGCCGAACTCGGTGAACGTCGGCCGCGGCCCGGACGGGCGCTGGCCGATCAGCTGGAGCCGCGAGCCCGCCGGACGGCCGCGAGCCCACTTGATGACCTCGTTCGCCAGCCCGACGACCTCCGGCGTCGACCGGTAGTCGCGCTCCAGCCGCACCACGTGCGCCTCGGGGAACCGACGGCCGAAGTCGAGCAGCGGGCGCGGCGAGGCGCCCGCGAACGAGTAGATGGTCTGGTTGGCGTCGCCGACGACGGTCAGGTCGTCGCGCTGCCCGAGCCACGCGTCGAGCACGCGCTGCTGCAACGGGGTGACGTCCTGGTACTCGTCCACCACGAAGCA
>JBDSAJ010000605.1:0-6219 GCA_039922235.1 Umezawaea sp.
CGCACGTCAACGTGGTCGTGGCGACGCACTCCTTGAACCTGGTCGACGGCGTGGACATCAGCGACGTCGTCCTGCTGACGCTCGACGAGCGCCGCCGCACCCGCGTGGAACGGCTCGGCGCGCGCACCGGCACCCCGATCGAGCGCCACCTGGGCGCCGTGGCGGCCTCGGTGGGCCTGCGCAACTCCGTCCTGCTCCACGAGCGGTGCTTCCTCGCCGTCGAGGGCGACGCCGAGCAGCAGGCGATCCCGATCCTGTTCGCCCTGTCCGAAGGCCTGCCCCTCCAGGCTTCGGGCATCGCGCTGTGGTCGGTCGGCGGCAACACAGGCGCGCTGCACCTGGCCGCGCACCTGCACCGGCGCGGTCGGGCGGTGACGCTGCTGCTCGGCGCGGGCGGCGAGGACCGGCTCGCGGTGGACAAGGCGTTCGGCCCGGACTGCGACGCTGTTGTCACGGTGCTGGCGACGAGGTTCGAGGGGCTGTTCGACGAGGTGACGTGGGCGAACACCGCGAACGCCGCCTGGCCGCGGATCGATCGGCCGTGGTCGCCGCAGGACTTCGCGCCGCTGCCCGGCGCGGTCGGCGCCCTGCTCCGCGAGCACAGCCAGGACCCGCCCGCTAACAGAGCTGAGATGATCATGGACCTGGTCCTGCGCCTGGAACGGCCCGTGGACGTGCCACGTGAACTGCGGGACGTCTTCGCCGCACTCAGGACGTGCGCACAGTAGTTCTCGACCGGCCGAACGGGTGAAGTGGATCTGCCTGTCGCGCACTTCCGCGGGAGCCTGGTGATACTCGCCGGGTGCCGCTCAACCGCTACCGCTTCCGCAGCCTCTGGTCGGTCGACTGCTCGCCCGCCGATGCGTTCGACGTCCTCGCGGACCTCGGCAGCTACCCCCTCTGGTGGCCGGAGGTGCGGCGGGCCGTGCAGGTGGGGGAGGAGCGGGCGGAGTTGCACTGCCGGTCATTCCTGCCGTACGAGCTGGTGTTCGAGGCCAGCCACAACACCAGGGACGCCGAGCGGGGGCTGCTGGTCGCCGACCTCGAAGGCGACCTGGAGGGCACGGTCGGCTGGCGGATCGACCGGGACGGCAGCGGCACGCGGCTGCTGTACGAGCAGGAGGTGGAGGTGCGCAAGCCGTTGCTCCGCAAGCTCGGCCCCGTGGTGCGCCCCGCGCTGGTCGCGAACCACGAGCTGATGATGCGCCACGGCAGGCGCGGACTGCGGACCTACGTAGCCGGGTACACCAGGGGTATTGAACAGTTCACACCCGCGATCGATTGAGTGAGCATGAGCGTGATCTAGTGCGTGTTACGACCATGTCGTAAACCTGACGGAGTGGGCGAAGGTACAGGGCGTGCACCCGCAGACCGCTTACCGCTGGTTCCGTGAGGGCACGTTGCCGGTGCCAGCTGAGCGAGTCGGCCCGCGGATGATCTTGGTGAACGTCGAGAACAACGCCGCGCCCGTGTTGCTTGGCGGCCTGGGTTTGTACGCGCGTGTGTCATCACATGATCAGCGTTCTGATCTGGATCGTCAGGTCGCTCGGCTGTCGGCGTGGGCTGCCAGGTCTGGCGATCGGGTGGTGCGCGTGGAGGCGGAAGTCGGTTCGGGCATGGACGGCTCGCGGTCGAAAGGCCGGCGCTTGCCGGCCGATCCGCAGGTGACCACGGTGGTGGTCGAGCATTCCGATCGGCTGGGGAGAATGAATGTCGAACTGGTCGAGGCTGCCCTGTCGGCCTCGGGGCGACGCTTGCTGATTCTCGACGAAGGCGAGGTCGAGGACGATCTGGTGCGGGACATGGTCGAGGTCCTGACCGCGTTCTGTGCCCGGCTTTACGGACGTCGCTCCGCGAAGAATCGCGCCACGAAAGCCTTGCAGGCGGCCGAACGTGGCTGACTTGCGTCCGATCGCGCCGACGTTTGTGGTGCCGGGCGCGGCCGGTGTGGCGGTGCGTGACCGGCTCAAGGGCTTGACGGTGCAGGACGAGCTGGTGTTGCGGCTGGTCGGTGCGCATCTGGGTTCGCTCGCGTCGCGTGACTTGAAGGCCCGCTGTGCTGATGGCGTGATGCACGATTCGACCCGGTGGGCGGCACGCAAGCAGGGTTTGACCGCGGTTTAGTCGTCTCGGTGGGCGGGCAGCATCACGAAGACATCGCACGATCAGTGGGCGTTGGCGCGGCGTGGCCAGGCTGCGCACCTGCGGTCCCTCGAAGCCGGTGTCACGACGATCGCACGCCGCCTGTCGTTGCCGATCGGACAGAAGGGCGGCAAGCGGGAGCCTGGTGGCTATCGTTGCGCGGGCGAGTGGTTTCAGAAGAAACGTCGCCTCACGACGCTGGAGACTCGTCTCGCCCAAGTTCGCGCCGATCGCGACAACGGCCGGGTCCGCGTGGTGCGCGGCGGAAAACGATTGCTCAACACGCGTCACAACCTCGACGTCGCCAGCCCGACGGAGACCGAGTGGCGGGAGCGTTGGGAAGCTGAACGCTGGTTCCTGCAAGCGGATGGCGAGTCTGGCAAGCGGTACGGCAACGAGACGATCCGAGTCACTTCCGACGGTGAGGTCAGCATCAAGCTGCCCGCGCCGCTCGCGGAGTATGCGAACGCGAAGCACGGCCGCTACGTTGTCACCGCACGAGTCGCGTTCGCGCATCGCGGCGCCGAGTGGGTCGAGCGGATCTCGGCGGACCGGGCTGTCGCGTACCGCGTCCACCTCGACGCCGGCCGCAGTCGTTGGTACATCACCGCCTCCTGGCAGCGTCCGCCTGTTCCGGATCTCCCGCTGCCGGCCGCGGTCGCGGTCGGTGTGGTCGGGGTGGACATGAACGCCGATCACCTCGCCGCCTGGCGGCTGGACCGGCACGGCAACCCTGCCGGCGAGCCCCGCCGTTTCGACTACATCCTGACTGGCACCGCGGAACACCGTGACGCGCAGGTTCGGCATGCCCCCACTCGCCTGCTGCGCTGGACGAAGTCCACTGGTGTCACCGCGATCGCCGTCGAGGATCTGGACTTCACCGACAGCAAGACCCGCGAAAAACACGGCCGCCGCAAGCGGTTCCGGCAGATGATCTCCGGCATGCCCACCGCGAAGCTCCGCGCACGGCTGGTATCCATGGCCGGCGAGTTGGGCGTGAGCATCATCGCCGTGGACCCGGCCTACACGAGCATGTGGGGCGCCCAGCACTGGCAGAAGCCCCTGGCCAGCACGAAACGCAAGGTTTCCCGGCACGACAGCGCCGCTGTCGCGATCGGGCGACGCGCCCTCGGCTACCCGATCCGGCGACGGACGGCACCACCCCCACACGACCAGAGCGATCGTGCGGGGCATCGGACTGCCCAGGCCAGACCAGGCAGCCGCAGGCGTGAGGAAACCCGTGCCCACCGCACCGGACCACGGACACGATCCGACGGCGCCCACGGTGGAGCGAACACGGGCAACCAGGACACCCAACACCGTTCGGGGTGTCCGGCCGAGCAGAACTCACTCCTGCTCAGCCCATAAGAACGGTTGCGTGGTTGATCCCCGTCCGTAACCGATACCCGGCAAGGTGAGTCGGATGACGACGGATGTCCGGAACCAGGTCGACGTCCCCCTTCCCCCGGTCCGGCTGCTGGTGCTGGGCGTTCAGCACGTGCTGGTGATGTACACCGGCTGCGTCACGGTGCCGCTGGTGTTCGGCGCGGCGGCGGGCCTCGACCGGGCGACCATCGGGTTGCTGATCAACGCCGACCTGCTGGTGGCGGGCATCGTGACGCTGGTCCAGGCGCTCGGCGTCGGCAAGCTGCTGGGCGTGCGGCTGCCTGTGGTGGCGGGGGCGACCTTCACCGCCGTGACGCCGATGATCCTGATCGCGGGGGAGTACGGGCTCCAGGCCGTGTACGGGTCGATGATCGCGGCCGGGGTGTTCGGGCTGCTGGTGGCGGTGCCGTTCTCGAAGATCCTCCGGTTCTTCCCGCCGCTGGTGACCGGTGTGGTGATCACGGTCGTCGGGCTGTCCCTGATCGGGGTGGCCGCCGGCCTGATCGCGGGCAACGACCCGACCTCGGCGGACTACGCGGCGCCGAGCCACCTCGCGCTGGCCGCGGCGATCGTGGTCGTGGTGGTGCTGGTCATGCGGCTGGCCCGTGGCTTCCTGGCGCAGATCGGAGTCCTGGTCGGGCTGGTGCTCGGCACGCTGGTCGCGATCCCGATGGGCCTGACGGACTTCTCGTCCGTCGCCGGGGCGCCGTGGCTGGGGATCAGCGCGCCGTTCCACTTCGGCGCGCCGCAGTTCCCGATCGCGGCGGTGATCTCGATGTGCGTGGTCATGCTGGTGACGTTCGCCGAGTCGACGGCGGACATGCTGGCGGTGAGCGAGCTGACCGGGAAGCCCGTCACCTCGGCCGACCTGGCGCGCGGCATGGCGGCGGACGGGCTGTCCGGCGTGCTCGGCGGGATCATGAACGCCTTCCTGGACACCGTGTTCGCGCAGAACGTCGGGCTGGTCGGCATGACGAAGGTGCGCAGCCGGTACGTGGCGGCGGCCGCGGGCGCGATCCTGGTGGTGCTCGGCGTGCTGCCTAAGCTCGGCGAGGTCGTCGCGTCGCTGCCGGGGCCGGTGGTCGGCGCGTGCGGGCTGGTCATGTTCGCGACCGTGGCCGCCGTCGGGATCACGACGCTGCGCAAGGTGGAGTACGACGGCACGGACAACCTGGTGATCGTCGCGGTCGCACTGGGCGTCGGGCTGCTGCCGGTCGTGGCACCGCGGATCTACCAGAACTTCCCGGCGTGGGCCCAGATCGTGGCGGGCAGCGCGATCACGAGCGCCACGCTGGTCGCGTTCGCGCTGAACCTGCTGTTCAACCACGTCGGAAAATCCCCGAAAAAGATTTGAACCTTTCCGGGGCGCTGTCCGTGTTGTGGGCAATCGGTTGCCGCGAAGAGGTGCGAGCGACCACCCAAGGAGGTTCGGCACCATGTCTGTTACTCGTGCGGCCATTTTCGGGGCAGCGGCTGTGCTCGGGCTCACTCTGGTGAGCGCGTGCGGTCAGGCGCCGACGACGGCGGGATCCGCCAACGCCGTCTCCGGCGCGCAGAAGTTGGCACAGGGCAAGGTCGTCTCACTGACCTCCGCGAAGGTCGGCGACCTCGGCCAGGTGCTCACCGGGAGCAACGGGAAGACGTTGTACCGCTTCGACAAGGACAAGACGGACCCACCGACGTCGAACTGCTACGACGACTGCGAGACGCAGTGGCCACCGGCCACCGCGCCGAACGACGGCGAGCTCGAGGTGCAGGGCGTCGACAAGGCGCTGGTGTCCATTGTGGTCCGCAAGGACGGCGTGAAGCAGCTGGCCGTCGCCGGGTGGCCGCTCTACGAGTTCGCCAAGGACACCGCTCCCGGTGACGCCAAGGGCCAGGGCATCGGCGGCGTCTGGTTCGCCGCGACGCCGGAGGGCAAGAAAGCCGGTGCGAACGCCGGTCCCGTGCTCGCCACCGCGGTCGTCCCCGGTATCGGCACCGTGCTGACCAGCGGCACCGGCCAGACCGTGTACCGCTTCGACAAGGACACGGCGACCCCCTCGGCCTCCAACTGCGACGCCGACTGCGCGACGAAGTTCCCGCCGGTGCTCACGACGTCGGACGACATCGCGGTGCAGGGCGTGGACAAGGCCGTCCTCAGCACGATCACCCGTGCGGACGGCTCCAAGCAGGTCACGGCCAAGGGCTGGCCGCTGTACACCTCGACCGAGGACAAGGCCCCCGGCGACGCGAAGAGCCACGGCTTCAAGGGCACGTGGTTCGCGGCGGCCCCGGACGGCCAGAAGGCCACCGAGAACGGGGAACTCGCGCTCACCACGGCGTCCGTCGGCAACCTCGGCACCGTGTTGACCGACAAGGACGGCATGACCCTGTACCGCTTCGACAAGGACACCCCCAACCCGTCGGTCTCCAACTGCGCCGACGACTGCGCAGTGAAGTGGCCGCCCGCCCTGGTCACCTCCGACAGCTTCGACGTGCAGGGCGTGGACAAGGCGCTGGTCGGCACGATCACCCGCGCCGACGGCGGCAAGCAGCTGACCATCGCCGGCTGGCCGCTCTACACCTTCGCCGAGGACAAGGTCTGCGGCGAGGCCAAGGGCCAGGGCGTCGGCGGCGTCTGGTTCGTCTCCACCCCTGAAGGGAAGAAGGCCGGCGTTTAGCGCCACCAGCCGAAGTGCCCGTCCGGTG
>JBDSAJ010000606.1:0-12242 GCA_039922235.1 Umezawaea sp.
ACTTCCTGCGCGCCGACCGGCTGCCCAAGGTCGTCCGCGGCACGACGCTGCTGCCGGTCGCCGAACGCGGCGGCACCAGGCTGACGAACTGGGTGCTGGCCGTGGCGGGCGACCTGTCGCACGACGAGGTCGCCGCCGAGCTGGCCAGCCTCGTGGCGCTCGAACGGTCGCGCATCGCGCAGGGCAGGGTGATCGAGAACCGCGCCGCGGGACCGCTGCTGCGGCTGGTGCTCGACGGGTCGGCCGGACCGGGGGAACTGCGTTCGCGGGTGTCGGCGGCGGGCTTCGACCCGGACGCCCCGCTGCGGGTGCTGGCGCTGTCGACCTCCGACCGCCGGACCGACCTCGCCACGGCGGTGCTGGAGGAACTGGTCGCGCAGATCGCCCCGCGCGCGCTGGTCGCGCTGGTCGGCTCCGAGGTGTACGCGGTGACGCCCGCCGAGGGCGAGCACCCGGCCGAGATCGCGCGGAAGGCGTTGCGGGCACTGGAACCCGGCCTCGACTCGACCCGGCTGCTGGTCGGGATCAGCTCACCGGTCGGCGTCGCCGGGCTGCGCGGCGCGCTGGAGGAGGCGTCGCACGCGCGCAGGCTGGGCCGGGCGCGGACCGGGCGGACGTGCGTGGTCGCGGGCGAGGAGATCGCGCTGCACCAACTGCTGCTGGCCGGTGTGCCGGAGGAACTCCGCGCCTCGGTGCGGCGACGGCTGCTGGGCGCGGTGCTGGACTACGACCTCGAGCACGGCACCGACCTCGTCGGCACGCTGCGGGTGTTCCTCGACGACTCGGGCTCGTGGACCACGGCCGCGGCGAAGCTGCACGTGCACGTGAACACCCTGCGGTACCGGATGGGCCGGGTGGAGGACCTGCTCGGCGTTGACCTCGGGGACTTCCCGACGCGGGTGGACCTGTACTTGGCCCTCCAAGCGGGGCCGACGACGCCGTAGAATGCTTGGCATGGCCGAGGTTCCGGTCCAGAACCTGGTGCTCTACGCCGTCGTGGCGACCACACCGGTCGCACTGGGCTGGGCGGTGATCACCGTGCCCAAGCTGGTCCGGCGGTTCCGCCGCCGCGCACCCGAGCCGCCGAGCGGCCCGTCGATCGAACAGGTGTCAGCCGATCTGAGGCGGGTGCACCGGGTGCTGGCGGGGTTCGAGTCCGGCACCCCGGCGGTCCGCCGCCGTGGCGCACGGGAGGCGTACGACGCCCTGCTGGTGCAGGCGTGCCGGGCCGTGGGCGTCGACCACCGGCTGCACCACCTCCCCGAGGGCATGGACCGCGAACTGGAGCGGCTGCGCGTCGAGGAGTCCCTGCGGTCGGCGGGACTCGCCATACCGTGAAAAGCCGTGGAGGAACCTGTACAGGGCAGGCCCCTCCACGGCGTTTCCGATGACGGAGAACGTCACCGGGCTTGTTGCCACGGCACTCTCGTCGGACGCTGGCCGGTCATCAGGAACTCCTCGATGGCGGCGGCCAGGTTCGGCACGGGGATCTCGCAGTGCGTGGGGAACTCGATCCCCGCGTAGACCGTCCGCTGCGCCGGGCCTTCGCCCAACGTCACCCACGTGCCGGTGGCGGTGTCCGAGAAGAGGATCGCGCCCCGGTCACCCCGCACCCCGACCGTCACCTCGTGGTCCGGGTAACCGGAGTCGAGGGTCGGGCGGTCGGTGTGGATCAGCAACGCGTTGTCGCTGCGGGGATCGGTGAGGCGATCGAGCAGGCGGTGGACGTCATCGCCCTGGCGCAGCTTGTCGACTTGGCCAAGCCAACTCCGGTCGCTCGCCACTGCCACCGAGTAGTGCGCCTCGATCATGGGCCTTACTCCTTGCAGGTCTTGTTGGAGTTGATGCAGTCGACCAGGCGCTTCATGACCTGGTCGGGCATGACGTTGGCGAAGTCGTCGTGGTCGGTCTGCGGGTCGTGCTTCTCGTCCGGGAACGAGTCGACCTTGTACTGGAACGCCTTCTGGACGTCCTGCGGGATGTCGTAGGTCAGCGTGGTCCGCAGCTGCGGAACGGCCTTGAAGCCGTTCTTGCACTGGCCGTTGGCGTCGGGGAACGCCATGTGGTCGCGGTGGTTGGCGCTGTCGGTGTTCTTGCCGTCCCAGCAGCTCGGGAAGTCGTGGATCCGCTTGACCGCGGAGCCCGCGGGGCAGATCACGTACTTCTCAGAGATGATCTTGTCCTCGAAGCCCCCGCAGGTCCAGGAGGCCTTGACGTTCTTGTCGCCGTTGATGGAGCGCTTGGCGTCGCCGTACAGGATCAGCAGACCCTTCGGCATCGCCTCGACCTTGCCCGTCGGGCTACCGCGGAAGGTGAGCTCGGCGGACTTCGGCTGCTGGATCACGCCGTCGTTGCCTTCGAGTTCCTGGTCGGCGCCCTGGCCCAGCTTCGCGTTGGCCGCGGCGTCGCCGTTGCCTGCTGCGTTCTTGTCAGCGGCCTTCTTGTCGCCGGCCGCCTTCTGGTCTGCTGCCTTGGCGTCTGCGGCCTTGCCACCGTTGACGACCTTGCACTGCGCGAGGTTGTCGAGCCCCTTGGGGGCGTTGCCCTGGCGGCCGATCGCCGTCTTGATCCGGTTGATCGTCGCGTTCCGCTTCTCGGTCAGCGGAGCGACGATGGCGTTGTTGACGAAGTTCGCGTCGCCCTTCTGGGCGTTGCCGGTCTTGGCGAGGCGGTCCTCGGCTTCGGCTTCCTGCTTCTTCAGCAGGTCGAGGTTCTGGTCGACCTCGGCCTTGGCCTGGTTCGGCACGTTGCCGACCTTGCCCGCGACGTCGGGACAGTCGATCGCGCCTGCCGCGTCACCGCCGCCTGCCTGCTGGTCGCCGCCAGCCTGCTCGCCTTCGTTCGCGCCGCCCGCTTCCGCTTCCGCTTCGCCCTTGTCGATCCGGATCACGGGCCAGAAGTAGGCGGACTTGTCACCGTTCTTGCAGGTGGTCCCACCGGCTTCGAGGCTCTCGAGGGTCGAGTTGCGGTCGGTGGTCAGGTTGCCCACGTAGTCGTGGAGGTGCTCGGCCCCGTTCGCGACACCGGGCGCGGCGATGAAGTTGTCCGGGTTGAAGTGCCCGTTGTCGTTGGTGCCGCAGTCGACGGTGAAGGTGCCGGTGGTCCCGTCCTGCTGCGCCTTGGCGGCCTTGACGTTGTTGTTGAGCTTCGTGATGTCGACGAACAATGACGGGTCGGCGCCGTCGGCACGCGCCTGCTCTGGATCACCAGTGCTGGTGAACGCGACGGCAAGACCGACCGTGAGTACAAGTCCGGTCATACCGGCGGTCAGCTTCGCGCGGCGGGAGAAACTGTGCCGTCCCTGGGAACGCGTCATCTGATGTGTCACCTCGTCGTTTTGGTACGCGCAAAGCGCTTCGAACCCCGGCCGCCTTACGGCGGTGGACACAGGGGCATACGTACCGATGCTCTGCCGATGCTCCCCTGCGACCCCGTCGTTATCGTTCCGTTACCTGCCTTAATTCGGTCAAAACAGGCGTACAGGCGGCATGACGTGGGGTTTCACGGATCTTTCGCGATTCGTGAATCAGCACCCTCTTGAAGTGGATTTAAGGCCGGCGTGACCTGCCTGGACGTAGATCATTCAGTCTGACGGGAGTCGTTGGCCCACAGGGGTTTCCGACGGCTCGATCATGGCCGGTGGTCAACGTGTTGCCTGGTCGGGTGCGGATTTCACACCGTTGGACCGTGCTTCGGCGGTGGCTATCTGTGACACTGACTTCACTCACTGCACAGGGGAGGGTGAAGCGAGTGTTCAGAGGTGAAGCAGGGACCAAGAACGTGTTGTCAGGGTCCGCGCACGGTCCGGTGGTCCAAGCCGGGAGCGTGGGTGAAGTGCACTTCCACGCACCTCCGGAGCACGTCGTCATCCCGTTCCAGCTGCCGCCTCCACCAAGGCTCTTCGCAGGCAGGCGCGACGAGTTGGCGGAACTCGACACGTGGCGGGGAGCGACTGACGACCACCCGATGGTCGTCGTGATCAGCGGGCCTGGCGGGGTGGGCAAGACGTCGCTGGCACTGAGGTGGCTGCACGACGCGCACGAGCACTTCCCCGATGGCCAGCTCTACGTCGACCTCGATGCCTTCGGGCCGGGCGGTCCGGCCACGCCGGGCGAGGTCCTCGACTGGTTCCTGCTCGCCCTCGGTACGAATCCCCAGCGGATTCCGCCCGAAGTGCCCCGCAGGCAAGCCCTGTTCCGCTCGCTGACGGCGAAGCGGGCATTCGCGATCCTGCTCGACAACGCCGCGTCGGCGGCGCAGGTGAGGCCCTTGCTGACGTCGTCCAGCACGAGCACCGTCGTCGTCACGAGCCGGTGGCGGCTCAGCGGGCTCGCGATGGAGGGCGCCCGGTTCGTCGAAGTGGATCCGATGGACGCCGAAGCGTCCGCCGAACTGCTGAGACGCGTGGTCGGTGATCCCAGGATCGTCGCGGAACCGGACGCGGCGCACGAGTTGGCGGAGTTGTGCGGAGGCCTGCCGATCGCGCTGTCGGTCGTGGGGGCTCGACTGGCCACCCATCCGCGACGTTCGCTGGCCAAGGAGGTCGGTGACCTCCGGGTGGAGGACGACCGGCTGTCGACGCTCGCGCTCGGCGGCGCGGCATCCGTGGAAGCCGTGTTCGACCTGTCCTACCTGGAACTTCCCCCGCTCCAAGCCCGCCTCTACCGGTTGTGCGCGGTGCATCCGGGTACGACGTTCGGTTCGGAAGTCGTCGCAGCGGCGGCAGGGGAATCGCTCACTGACGTCCAGGAAGCCTTGGGAGATCTGGTGGAGAAGAACCTGGTCATCGAGATCGGTGACGAGCGCTTCCGGTTCCACGACCTGCTGCGGTTGCACGCCAGGCAGCGGGCCGACGCGGAGCCCCGGCCGGACCACGATGCGTCGCTGAGCCGGATGATCGAGTGGTACCTGGACCGTGCCGTCGCCGCGGACCGGGTGGTGAACCCGTCCAGGCCGCGGCTGGGGCCACGGTTCCGTGATGCGCCGGACCAGCCCTTCGGCGACCGGGCCGAAGCGCTGGACTGGCTGGAGGAGGAGCGCGGCAACCTCGTCGGCGCGGTCAAGGCCGCTGCGGACCTCGGCAGACCTGATCTCGTGTGGCAGCTGTGCGAGGCGATGTGGAGCCTCTTCCTGCTGCGCCACCACTTCTCCGACTGGATCGAGACCCACCTGCTCGGGGTGGCCGCCACGGTAGAACTCGGTGACCGTTCCGCCGAGGCGCGGATCCGGACTCAACTCGGCATCGGCTACCTCGGGTTCGACGCGGTCGACGACGCGTCGCCCCAGTTCACCGCCGCGCTGCGCGCTGCCGAAGCCGCCGGTGACGACAGCGGCCGGGCGACCGCCCTCCGCCAACTCGGCAAGGTCGCCCGCGCCGCGGGTGACTTCGACGGCGCGCTCGGCCACCTGCGGGAATCACTCGTGCTCGAACGCGCGCTCGGCCGACGTCGGGGTGAAGGCCTGGCGCACCGGCGGATCGGCGAGGTGCTCACCGCGGCCGGTCGCCATGACGAGGCTGTCGCGGAGTTGGAGCAGGGGGAACGGGTCTTGGCGGAGTTGGGCGACTCGATCGGGGTCGCCAGGCTCCGGACGTTCCTCGCCGCAGCGCACCTCGGAGCGGGTCGGGTGGCCCGAGCCGAGGCCGTGCTCACCGAGGCGCTGGCCGTGATCGCCGATGCCGGATCACCGAGCTACGTCGCCGACGTCCTCGTCCTGCTGGCCGAGGTCGCCGAACGGCACGGGGATCCGGTACGGGCGAGAGAGCGGTACCTGGCCGCGCAGCAGGTCTACGCGGACGCCGGGCAGCCGGTGCCGGACCGGATCACCACGATGCAGGCCCCGCCTGCCCGGTAGACCACGGCCGCGCTGCCGGGGAACCGGCGCAGCACCGTCAGCGGATCGCTTCGGCACAGCAGGATGTCGGCCGACCACAGCCACCGCGGCGGTGCCACGTCGACATCGGCGATGAGCCATTCGTCGATGCGCAGCACCCCGTCACCGCGGTCCACCGGGCACCTCCAGCGGCTGCGGCAGCGGAACCGGTGACACTGGAACCGCCCGTGCGGGTTCCGGTAGGCCGAGCATCCGGTACAGGGTGCTCCGCAGGATCGCGCCCGCCGCACCTGGTCTGGAGGTGATGCGCTTCGCGATGGCCTCGTGCCCACCGGTGGCTCGTGAGACCTGGTCCAGCACGGGGAGCCGTGGGTCGAGCGTCGGCGTGCGGCGTGCCAGTTCGTGGGCTGGACTGCCCACCCGCACGAGTCCGTCGCCGAAAGGGATCAGCAGCATGCGCTTGCCCAGCGCGGCTGCGTACTGGGTAGTGGACCCGTGGTCACCGACCACGACGTCGCTCGCGATCATCGTCGCCCGCCAGCCCTCCTCTGGCGGGATCACCAGCAGCCCGGCGCGGATGTGGTCCGCCAGCCAGGCCCGCACCTGCCACGTCCCGTGCACCGTCCAGATGTTGGGGTGCAGCACCGCCGCGACCCGGTGCGAACCGTCCAGCAGCTCGCGGTAGAGCGCGCGGTGCGCGCCGAACGTGGACTGCTCCGTCCAGGTCGAGCTGACCGTCACCAGCGCCTGGTCGGAACCCACTCCCAGCGCCCGCCGGTAGTGCTCGCGGTAGGGCAGGCTCGCGACCATCCGGTCGAGGCAGATGTCGCCGCCCACCACGGCCGCGGGAACGGCCTCGGGGCAAGACTCCCGCAACACCGCCAACTCCTCGTCGTGCGACACCACGATGGCCGAGGCGACGACCCGCCCCCCGCGGACGAGCGCCTCCCGCTCCAGACCGTGCCCACGCCACGTCCGAGCACGCGACTTGAGTGCGCCCACACCGTGGGGGAGCACCATGACCGGGCCACGCACCCGGTCGATGCTCTGGTGGCTTGCGGCGAGCACGAGGTCGTAGGTCTCCCGCACCGCCTGCCGCCACGGCAACACCACACCGCCCAACCCTTTTGCGAACTCCTCGGCGCCGTGCCACATCCCGTCCTCGTCGGGAACCGTGAAAACCAACTGAACGCGATGATCAGCTTCCAACAGTGGCAGCACATCCGCCAGCCGAATACCTGCGACCAAATGGGGGACGAGCACCAGTGCGGTGCGGCACCCGAACCGCGTGATCCGCGCATTCGCGTTTGCTCCGATCGGTCCTTTTATCCATCTCCTGCTGATCATGTTTGTCTCCCCTGTCGGTCCAACGCCGTGGGGATAGCGTGCAAGTGGCATCTGCCAAAGACCTGCCGATGATCTGTGAGAGTGCTGGGCCGCAGGTCAAGTCGGCCTGCCGTCCACTGTCGACGGGAATGTGCAAGGAGAACTCCCGACTCCCCGCCCATCTGTCAATGATCTGTCACGAAGCTGGCAAATCACGATTTGTCACAGCGTTATTGCTTTGAGTGATTGCGATGCAGCACACTGTTGCTGGATTCAGCGAGGGGTGGCGCTGGTGGCCTGTTTGTTCAAGATCCTGAACCACGCAGAAGTCCGCATCGACGGAACCTTCGATGCCGACTGGGGCTCGCCCAAAGCGCGAGGAATGCTCGCTGTGCTGCTGACGCGCCCAAGCGAATGGTTTTCCACCGCAGAAATGCGGGACTGGATGTGGTCGGAAGACGAGCCGTTGCCGCGCAATCTGCCCCAAACGTTCTACGGGTATGCGTCCAGAATCCGTGAAGCCCTGGGGCTTTTGGCCGAACCGGCCCACCTGGACAGCCGCAAGGGCTCCTACCGGGTGGTCGTCGACCGCGACACGGTCGACTTCTTCATCGCCAGGGGGCTCATCGACCGAGCTCGTGACATCGGCACGAGCGACGTGCGCCGCGCGCAGGAGTTGGTCAAGAGCGCTCTGGACCTCTGGTCTGACACGCCATTGGCCGATCTGCCGGGCGAACTCGCCGAACGGTGGCGTCGCCGGGCGTACGAGCGGATCCGCGTGCCCGCGCTCAACGCCCTGTGCGAGTGCTACCTGGCCGAAGGTCGTTTCCGGGCGGTGCTGGACGTGTTGGACGACCTCCCCGTGCGTGAACCCGAGCCGCTGATGCTGATCATGTGCCGGCTGAAGGCGCTGCACGGTCTCGCACGTCACCGCGAGGTGGCCGAGTGCTACCACCGGGAGCGGAAGCGGCTCCGGGATGACTTCGACGACGGCTCCGCGGAGGCGCTCAAGACCTTTCACGACAGCCTTCGGGAAGTGCACACGCCGCCGCAGGTCTTCCTGTCGGCCGCTGTCGCCGTTCCACACCAGTTGCCCCAGCCGACTGACGACTTCGTGGGCAGGGAAGTGCTGGTGACGAAGATCGACACGATCGCCTGTGTCGGCAGTACGGGAACGCGTCCTTCCGTGGTGCTGATCGACGGTGTGGCGGGGGTGGGCAAGACCGCGCTGGCCGTGCACTGGGCGCATCGGGTCAAGGACCGCTTTCCCGGTGGGCAGCTCTACGTCGACCTCGACGGGTTCTCGCCCAACGCACGCGTCGAGGTCTCGGTTCTCGTGGAACGGCTTCTCGAAGGGGTCGGCGTCGATGTCGACCACATCCCCACGGCGGATCGTCGAGGGCGGAAGCTGGCCGCAGTCCTGGAGGGCAGAGGAGTTCTGGTGCTCCTGGACAACGTGGGCACCGTGGAGCAGATCCGCCCCGTGCTCCCGTTGCTGAGTTCGTGCGTCGTCATCGTGACCAGCCGGGTCCGCTTGCCCCGAGTGGCCCGGTACGCGTTGGAAGTCCGGTCGCTGTGCGCCGAACAAGCGGTCGAACTGCTGGCGGCCAGGATCGGCAGGCGAGCGGTCGACAACGGTGCCGCGGTCGCGGAGCTGGCGTCGATCTGCGCTGGGCTGCCCCTGGCACTCGACCTGGTCGCCCGGAACGTCGCTTCCCGCCGAGGCGCGGGGCTGGAGGAGTTCGTCCGACAACTGCGCACCGAGCGGCGGCTGCTCGACGTCGGTGACCACGGTGGCGATTTCGACGACAGCCTGCGCAGCGTCTTCTCGTGGTCGTACGGTGCTCTCCGCCCTGATGAGCAACGCACGTTTCGCCGCCTGGGCCTGCACCCAGGTGCCGACATCACCGTCGATGCGGCCGTCGCCCTGCTCGACGAGCCAATCGCCCGCGTGCGGCGGAGGCTCGACCTCCTCGTCGACGCTCATCTGCTGGAGCAACCGGGATCCCTTGAGCGGTACCGGTTCCACGATCTGCTGCGTTCCTACGCGATCGAGTGCGCTCACGACCACGAGTCGGCGGCCGAACGGGAAACCGCGGAGCTGCGCCTGATCGACTTCTACCTGCACACGGCGAAGGAAGCGGATTCGATCATCTTCCCGTTCCGGCCGGGGAAGCACGTCGAGGCGCCGGCGGACGGAGTCGTCCCGCTGCTGTTGGCCGACGACGTCGCCGCACAAAAGTGGTGCGTGGCCGAGAGAAGCAGCCTGCGTGCCGTACTGGACTTGGCCTCCAGACGCGGCCTCCACCGGAGGGTGTGCCAACTTACCCATGTGATCACTGACGCGTGGGCGACGCACGGTCACTACGACGATGCCATCTCCGCGTTGACGACGACGATCGGATCCGCTCAGCTGGAACACGACGAAGACGCGGAAGGCGCCGCGTACAACGACCTCGGGCTGCTGCACCTGAAGCGGTCGGACTTCCTGGCCGCCCGCGGGTACCTCCACTTGGCGGAGATCATCGGGAAGAAGAACGGCAACATCCGGTGGATCGCCACGTCGTCGCACCTGCTCGCCAGGCTGGACGCGGCGGAAGGCCGGGAAGAGCAGGCTCTCCAGGGCTTCCAGCACGTTCTGGGGATGGTCGCGGACGCCGGTCCGGAATGCCGTGAACTGGAAGCGGGTACCCGGCACCGACTCGGAGTGCTGGCGATGCGGGTGAACCGCCGCAGCGAGGCCGCGCAGTGCTTCTACGACGCACTGCGGTTGAGGTCCGAGAACCTCCCCGGCAAGGCCGACACGTTGACCGAACTCGCCGAACTGCACCGGACCCAGGGAGAACTGGGGAGCGCCGAGGCGCACTTGGAGGTGGCGATGAGACTGCACCAGCGCACCCGTGATCGGGCCGTGGCCGCGAGGACGTGCGAGGTGATGGCGAAGGTGTGCCGGGACAAGGGCGACCTGAAGTCGGCCACCCACAGCGCAAGGCGTTCCGTCGACTGCTACGACCGGGTCGGCAACACGATCGGCAAAGCCGTCGCGCTCGACCTGCTGGCGTCGTTGCGCAACTCGAGCCGCGCGTACGCCGCCGCCGAAGAAGGGTGGTCGCAGGCACTTCAGATCTTCTCCGACGCAGGGGACGTACGAGCGTCGGCGATCTCCGAAAAGCTCGCCCGCTTCACCACGGGTGGTCCGGTTCCCCAGGCCCGCGGTCCCGCCGACCACCCCTCAGGCGGTAGCGCCGATCCGGCAGGCGAACTCCCGCAGACCCGTGGGGGCCGGACCGCGGGCCACCAGCAGTTCCGACACTAGCGTGCGCACGCTCTGCCGATGCACCTCCTCAGGTGCCAAGTGCTCGGCGATGCGCAGCGCGTGGTAGCACTTGTGGTCGTCGCCGAACCGCTGCCACGCGCGGGCGGTGTCGACGCAGAACCTCGCCTGCCGCTCCGCGGTGGGCAGCGCGCGGATGTCGATCCTCCGCGCGAAGTCGAGTGCGGAGCCGACATCTCCCAGTGCTGTGCGCACCCCGATCTGGTAGACGTCCACTTGGGCGACGGTGAAGCCGGCACGTGGTTCCAGAGCGCCGACCCGACGCGCGGCCTGGTCCGCTTCGGTGATCAGGTCGAGCGCCCGCGACCTGTCGCCCGCTTGGGCGGCGGTGTACGAGGCGGTGCACAGCAGCGACCCGTACGTGCCGAGAAGACTCGACGAGCCGCTGTCGACGTCCAATCCGATGGCGGTTTCGGTCAGCAGTGATGTCGCGGTCGCGTGGTGGCCGTGGCGTCGCATCGATATCGACGCCGTGCGCGCCGCTTCGGCTTGGCTGGCGGGATTCCCGCTGGCTCGCGCTGCCGAGCGGGCGCGATCCGCTGTCACCCAAGCGAGCGCGTCGTCGTTGAGGCGCGTGCACAGGCTGGACGCCAGGCTGTACGCGTCGGCCAGTACTGCCGACAAGGACTCCTGCAGGGTGCCGACTGCGGCGTCCCGCGATGACTGCGCGGCGGCGATGATCTCGGGTAACGCGCTCGACAGGTCGGCGTAGCGGCAGCTTTCGTACAGCGAGCGCGCGGATGTGAGCGAGGAGCGCAGCGCGTGGTGGCTCACCGGCTGCGCCACTGTTCCGGGAGTCGTCGCCACCAGTTGGTTGAGGTCGGTGGAACGCGCGGCTGAGGCGGTGCTCGGTATCCCCAGCAGCGTGGCCCCGGTGACGCCCACCAGGCCGGTCAGCAGTTGGCGTCGTCGCACGGGCGCGTCTCCGTTCTCAGGCACACAAGTGCCGCACACCGTAGCGGCGCAGGCCGCGGTCTCGCCGTTCGGCTGTGGGTTCGGCGTGGCCAAACCGAATAATTGCGGTGGAATTCCGAATGCGATGGCGTACCGCCTGAGCACGGTGACATCCGTTAGTGGTTGACGCCCGGTCTCGATCCGCGACATCGTGGAGGCCGAGTAACCGCAGATCTGCCCTGCTTGCGTCAAAGTGAGGTTCTGCGCCATTCGGGTCACCCGGATGAGTGTTCCGAAGTTGCCTGCCGCGACGGCGGCGCGAACTGTCGGCGTGTGCCAGATCGGGTGCGTTGCGTCCATCGCGACCTCCCCGCCACATCGTCGCGCACTCGGTGCCCACCGCACCAGATGGCGTTCGTCGATACCTTTTGCATGTTTTGCAAGCGACGTACCGGGTTCGCAAAACGCCTGGTAGGTGAACTTTCGATGGTGCCTTCTGGAGGGAATCAACCTGTCGGCCTCGACGGTAGGAGACCCGGTGTCGCCACTCCCGTACTGGAGCATCAATTCAACCGGCCCGTCGCGGGCTGACGCGGAAAAGATGAATGTTCTACATATGCTTGACCGTTTGGCTGATGTTGGGCAAGATGTCGATCTTCCCCGTTCGGGTGACGCTTGCAGGTGGTCGGGGGCCTGCGTCACCCCATCGCCAACACAGATAAGGCAGGTAATGAACCGAATTTTCCGGACCCTGACCGCGGTGCTCCTCGTCGCGACCGTCGCCGGCGGCGTGACGGCCCTCTACTGGAGCATCAACTCCACCGAGACCGGGGTCACCTCGGCAGCTTAACGGGTG
>JBDSAJ010000607.1:0-5728 GCA_039922235.1 Umezawaea sp.
TCGCTCGGGCGTCGAGCTGGACGGGGATCTGGTCGCCGGGCACCCCGAGCAACCTGAGCAGCGGGTCGAGTGCGTCCTGCGCGGCGACCTCGGTGGCACCGGGCGTGTGGCTCGCGAGGTCGAGGAACAGGCACCCGTCGGGGAAGGACTCCGACACGTCCCACGCACCGCGCAGGGCGAGCGCGGTCTTGCCCGCACCGGCCATCCCGGTCAGCACGCACGCGATCTCCCCGTGCGGGTCCACCGCGAACGCGGTGATCCGAGCCAACTCCGGCGACCGCCCGGCGAAGTGGGGCGTCGACCGCGGAAGTCCGGCGAGCGCCGTGACCGCGCTGCTCCGGGACCGGGGGTCGCTCCGTTCGCGCACCAGGGCCACCAGCGCCCCGCTTGCCGAGAGCGCGGTGTCACAAGCCTGCGCGAACTCGCGGTTGGCGGCCGCCTTGCCCGTCTCGACCTTGCTGAGATAACCCTTGCTGTAGTGGATGCGCGTGGAGAACGCGGTCTGTGACAGGCAGGCGAGCTCCCGCATCCGTCGGAGTTCACTGCCGAATTCGACCGGGGGTGCGTCCATGGGTTCATCGTGCCCCGCACCGTTCCCCGATGACTGGTGGACGGCGTTCCGGCCGACCGGTTCACCCGTCGGCCGGAACACGCTGACCATCAACCCGCCAGTACGAGCAGGCACTGCACGATCAGCATGACCACGGCGTGGGTGTGCACGGTTGTTCCACCTCTCCGGCGTTGGGGGAGACGAGCGACAGCGAAGTGGAGTCCGCGGAGGGAGAGGGGGACAGCGGAATGGCCTTGTCGGCCGAGTCGCCCAACTGGTAGCCGAGCGAAATCCCGAGCACGAACCCCGCCATGAACAGCACCACAACGGCTCTCATCATCACGGGAATCGAAAGCAGGAATTTCATCGGAATCCTCCGGAGCACCACTCGCCGATCGCGAGACTTCCCTTTTCCTGTCGGTGTTTTTCCGACAACAACAGCATCACCCGGTCGAACAGGGAGCAGAAGTGGTTTCCTGTTTCCTGGAACAATGGGAAACAGCGACAGAGCAGCGACACGCGAACCGGCGGTGATCACGCCGCTACACTCGGCTCACCGACCCCCTGCGGAGGTGACCGATGAGCATCACCGTCGCCGAGGTGGTCAGCGAACTGAAGTCGCTGCGCAAGGGTCGTGGGCTCGACGCCCCGGACATCGTCTCGCGAGTGGGCCCCGCCCTGCGTGCGGCGTTCGACCTGGGGCAGGAGGAGAACTCCGCGCGGGTGCGGGAAAAACTGACCGGTGACCTGAAGGTGTTCGTCGAGCACTTGCCCGACGACCTCGCCCAGGCGGTCTCGATGGCCTACGGCCTGACCGGCGGCAGTCGCACCCGGCTCTACCGCGAACGGGTGGTGCTGCTCGCCCAGGAGATGGGCCGGGACGTGCGCACGGCGAACAGGCGGGTGGACGACGGCCTGAAGGTGATCGCCGAAGCGGCGGTCGCGCGCATCCGGCACGACCCTCCCGCCCCCACGAACCCCTGGCGCACCACGGCACTGCGCACGTCGGTGGTGCTCGATGGCGCCGCGGCCGAGGTCTACGAGATGCGGCGCATCACGTCGCTGGTTCCTGGACTGGAGGAAGTGGTGCTGGAGGTGTCCACCCCGGCGCCACCGGGCTGGGACGGGATCACCCAGCCGGACGACCCGAGGATCACCGTCCTGCGCGGCGGAACGCTGCACGCCCGGCTGAACCACTCCTCCAGCCGAATCGCTTTCGCGCTCGCCTTGGCCCGACCGCTCGATCCGGGAGAGGAACACGATTTTTTCGTGCGCGTCGAATTTTCCGGCAAGCGCACGATGGGCCCTTTCTACGTGTGCACCCCGAGCTTCCCCTGTGAACTCTTCGACCTGCACGTGCGATTCGGGAAGGATCGGCTTCCCGCAGCGGTCTGGCAGGTGAACGGATTGCGCATGAGCGAGGTGGGCGACCGCGCGGCGCCGCGAACTCCGGTCGAGGTCGATGCCGCCGGAGAGGTCAGCGCGAGATTCACGAACCTGACACCGAACCTGTCCTTCGGCCTCGTGTGGGAAGAACTGCCGGAAACGCCCTGAACCAGTCACCTCGTGGACAACCAGCACTCCCTCGGCTCATGATCGGCGACCGTGGTGCGCGGTCGAGTACTCTTAGCACTGGTTTTGGTCAACACTGAAGCAACAGAGGTCACAGTACGGTGATCGCGGTGATCCGCCAGTGCCCGGCCGTCCGCTCGGCCCGCACCTCCAGCTGGCCGGTGCGCGAGGTGTGCTGGTTCGCGCCTGACCGGAGGACCTGCTGGTCGACGAACACCAGCAGCCGGGCGTGGTCGCCCTCCAGCTCCGTCACCCCGATGGAGCGGACGGTGGTGGTGAACACCAACTGCTGCTCGACCGCCTGCTTCCGGACGTCGTCGAAGAGCGCGGTGTACTGCTCGACGGCCTCACCGGCCAGCACCTGCCGCGCGGACTGCTCGGTGACGTCGGTGTTGCCGTAGTCGTAGGAGAACACCGTCCGGACCGCGGTGCCGACCTCGTCGATGACGGCGGTGGTGCCGGAGGCGTCCACGAGCGCGGTGTTGGTGGCCCATCCGCTCTGGCGCAACCGGTCCGCGGCCAAGCCGAACCACAGCGAGGCGACCGCGCTGATCACCACGACGGCGGCCAGCACACCCAGCGCGGAGGCCCGCGTCACCCGCTGTGGCCCACGACCTGCACCGAACTCAGCAGCCATTCCTCCCCCACCCTGGTCAGCCCGGCGTCGAACCGGGTGTGCTTGGCGGTGGTCTGCCCGCCGTCGGGGGTCACGTCGACCTCCAGCACGGCGATCAGCCGCGCCTGTCCGGAGTGGACGTCCAAAGTGGTCACCGCAGCGCTGAGCACCTTCACCGCGGTCACCGTCTTCGCGGACCCGATGTCCTGCGCGTACGCGTCGTGGTCGCGGGTCAGCTGGTCCAGCAGCCGCCCGGTCGCCGCGGCCTGCCAGGCCCGCTGCACGTCCGCCGGATCGCGGTGGTCCAGCGTGTTCAGCACCACGAGCCGCTGCTCCCCCTGGCGCAGCACCTCGTCCCGCGTCTGCGCGAAGCGCTGGGCGTCGCCGTGGCCCGCCTCCCACCACGACCAGCCGAACCAGACGGCACCGAGCACCCCGATGGCGGCGAGCGCCGCGAACAGCCGCATCACTCCCCCAGCCCGAGCAGCCCGGCCAGGCTCGTCGGGCCGGGCCGGGCGTCCAGGGAGCCGAGCACGCCGGGCAGCCGCCGCTCCTGCGGTTCCTGCTGCTCCGGCGGCGGGAGTTGTTGCGGTATCCCGGCGAACGGGGCGTTCTGCGCGCCGCGCACGCTGATCGGGCTGCCCGGCGGTTCCGCGCAGTAGGCCTGGCTGTTCGCCGGGACCGCGGTCACGTCGTCGGCCGGCCGCTGGACCGTGGTCTCGTAACCCCTGGTGCACGACAGGGGGTCGAAGAAGTTGAGCACCACGCCCAGGTGCCCGGTGCCGTCCGGCGAGGTGGTCCGCGTCGCGGCGACGACGATCGGGTAGACCACCAGTGCCTGCTCGATGGCGTCCTTGCGGCTCGTGGTGATCTGCGTGGTGGTGAGCAGGTTCGCCACCAGCACGCTGAGGTCCGTGCCCGAGGTGCGCAGGACGTCGTCGACCTGCCGCGCCACGACGGGCGCCTGCCCGATCACCGTGCGCAGGTCCGGGTCGGACTCCTTGAGCTGGGCGGCGATCTGCCCGAGCCCCTCGCCGAACGCCGCGATGTTCGCGGCCTCGTCCCGCTGGGTCTCCAGCACCGTGCGGCCGTTCGCCAGCAGCCCGGTCGTCTGCGGGAGGTGGTCGATCGCGGTGGCGGTGAGGGAGTCGGTGCTGTCCAGCAGCCGCCGCAGCGGTTCCCCTGCACCGGCGAACGCGGCGTCCAACTCATCGACGACGGTGCGCAGCGAGTCGAGCGGCACGGACGAGACGAGCGCGTCGAGGTTGCCCAGCACCGATTCCGGGCTGGGCGGGATGGCCGTCCGGTCCAGCGGGATCACCGAGTCCTCGCCGAGGTACGGGCCGCTCTCGTCGTCCGGTTCGAGTTCGACGTACTGCTCGCCGATCGCGGACCTGTTCGCCACCAAGGCGCGCGTGCCCGCCGGGATCGGTGGCGCGGAGGACTCGATGTCGAGGTCGACCTCGACGCCCCAGTCGGTGAGCCGCAGGTCGGTGACCCGACCGACGGTCAGGCCCCGGTAGGCCACCTCGGCGTTGACGAAGATCCCGCCCGAGTCGGTGAGCCGCATGGTCACCACGTAGCCGCGCGCGCCGAACAGCCGGTCCAGCCCGGCGTACTCGGCGCCCGTGTAGGTCATGCCCGCCACGGCGATCACGACGAGCAGCAGGAGCTGCGCCTTGGTGCGGCGGCTGGTCACTTCGCACCGCCGAGCAGGCCTTCGAGCACACCGGTCAGCCCGCCGACCGTCGGGGCGAGGCCGCCGAGCCCCGGCAGGGCGAGCACCGGCGGCGCGGTTCCCGGCGGCGGGGTCGCGGCCAGCCCCGGTACGTTCGTCAACGGCGGCAGCGGCAGCAGTGGCCGGTCGGCCGCGGCGAGGTTCTCCACCAGGGTCGACAGGTCGAGGTCGATCCGGACGTCGGAGTTGAAGTAGTCGCCCTTGACCACGTTGGCCGCGTGGGGCGTGAACGGGTAGGTGGCCATCGTGGTCATCGCCTTCGGCAGGTCCTGCCCGGCCTCGACCAGCCGCCGCAGGATCGGCACGAGCGCGTGCAGGTCCGCGACGACGTCCTCGCGGCTCTTGTTCAGCGTGTCGACGGCGACCGAGGACAGCCCGTCCAGCGCCTGCAGCATCGTCACCAGCTCGGTGCGCTGCTCGGTGATCACCTGGAGGCCGGGCGCCAGGTCGTCCAGCGTGGTGGTGATGTTGCCGGTCTGCGCGACCAGCGTGCCCGACAGGTGGTTGAGGCCGTCGATCGCCTTGGTGATGTTGCCCTTCTGCCCGTCGAGGTTCGCCACGAAAGTGTCCATTGTGGACAGGAACGAGCGGATCTGCGGCTCCTTGCCGGACATGGCCGCGTTCAGCTCCTCGACGATGCCGCGCAGCTGGCCGATGCCCCCGCCGTTGAGCAGCAGCGACAGCGCGCCGAGAACCTCCTCGATCTCCGGGTTGCGGTTGGTCCGGCCGATCGGGATCACCGCGCCGTCGGCCAGCGCGCCCTCCCCCGGTTCACCGCCCAGCTCGACGAACTTCTCCCCCAGCAGGCTGGACTGGCGCAGGCGGGCCGACGCGTTCGCGGGCAGCCGCACGTCACCGTTGACCACGACGGTGACCAGCGCGGTCCTGTTGTCCTGCGCCAGTTCGACCCGCTCGACCCGGCCGATCGCGACGTCCGCGGACTTCACGCTGGCCTGCGGCACCAGGTCCAGCACGTCGGCGAACTCCACGGTGACCCGGTAAGGGTGGTCGCCGAGGTCCGCGCCACCCGGCAGCGGCACGTCGTACAGGCCCCCAGAGCACCCGCCCAGCGCCAGCACGGCGACCAGGCACCACCGGGCGTTCACCGGTCAGCTCCCCGGTACCAGGCGTCCACGGCGGGCAGCGGCAGCGGGGGCAGCTTGCCCTGCGAGATGGCGGACACCGTCTCGGCGACCGACGGCAGCCGGACGACGCCGTCCAGGATCGGCGCCAACTGCTCGCACGCGGTGGC
>JBDSAJ010000608.1:0-8536 GCA_039922235.1 Umezawaea sp.
GATGGTCCAAGTGAAGCTCAGCGCGGTGAGCGTGCGGAGGTCTCCGACCTTGCACACCAGGTCGCCGATGCGCAGTGCGACGACAGCTTCCGGCGTGCCGATGTCGAGCACGCCGACGCCGCAGGACACCTGTCCAGTGGTGCGCACCTTGACCTCGGACACGGTGCTGCCATGGGGGTTTTCCACCCGTTGCTCCTTCGATTGTTCGTTTCGCGGTGGGTGTCGGTTCCGGGGTTCCCGTCCCGTTTCCGACAAGAAGAACTATATCCGGTTCACTGCGCAGTGGGCAACCATCCAGTTCCGCCCTAGACTTACCCACGCTCCTTCCGACGGCTCACGCCGTCGATCGCGGTGGAGCAATGCGGGGTCGGCGGTTCCCGACGCCTTCGGGCGTTTCGCCGACCCCGCGCCGCGCCCGTCAGGCCGCGCGCACCAGTGCGCCACGCCTGCGCTGCCACGAGGCCAGGACATCGGTCCGCGCGTAGAGCGGGCGCGACTTGCGGCCGTGGTTGGTCCACTGGTCCTCGCTGCGCCACCGCCGCAACGTTCCGGCCGGAACTGCCAGCCACACCGACAGCGACGCGACGTCGGACAGCGGTGTCCCCAGGGCGTCGCGCAGTTCGTCCCACCGGTCGCGCGACCAACTCGTCCCGCACGACCGGCAGGTGATGCGCTCGCCGCCCAGTCGCGCGCGCAGGCTCGCGCCGCATTCACGCTGGCCGTGCTCGTCGTGGACCGGGGCCGGACACGTCCCCACGGGCACAGACCGCTCCTGGACGCCCAGCGCGGTGCGCAACTGGTGACGTACCGCGCTGACCTCCTCGGCGAGGTCTGACACCCAGTACTGCCGGGTGATCCAGTCCAGCCACCGGATGAGGAAGTGTGCTTCGCCGGACACGGTCCGCTCGGCCAGGCCGAGCGTGGTCGCGATGGCGTGTCGTGCCTCGGCGAGCTTGTCCATGATCCCGACCGCCCAAGCCTGGTTCGCGGTCCAGTCCAACCATCCGGCGGCCAGGCCGCCGTCCTGACGGGCGCCCTCCGGCAGCTCGACGGGCACCAACCCCGCGTCCTGGCGGACGTTGTCGGCCCAGGACGCCAGGATTTCCAGCGGCGAGTGCAGGTCGCCGTCCTGCGCCCATCGGGTGCGCGGGTCGGTCAGCGCGAGCACGCCGTCACGGGCCGGTGATCGAGAGCCGAATCCTGGGCTTCCCCTCGTGCCACCCTCGGTGGAACCGGGCAACAGCGCCTCGTCCAGCAGCGCGTACAGCTCGACCACGTCGCCCAGCGCGGCGCGCAGCTCGGTCGCGCACGGGTCGCACGTGAGGTAGCCGTGCTGGGCGGGCCACGGGTCACCGGACGGCGCACGGCAGCCCAACACGCACGGGGCGAGGGCATCGGGGCTCAAGGGCTGGATCGTCGTGGTGGTCATGCTGCGGTCTCCTGACGGGGTTGTGGGGTCGCTTGCTCGGCGGCCTGGTGGGCCAGCTCGGCGCGCGAGGGGTGCACGTTGGTGAGCAGGTCGCGGCTTTCCGGGCGGCCCTTGCGTCCTGCCCCGGTTCGGCGGCACGAGATACCGGCAGCGGACAGGCACCCGGCCACCGGGCACGCCACGGTGAGCGCGGCCAGGTGGTCGGTCGAGCGCTTCCACCCCATCTGGCCGTAGATCGCGGCCATGGCCCGGCGGCGGGACTGGGCGGCGCGTTCGTGGTCGGCCGGTGGGCTGCGGTGCACGACCTCGCGTTCCATCCGGGCACGGCGGGCGCTGCGGACGCGGCCGATGACCTCGGCCGGGGTGATCGGTTGTGAGCTGGTCTTGGCGTGCGCGAGGGTCGCCGCGGTGCACTCCCCAAGCGAGTACCCGGCCAGCGCCTGGCCCCAGGCGATCACGGCCGACTCGCCCAGGTCGGTGCGCCGGTCGTAGCTGGCGATCAGTCCCAGCAGGGTCGAGACCTCGGCACGGGACATGCGGGCCTGCTCCACGGCGCTCACGCCGCCACCCCCGCCATGAGGGCACCCAGCGGGGTCGGGCCGTCCTGGTCGCGTTCGTACTCGGCGGCGGCGCGCAGTGCCTGCCCGATGTCGGTCATGTCGTCGTCCTCGACGGCGTAGCGGGCGGCCAGGGCGAACATCGAGCCCACCCGCTCATCGGCGCGCGAAATCCCCGAACGCCGTGCCGCGTCGATAACCGGAGCACGCACCGCCTCGCCCACGATCTCGGCCAGCAAGCCGACGCCCAACCTTTTGCCCGACCACAGGTGCAGGCCCTGACCGATGTGCGTGCGGTCGACGCCTTCGGCCAGCAGCGCGGCCACCTCGGTCACCAGCCGGGTGCGGACCTTGCCGGGTTGTCCGGGCACGTGCTCATCGACCAGGCGGGTGGCGTCCTCGCGTGTGCGCACACCCTCGCGTGCGGGTGCGACGCCGTAAACCGGAGTTTCATCAAACTGGTGAGGGACCAAAGAACCCAACCCCCTTCCCCCTTCCCCCTGAGCCTTCGCGGAACCCTTCGCCGAAGGGTTCGGGGCAGGCTCGATCGGCTCGACTTCGCGGAGCTGGTCGACAGCCGGTCGAGACGGTTCGGGGCTCGGCTGCTCGGTGGGCGGCTGCTCGCGGTCGGCCTGCGCGGCAGGTTCGGCGGTGGACTTGTGCGGGCGTCGGCGGCGCTCGGAGGCCGCCGCCACCGCAGGCGGCAGCGCGGACAGTCCGGCCAGCAGCGCCGTGGCGGCCATGCTGGGGGCGGGTCCGGTCACCTCGACCGGCAGGCGGCGCAGCTCGGCGGCGAGCGCGCCGCGCAGCACCGGGGAGGTGATCGCGAACGATTCGCGGATCGCCGCCGCCATCACCTGTGGTTGCTTCCAGATCCCGTCACGGCGGATCAGGGAGCGGATGAGGACTTCCTCGGCGTCGTGGTCGGCGACCACGAACCGGCGGGCGTCCAGCTCGGCCAGCGCCGCCGAAACCCCCTCGACATCGCTGGACAGCCGCTTCGCCCAGCGGCGCAACCGCAACGGCAACAGCCCCGCGTAGGTCACTTCACGCTGGGACAACAGGAAAAAGTACAACAGCATTGCCGGGCCGGACAGCGCGCGGAAGTCGTCGTCCTCCCAGATCGCACAGTCGATACGGGCGTGATCACGTGGCACGGGAAACAAGCCTCCGAAGATTTCGGGCATGGCGGGGAAGCACGCCGCAGCGGTGGCTGCGGCGTGCTCGGGGACCGACAGCGGGGCGGGTCAGACGGGCTCGGGGACGGCGACCTTGCCGCTGCGGCTGATCGTCTGGAGCTTCTGCACGGTCCTGCCCTGCCGCCAGTAGTTCCACGCCCGGATCACCAGCGAGAGCTGTTCCTCGGCGCTGATCCGCCGCCCCGCCCCGTAGGTGCCCGACAGGCGGCGGTGCAGCACCAGGATCGGGCTGTCCGCGCCGAGGTTGTGCAGGGTTTCCAGCGAGGTGAAGAACCCGTAGGCGTCATCGGGGTCGATCCGGTACAGCAGCCAGAAGCAGTAGTCGGCGACCCTGGGCGTGAGCGGCAGGTTCCGGCTGCTCGTGCCCAGGAACTCCACCGCCTCGGTGAAGTCGGGGGTGTCGCGGATGAACTGCTGCACCTCGGCGTTGGTGAACGTCGTCCCGCCCTGCGCCCCGCCCTCCCGGCGGGTCAACGCCAGACGGGCGGCGGCGGCCAGGCGGGCCACGTTGCGCATCCCGCCCAGTTGCAGGGCGTCGCTGGCGTTGCGCTTGCGCCCGGAGTCCATGACGTCCTGGGCCTCTCGATCCAGACCGAACACCACGAACGTGGCCACGGTGACCCCGGTACGGGTGATCGCGACCAGCCGGTGCTGACCGTCGAGCAGGGTTCCGTCCGTGGCGAACTTGATGGCTTCGCCGCTGGTGTGCCACCGCCCGGCGGCCATGTCGCGGGCGTAGGCGGCCACCGCCGAGCCGCGCAGGTTGCGGTTGTGGGTGTTGTGCTCGGCCAGCCACCGGGCGGCCAGTTCCGGGGTGATCTCCATCAGCACCGCGTTCGGGGTCGGCCCGACAGCGGTCCGGGCGGTGGCGGTGTCGCTCTGGACGGTCATGGTGTGGTGTCTCCCTTGATGGTGGTCAGGACGTCGGTGGCACGGTTGAAGGCCCACGCGCACCCGGAGTTGACGCGGGCCTGGTTGGTGGCCCACCGGTCATCGGCGAGCAGCCGTTCCCACCGGCGGATCGCCGCGTCGAGCGCGCGGGCGGCTTCGGCCGCGTCCTCGGTGAGCGGGCGGCGGCGGGGCTGCTCCGGTGGCGGTTCCGGCTCGGCGGGCTCGTCCGGTGCCGGTGCGGTGTCCGGGGCCGACGTCGGGAAGGTTCTGCCGTCGAGACCGGTCACCTCGCCCACTGTTGGATTTGCAACAGTGGAAAGGTCGCGGTGCACGGTCGTGTGGTCGACACCGAGGGCTGCGCCGATGGCCCGTGTCGACAGGCCGTCACCGCGCAGGCTCGCGACGATGTCCCGACGCTGCTCGCGGGACAGTTTCAAACGGCGTTCGCCGAACTCGCCGTCGAGATAGGTCTCCCAGGAGTCGTAGCCCAGGGCGGTCCAGTCGCGGCGGTGGAACGCCGCCGCGATGTCCTCCTGCAACGCGGCCAGGGACTCGATGCCGGTACGGATGCGCTCGGCCCGCGCCACCGCCTCGTCACGGCCGGCCAGGTCCACGACCGGGACCGGCGGGTGTGTGCGGTGCCCGGCATCGGGTCGGACGTGGTTACGCGCCACGGGAAACAACCTCCAGAAGATCACTACGGCGGACGGGCAACCGCAGACGCGAACGGATGCGCGCGGCGGTGTAGGTCGACAGGCCGATACGGCGACCGACCTCGACATCGGGCAGGTACTGCCGGTGCAACCACGACACCGCCAGCTCACGCGCGGCGGTGCTGACCTCCTCGGCCAGCAACTCCCCGCGCAGCACGCGGCGGGCGTCCTCGGCGGCCAGGTGCGCGGCGGCCGGGATCACGACGCCTGCGGCTGCTCGGCCGCGCGCTCGGCGGAGTCCAGCGCGGTCACGTCGATCTCGTAGACCGGTTGCGGCTTGCCCCGGTTGCCCGAGGCCGTATCGGTGCACCGGACGTAACGGCCGGTCGGGCGCAGCAGCCCGGCCGCGATCAGGCGTTGCACGGTCGCGCCGACCGTGGCCGGACGCAACCAGGCGGGCAGGTGCGGGCGCCAACCGTTCGCGGTGGTCCGCCAGAACGGATCTTCCGACGCGTCGCGCAGGATCGCCGAGACGACCGCCCGCACGTGCTCGTGGTTGCGCGGGTCGCCCGCGATCAGCGAGCAGACCGCCGCGACCACGTCACCCGACGCGGACCGCGTAGAGGCGGCTTGGTGGGCGACCGATCGCACCGCGGCTTCGAGGTCGTGGGTGGACCACCACAGCTCGTCCTCATCGACGCACAGCGGGTGCACGCCCCGACCGGACACCTCGGTCAGCCGGTAGCCGCAGACCCGGCAGAGCCTCGCCGAGCTGGCGAAGCTCGCGCGGCGGCTCACGCCGCCACCTTCAGCAGGACGAACCGGCGGGCCTCGGTGATGTCCAGGCACGCCTCGACCACCTCGGGGTGCTCACGCTTGAGGCGCGACTGGTCCAGCGAGATCGAACAGACGAGCTTGTGGGACACGACCGGGACACCGGCCACGGTGCCGGTCTCCACCTCGCCCAACGCGGCCTTGAATTTGTTGTGCAGGCTGGTGCGCAACACGGTGAGCTTGGCGCGCTGGGCCTCGACCTGGCGCAGCAACACCAACTCGGCGGCGAGGGCGTCCAGGGCGACCGAAGGGCCGACCGAAGCGACAGGGGACGTAGTAGCGCTGTGTGACTTGGACATGGCGACGGCCGCCTCCTCGACGGCCTGGCACTGCTCGACATGGGGATGTGCGTCGAGTGCCGCCGGATACCCCGAACCTCGGGCGTCCGGCGCTGGGTCTCCCGGCCAACCAGCGCGCGAGCAGCGCCAATGCCTGTCCTGGGCCCTTTCGGGCAGCACTAAAACCGCGCATGTCACCCCCCCGTGATCCAGCGCTGGTCCCCACCCGGATGGGCGAAGGCAGTCGTAACGGTGTGTCACCCACCTTGATCACAAACTGAGGATGTGTCAAGTTTATAGCGGATATTCCCGGATTGTGACTCTGTGACGCCGTAACACACGCGTGGGTGACGAACCCGACCACGGTAGGTAGTAAGCCCCGCGAACGATGGGCAAGGATCAGCGCAAACGATCAGAATCTTGATCAACCGAGCACCCGAGACCCGAGCAACACGGTCGCCGACGACAACAGACGGCGGCGACCTGGGAGGCACACATGACCGCCGACGTGTCCAGCAGCGAGGCACCGTCCACGGAATCCGCCACCACGCCCACCTCCGCCGTCGACGCGCTGATAGCCGACGCGCTCGCCGAGATGGGCACCCCCAAGTTGAGCATCCGCGAACTGGAGCGACGCTCGGAGATGAACGAGGGCTGGCTGTCGGTTCCGCTCAAACCGTCCAACCGGGGCCGCTGGCCCAGTCTGGTGACCATCCAGCGCTTCAGTCAGGCGCTCGGCCGCGACGTCACCACGGTCAGCCGCGCGTTTGCCGCCGACTCGATCGGCGAACCTGACAGCCTCACGCTCCGGCAACGCCGCATGGTCGACCTGCTGGCGCGACTGCCCGAGCCCTATCAGGACGCGGCTCTGCATCAGGTCGCGGCGTTGGTCGACCTCGCGCGCGGTGTGGGTCAACCGCCTCTGGATACATCAGCCGAGCAGACGTGACGCAGCCGTGGCCGACCGTGGGGGCCATCCAACAATTGCAGGGGTTTTACGTGACGGTTCCGGCGAATCGTGATCAACTGACTGCGGTAAACCGCATAAACGCGGATTGAACAGTTGACGGTTAACCCAACCAGTCAACAGACCGACGCCGCGTGTGTCGCTCCGGGGAGGGGCCGGCACTCGCGGCACCAGAGCGCACCCGGCGCACAACGCAACGGGGGGTGTGCGGAGAGGTAGCTGTGAACGACGTCACGTACCGACTTGTTGAGGCAGTGGAAGGACTGGAGGTCGATTTCGAGCTTCACGTCAACCCGGACGGCTCCCACACCGTGCACATCCGCCACGGACTGCCCTTCGGGCATGAGGCGGCGAACCTGATGAACGAGTTGCACTACCACCGTCACGACCACTGCGCGGCCTGTACGGGCGCGATCTTGAAGTCAGCGGGCCTCGATTCCGACATGGACCAGGCAAGCAAACTCGCGAGCCTCATCCGCGCGGCGGCACACCACAACCAGCACCTGGCCCACAGCGGCGACGACCTCGTGTGCAAGCCACGCACGGAGGCAGACAGCGAAGTACGCGATCGGTGTGTCTGCTAGCCGTTTTCGCGTCTGCTGTTCGCCCGTGTCGTACCACACTGCGAACAGCGAGCCGCTCACGAGGTAAGCGAGGCGTCACATCCTCGACGTCCTCACTAAGTCATGCAATGCGTACCGTGGGTGTTGTTCGCGAGACGGGAGGTTCAGCCGATGGTCCCGGAAACCATGATCGGTGATCGTATCCGCCACTTCCGTGGCAGGCATACGACGCAGCAGGACCTAGCTACCAGGGCCGGTGTCAGCGTCGATGTGATCCGCAAGCTTGAGCAGGGTCGTCGAGGCACCTCGATCACAACTCTTCACAAGATCGCACGTGCGCTTGACGTTGACACGTCGGTGTTGCTGGCCAAGGGGCAGCCTGTGCCCTCTGACGTGCCGAACGCGGGCGTCGTGGCGATCCGCTACGCGCTCACGTCAGTCGATGATCTTCTCGGGGAGATCGACGGCGAGGCGCTTTCGATTGGAGAAGCGCGGCGAACAGTGCAGTACGCCTGGGGTGCCTACTGGGGTGGTCGATACGAACTGCTGGCGTCGGTTCTTCCCACGGCACTCTCGCAGGTCCGGGCGACGGTGCACGCGGCCAGCACAACAGAGCGACCCGAGGCCAACGACCTCATGGCGCGGCTCTACTGGGTGACCGGTTGCGCCTTGGTTCACATGGGCCAGCCGGATTCGGCATACCTGGCCATTCGTATGGCCCTCACTGCTTCGCAGGGTGCTGACGATGCGTTGCTTCACGCGACCCTGCGGGGTTCGGTCGCGTGGCAACTTCTCGTGCAGGGGCGCTACGACGAGTCGATTCGAGTTTCAACGTCCACCGCGGCGAGCATCGAGCCCGTCGGAGACGTGCCGCCCGAACACCTGTCCGCATTCGGCAGCTTGCTGATCACAAGCGCAACGGCCGCAGGGCGTGCGCGCCGTGTGGATGAAGCGCGAAGCCTCATGCAGACGGCGGCCGAAGTGGCTGATCGGATCGGCCACGATCGAGACGATTACGAAACGGCGTTCGGGCCGAGCCAGGTAGTCATGCAAACGGTTGACGTTCACGTGGTCACGGAGAACTACACCGACGCCCTCACCGTCGCTCGGAAGATGCCACGGGACGCAGGCTTGCCGCTCGCGTCGAGCGCTCGGCACCTCGCCG
>JBDSAJ010000609.1:0-4567 GCA_039922235.1 Umezawaea sp.
CCGGTCAGGCCAGCCGTCAGCAGTGCCGCCACGTGGCCGTCGCCGCGGTGCTCGCGCAGCACCGTTGTCGCCTGCCACAGCCGGTGGCGCGGGTCGTCGGGACGGGGCAGGGCCGCGTTCGCCGCGGCCAGCACCCGGCCGTCGCACGGCAGCGCCGACGCGATCGCCCACACCTCGTCCACGAGCCGGACGTCGAGGTCCGGCAGGAGTTCCGCCAGCGCTTGCCCGGCGCCGTCCAACCGGGCGGCCAGCGCCTCGGCGGGGGAGGCGAGGTCCCACACCGCGGGCAGCGCCCGTGCCGTCATCGCGGACGAGAAGCCGAAGAACGAGGCCCGCACGGCCGCCTCGCCCACCGGCCCCAGCGGGGCGGCGCGCTGGGCGAAGTAGCCGCGCCAGAATCCCCGCAGGCCCGCTGTTACCGCTGCTGCCAGTGCCTTCGGGTGGAAGTAGGTGACCGCGTGCACCGACTCGTACCGCGCCCACAGCTCACGGGCCAGCACCCGTCCCTCGTCCGTCACCCGGTCGATGATGCCGGATCGAGGTCACCACGCCGTCCTGGCCCGCCTGGCGGCGATCTGGTCGCGCAGCGCGGACAGCGTCGTGCGGAGGAGGTCGATCGTGACGGGGTCGTGCAGGACGCCCGCCTCGTCGAAGCGCTGGTGCGCGGTGAACACCAGCACCTCGGGGGTGAGCAGGACGTGGCTGCCGGTCGCCGCGAGGACCTCGCGCAGCGCGACCTGCGCGCGGGCGGTGCCGAAGTGACCGGTGGACGCACCGATGAGCGCGACGTCCTTGTGCCGCAGCGAAGAGCCGGTCCTCGGGCGGGACGCCCAGTCGAGCGCGTTCTTGAGCACGCCGGGAACCGAGTGGTTGTACTCCGGGCTCGCGATCAGCAGGCCGTCGGCCTCGCTGATCCGGGCGCGCAGGTCGGCGACGGCGGCGGGCAGGACGTGGTCGTCGTCCAGGTCGCCGTTGTAGGGCGGAACGCCCGCCAGCCCCTGGTAGAGCGTCACGCTGACGCCGTCGGGGGAGTGCTCGCGCGCCGCGCGCAGCAGCGCGGTGTTGTGCGACGCGGCGCGCAAGCTGCCCGAGATCGCCAGTACGCTCGTCATTCCCCGTCCCGCTGTGCCCGGTGGCCGTCCTCGGCGCCGGTGTACTCGGTGTAGGTGTACGGGTTGGGGATCCGCTCGGTGGTGGGGAGTTCGGGCGCCATGCTCTCCCGCCACGCGTCCTCGCCCATCGCGGCGCGGGCGTGCTCGACGGTGTTCGCCACGGAGTCCTTGGCCCTCCGCAGGTCGACCCCGACGAGGCCGTGCTCGTGCTTCACGACCTGGCCGTTGACCAGCACGGTGTGCACGTCGCCGCGACCCGCCTGGAACACGACGGTGCCGTACGGGTGCAGGATCGGGTACATCGCGGGCGAGCGGTCGTTCTTGAGCAGCACCAGGTCGGCCTTCTTGCCCGCGGTGACGGTGCCGATCTTGTCGTCCAGGCCGAGCGCCTTCGCGCCGCCGACCGTGGCCCAGCGCACGACCTCCTCGGCGCGCAGGCTGTTGTGCACCACCGTGTCACCGTTCTCGTGCGCCGCCACGTGCTCGTGGCCGCGGTCGGCGGACATGGTCGCGCGCATGGCGGAGAACAGGTCTCCGCTCATCCACACGCTGGTGTCCATCGACAGCGACACGGGGATGTTGTGCCTGCGCAACCGCCACGTCGGCGGATGGCCCTGCCCGGCGTTCAGCTCGCTCTCGGCGGCCACGGACACCGAGCCGCCGCTGGCGGCGATCCGCAGGTAGGAGTCCTCGCTCAGGGTGGCGGCGTGCACGTAGGTGACGTCCGGCGTCATGAAGCCGCCGTCCCACATCAGCCGGATGCTCTCGTCGGTCGTCGCGCCCCAGACGCCCGCGTGCGTCGTGACCGGCAGGCCGAGTTCGCGGGCGGCCTCGAACGCGGCCCGCTCCGGGAACGCGGGGTCGCCGGTGACGTCGAAGGCGAGCTGGAGGCCGAGCATGTCGTCGCGGCCGGCGAACTCGCGGTCGACGAACGCGCGGAACTCGGGGCTGTTCGTCCACTCCCACGGCGCTCCGAGGAGGTTGCCGTAGGCCAGCACGAACCGGCCGGGCGACGTGCGCAGCGCGGCCAGCGCCGCCTCGCCGTGCTCGATCGTCTGGAGGCCGTGCGACCAGTCCACGGTCGTGGTGACCCCGGCGTCGACGGCTTCCGCGGCCGAGAGCAGGTTGCCCGCCAGGATGTCCTCGGGCCGGAAGACCTTGCCCCAGCTCAGGTAGTAGAAGACGAAGTACTGCGACAGCGTCCAGTCGGCGCCGAGCCCGCGCAGCGCGCTCTGCCACATGTGCCGGTGGGTGTCGACCATCCCCGGCATCAGGATCCCGCCGGTGGCGTCGACCTCCAGTGCCCCGTCGGGAGCGGTGACTGAGCGCCCGACCTCGGCGATGTCCTCGCCGACGACGAGCACGTTGCCGTTCTCGATGACGCCCTGGCCGTCCATGGTGAGCACGGTGGCGTTGCGGAAGACGACCGGACGGCCGCCGTTGGCCGCGCGGATCTCATCGGGGTTCATCACGGCCACCTCGCTGTAGCACCTGGACAGACCTGCTGATCGACTTGCGGACAAGTGTCCGCTGTGCGGTCGCCGGGTAACCTTGGTTCGTGTTTTCCAGCCTGTCAAGGGTTACTGTGCGACCATCACGCCGATTCACCGACCGGGGGAGGTTCCGATGGCTGGACGTGGCACGGGACCCGACTTCGTCGAGGCGCTCGCCCGTGGTCTGGACGTGCTGTGCTGCTTCGACGAGCACCACCCGAGGATGAGCCTGAGCGAGGTCGCGACGGCCGCGGGCCTGGCCCGGCCGACGGTCCGCAGGCTGCTGCTGACCCTCCAGGAACTCGGCTACGTGCGCTCGGACGGTCCGACCTTCACCCTGACGCCGCGGGTGCTGCGGCTCGGGATGGCCTACGTCGGGTCGCTCGGGATGTGGGACGTCGCCCGCCCGCACCTGGAGGACCTGGTCAAGAGGACCGGGGAGTCGTCGTCGATGTCGCAGCTCGACGGGTCCGACATCGTCTACATCGCCCGCGTGGCCGTTCCGAAGATCATCGCGCTGCGGGTCGCGGTCGGCACGCGGTTCCCCGCCGCCCGGACGTCGCAGGGCAAGGTCCTGCTCGCCGCGCTCGGCCGGTCCGAGCGCGAGGCGCTGCTGGCCGAGCCGAGCCGCTCGGGACTGCCGGGGGTGCCGCTCGATCCGGAGGCGCTGGAGGCCGAACTCGCCGTGGTGCGGGCCAGGGGCTGGGCGCTGGCTGACGAGGAACTGGCCCCCGGCGTGCGGTCGGTGGCCGTGCCGGTGCGCGATGGGATGGGAGCTGTGCGCGCGGCGATGAACGTGACCGTGCACGCCGCGGAGACCTCGGTCGAGGTCTTGACCGGCGAATACCTGCCGCTGCTGCTGCGCGCGGCCGGTGACGTCTCGGCGGACTGGTCGCTGGTGGAGTCCCGGCCCCAGGCCGAGATCCGCCCTGCCTGAGCGTGCTTCACCCCTGGCTCTGCCTCGTCTGTCCCGCCTGACCTTGCCCCCTTGACTCGGGAGAGGTGCGCGCGGATGCTCAACGAAAGGCGGACAGCTGTCCGTCTACCGGACAGCTGGGGATGAAGATGGCTGAATCGAAGACCGCGGGCGGGCCGCTGTCGGGTGTGCTCGTCGCCGACTTCTCCCGTGTGCTGGCAGGCCCGTACGCCACGATGCTGTTGGCGGACCTGGGCGCCGAGGTGGTGAAGGTCGAGTCGCCGCAGGGCGACGAGACGCGGACGTGGACGCCGCCGGTGCGCGACGACGTGTCGACCTACTACCTGGGCGTCAACCGGGGGAAGCGCTCGGTGGCGCTGGACCTCGGCGACGAGGCCGATGCCCGTCTGGCCCGCGAGCTGGCGGCCCGCGCCGACGTGGTGATCGAGAACTTCAAGGCGGGCGGCATGGCCCGGTTCGGCCTCGGCTACGCCGACGTGCGGGCGGCCAACCCCGGTGTCGTCTACGCGTCGATCAGCGGGTTCGGGTCCGGCGCGGGCGCCAAGGTGCCCGGCTACGACCTCATGGTCCAGGCGATGTCCGGCCTGATGAGCCTCACCGGCGAACCCGACGGGCCGCCGATGCGGGCCGGGATATCGGTGTTCGACGTGATGGCGGGCAACCACGCCGTGATCGGCATCCTGGCCGCGCTGCGGCACCGCGACGCCACCGGCGAAGGCCAGCACGTCGAGGTCAACCTGCTGTCGTCCGCGCTGACGGGGCTGGTGAACCACAGTTCCGCGTACGTGGCGGGCGGGGTCGTGCCGCTGCGGATGGGCAACGCGCACCCGAGCGTCTTCCCGTACGAGCCGCTGCCGACGGCTGACGACAACCTCATCGTGGCCGCCGCCAACGACGGCCAGTTCCGCAGGCTCTGCGCCGTGCTCGGCACCCCTGAGACCGCGGACGACCCGCGGTTCGCCCGCAACGCCGACCGGACGGCCAACCGCGAGGAGCTGCGCCCGATCCTGGTCGAGCGGCTCGCC
>JBDSAJ010000610.1:0-15057 GCA_039922235.1 Umezawaea sp.
GCGGCCAGCGGGTCCCAGTCCTCGGGCAGCGCGGGCGGCACGTCGACCGTGCTCGTCACGTCCACCGTCCTGCCGAGCGCCGCCGACTCGTCGATCGCCAGCATGGCGTCGAGCACGTGGAACGCCAGCGCGCCGGACGCCCGTTCCGGCACACCTGCCCGGATCGCGCGGGCGAATTCCAGCACGCCGGTTCCCCTGGAAGCACCATGCCCTTGCGCCGCAAGGGTTTCCGGTCCATCGCCGTCCGGCAGGTGCAGCTCGGTCGCCCCGTCGAACATGTTCGGATCCGGTAGCACAGCGGTGCCGCGCGTGCCGGTGACCTCCACGAAACCCATGCGCGGCAAGGCGGAGTCGAAGCTCAGCACCACCTGGGCCGAGCCGCCGCGGTCGAACTCGACCAGCGCCTGTACCGACGTCGGCACCGTCACCGCGAACTCCTTGCCCTTGCGCGGCCCGTCGCCGATGACCCTGGTGTCGCGGGCCCGGCTCGCGGTGGCGGTGACCCGCCGGATCGCGCCGAACAGCTGCACCAGCGTGGTCAGGTAGTACGGGCCCATGTCCAGCAGCGGCCCGCCGCCCTGCTGGAACAGGAACTCCGGCGCCGGGTGCCACCGCTCGGGACCGGGCGTCTGGAAGATCGTCAACGCGGTCTGCGGCTCGCCGATCCGGCCCGCGTCGATCGCCCGCCGCGCGGTCTGCAGGCCCGCCCCGAGCACGGTGTCCGGCGCGCTCGCCACCCGCAACCCCGTTTCCTGGGCCCGGCTCAGCAGCGTGCGCGCCGATTCCCGGTCCAGCGCCAGCGGCTTCTCGGTCCACACGTGCTTGCCCGCGTCCAGCGCGGCGAGCCCGACCCCCACGTGCGCGGCCGGGATGGTCAGGTTGACCACGATCTCGACGTCGGGATCCCCGAGCGCCGCGGCCACTCCGCCGGAGCGCGGGACACCGTGCCGCTCGGCCTGCGCCGCGGCCCGCTCGGTGTCGAGGTCGGCCACCGCCAGCACCCGCACGTCCGGGAACCCCGTGAGGTTCGTCAGGTACGTCTCGCTGATGGTCCCCGCGCCGATCAGCCCGACGCCGACCGGACCGGTCCTGGCGGTCACCGGTCGGCGCCCGCGAGGAAGGCACGACTGGCGGCGATCCCGTCGAACACATCGCCGTCGTAAGCATCGAACTCGACCACCCGCAAGGCGTTCGGGGCCGCCGCGAGCACGTCGGCGATGGGCACCCGCCCCTGCCCGGCAGGCACCTGCCCGGACCCGTCGGTGTTCAGACCGCCGTCCTTCACGTGGATCGCGTGCACCCGGTCGCCGAGGCGGCGCAGCAGCGCGGGCGCGTCCTCACCGCCCGCGGTCGCCCAGTAGGTGTCGACCTCCAGCACCACCCGCGGGTCGAGCTGGTCGGCCAGCACTTCGAACGCGCTGCGACCGTCGATCCGGGACTCCAGTTCCCACCAGTGGTTGTGGTAGCCGACCCGCACGCCGTGCTCCGCCGCCACGGCCGCCGCGTCGTTCAGCGCGGCTGCCGTCGCGGCGATGTCCGCCGCCTCTTGCCACTTCTCCGCGCCGATGAACGGATCGATGACGACCCCGATGCCGCACTCGGCCGCCACCGCGAACACCGGCGCCTGTTCGGCGCCGACGAGCTGGGCGTGCGCGGTGGGCGCGGTCAGGCCGTGCTCCGGCAGCCCGGTCCGCAGGACGTCGGCGTTCTCCAGCACCCCGTAGGGCTCGACCTTCGTGAACCCGATGGCGGCCAGCCGCCGCAGGGTGCCGGTCGGATCGGCCGCGAACGCGTCGCGGACCGAGTACAGCTGCACGGAAGGTTCGGTCATCTTCGACTCCTGACTTCAACGGTGGAGGCAGTGTGTGGAAGCGCTCCCACAATATCTACCACGTGGTAGATATTGTGGCTAGGGACGCGCCGTGAACCGATGCTTCCGTTGCGCTGAAAGGGGACCTGTCCAGCACTTGGCTGGACCCGCTCAGCCCGTGGGTCCTGAGGCGCGCGGTGTTCGCGGCGGATCATGGAACGCGCGCGTGCCTGGCTCGACCGGCCTGCTGCGCGCAGGAGGAAGCAGCGCCCATTACCCATGGGCGGCCTGTGCGTCCGTCAGCCATCGAACCCACCCTTCATCGCCGCGACGACCTTGACGAGTCGAGCCGGGTCCTGATCGCGGGACCGGTCGTTTTGTGGTTCAGGTCGACGCGCAGGCTCATCCGCCACGGTGCGTCGCTGGGAACGCGTCGGTGCCGAGGTCGTCCGGTTGATGAGCCTGTCGGCACCTCTGGGCGTGGTGCCACCGGCCGGTAGGGATGGCCGGACATGCGCGGCGGGGCAGCACCGGAGCGCGCGACGTCTGCGCAGCGCCTGTTGCACCCGCCGCGTCCTACAACGCGGCCGTGAACCCTTCGACGCGGACACAACTCGGTGTGGTGGGGCCGTCTTCCTCGCCGTCAGACGACCTAACAACGCCTCGGCACGCACGGTCCGGGTGGTGATGAGCGGTCTGCTGCTCATCCTCGGAGGCTTGGCGCTCGTCCCCACCTGCGGCCGTCGTCGGGTTCAGCGCCTGGGCATGCGAGCAGGGCTCGCCACGCGGAAGGTTTCGACGACGACAGCACCTCCTGCGGCGAAGCACCGACGTGCGGCACGAGTGGCGGCGTCGACCACGGCATCGTGCACCAAACCTGTCCTCGGTGTGCGCACGGTCCATGCGCGGTTGCTCGGTGGTGCCCACCTCGTCCGAGGCGTCCACTCCGTGCCCTACCCCGGTGCGTCGGTGGTCACCGCCACTCCGTCATTACCGGAGAACCTCGGCCGCCCCGGTGGCACGACCACTTGGCCGTACGTGGCTCAGTGCTCGCGGCTGACTCGTTCTGCGGCGAATCAGGCCCGACGGCCGTGCTGGTCGAGGTCGTTCTGGTGCGCTTCGACACCTCCATCGGCCGGTTCGACTCCATCACCACGTGCGCTGGACGGTGGTGCTGGCCGAGCACGTCTCGCTGGACGATTCGCCCGAACTCGTGGGTGTCCACGGAGGTCCCGCAGAGGCGGGGCAAGGGCGGGAGATCCGCCGCCAGGCGGACCTCCGTGCCACCAGTTGGCGAACGGCTGGAACTTGGACTAGGCCGTGGTCGGTACACCGTCCTTCGCTGGTAGTTCGTGCGGCGTCGGGCTGTGAAGCAGGGGGATCGACCCGCGAGGGGCGAAACCTCTTGCTTCAGCTCGGGGAGGAGCCACCCGTGGCGTCACTCGGCCCTCAACGCCGTCGCCGTTCGGGTCCGGGCCGCCCATCCTGCGGGGAGCAGTGCGCCGAGCATCGCGATGGCCAGTCCGCCGAGACCGAGCAGGACCACCTCGACCGGTCTGTAGACGGCGAACGAGGAGACCGGCAGGCCGGTGCCTGCGCTGCGGCCCATCGCGGGCAGGACCGCGTCGTGCAGGGCGATGCCGAGCGGCACGCCGATCGCTCCGCCGACCAGTCCGACCACGGCGACCGAGGAGAGCACCATCGCGATCGTCTGCCGTGGCGTCATCCCGAGTGCCTTGTGCACGCCTAGGTCGTGCACGCGGTCGCGGGTGTCGAGCACGACACCGTTGAGCACGCCCAGACCGGCCACGGCGATGAGCAGCAGCGTCAGGAACGCCGTGAGGGCGCCGATCGTGACGAGCGTGTCGCTGAACCCCTGCTCGCCCGCTCGCGCGGTGACGCCCAGCGGGCGCAGCGCGGCGTTGAGGCCGTCGAGGTAGGCGGTCACGTCCGTGCCCGGCCGCAGTCCGATGCCGAAGCTGTTGACCACCGGATCGGTGAGTGTCGCCAACCCGGTGAAGACGGACATGCCGTCGTTGCGGGTGTCGAACACCTCGCCGACGATCCGCACGGTCACCGACCGGCCGCGGTCGTCCAGCGTGACCGGGTCGCCGAGCTTCTTGCCGGTCGCGGTCAGGAACGCGGACGGCACCACGGCTTCACCGGGTGCGTCGAACCACTCGCCCGAGATCATCCGGTAGTCGCCGGGGGTGACATCGCCGTCGAACGCCGTGACCGTGGTCGCCCCGGAGAACCCGGCGACGGTCATCTCGCGCCTGGCCGTGCTGAAGTGCGCCAGCGTCCCGGACTGGGCGGAGATGGCCGCGTTGACCGCGGCCGCGTCGAGGGTCCGGGGCAGCGCGCCGGTCAGGCCCTGCCGGTCGGTGCCGATGACGACGTCGGTCTCGTGGTCCCTGGCGTCCTGGATGTCCGCCAGCGACTGCCCGAGACCGACGGCGAAGGTGACAGCGGTGGCACCGAACACGATGGCCGCGAGCATGGCCAGTGCCCGCGCGGGTCTGGTGAACGGGTGGGCGAGCCCCAAGCTGACCGGACGCGGCAGCGGCAGCCGCGCGGTCAGCCGCGCCATCCGCAGACCGCGACCGGCGCGGGGAGTGCGGCCCACTGCAAGCGCGTCGACCGTTCGCAGCCGCCCGGCGCGCCACGCGCTCGTCCACGCCGTCACCGCGACCACGCCCAGCACCCCCGCGACCACGGCGATGTCGACCCACGGGGCGACGGGGGACACCGTGGTGCCGTAGACCTCACTGGTCTCGGCCAGCACCGGGATGGCCAACAGGTTGCCCGCGACCACGCCGAACGCCGTCCCGACGACCGCCGGTACCAACGCCTGGGCCACGTAGGCACGGACGACCTGCGCGGGCGTGAACCCGAGCGCTTTGAGGACGCCGATGCGCCGCAGACCGGACGCCACCGCGCCCGCGACCACGTTGCCGACGATGAGCACGGACATGACCAGGCCCAGCGCACCGAACGCGACGAGGAACGGGACGAACAGCGCCGCCTCCTTCACCGCGTCCTGCCGGACGGCGAGCCACGACCGCGACCCGCTCAGCCCCTCGGCGGGGACGGCCGCCGCACTGCTCGCGTCGACCTGCTCGACCGTGGCCGCGTCGGCGAAGCGGTAGAGCACCTGGAACCCGCCCGCCGTGCCGGGAGCGGTCAGCGCAGCGACCTGGGACGGCCACACCCAGAGGTCTGCGGTGCGGCTGATCGAGCGGGCGACCCCGACGACCTCCAACTCCGGGGCACCGGGCAGGTCGGGGAACCGGACCGTGCGGCTCAGCACGTCCGGCATCCTGAAGTCGGCCGACACCACGACCTGGCCGGGGCCGGTGACCCACGTGCCCTCGACCAGCGACACGGCGTCGACCGGTCCGCCGGGATCGGCCCGGCCGACCACCGTCATGGGCGGCAGCTTCGGCCCGGTGTCGAGCGTCGGGACGGCCGAGGCGGTCGGGAACGGACCTGCCGCCCCCGTGACGCCCGTGGCGGTCTTGGAAGCCTCCAGGACCGCGGCGGTGGACTTGCCCGCGTCGAACTGGGCGGCCAGGTGCGGGCCGTTCTGCTCGGTGAACGCGGTGTCGAACGGCGCGCTGGACGCCACCAGCAGCGACCCCGCGAGCACCGACGCGGTCACCGCCATCGCCGCGGCGAGCCCGACCACCACCGTCTGCACCCGTCTGCGGCCCACGCCGGAGCGGACCACCTTCCCCAGCGCGCTCATCGGGTCGGCGCCGCGGTGACGTCATCGGCGATCCGGCCGTCGACCAGGCTGATCGTGCGGGTGGTGCACGACCGGGCCAGCGCGAGGTCGTGCGTGACGACGACGATGGTCTGGCCGTCGGCGTTCAACTCGGCCAGCAGCGCGCTGACGTCCTCGCCGGACGCGGTGTCCAGTGCCCCCGTCGGCTCGTCGGCCAGCAGCAGGGCCGGGCGGTTCATCAGCGCTCTGGCCACCGCGACGCGCTGGCGCTCACCGCCGGACAGCCTGCCGGGATAGGCACGGGAGTGCCGCTCGACGCCGAGCGCACCGAGCAGCTCGGCGGCCCGCTTCCCCGCCTCGCCACTGGGCATGCCCGCCAACTGGGCGGGCAGGGCGACGTTGTCGGCCACGGTCAGGTCGTCCAGCAGGTTGAAGAACTGGAAGACCATGCCGATCTTGGCCCGCCGGTAGCGCGCCGACGCGGCCTCACCCAGTCGGTCCACGCGCACGCCGTCCACGGTCACCGTGCCCGCGTTCGGCCGGTCGAGGCCCGCGATCAGGTTGAGCAGCGTGGACTTCCCGCTGCCGGACGGACCGAGGATCGCCACGGCCTCACCCGCCCGCACCGACAAGGTCGCGTCGTCCAGCGCGGGCGGTCCCTCGTCGTACTGGCGGCTCACGGCGTGCAGCTCGATCAGCGGTGCGGTCATCGTCGGTCTCCCAGGGGCGGTCGGATCAGGCCTGGAGAACGCTAGGAGCGCACCCGGTCGTGGCGAGTCCGCACGCCGGGCCATTTCCGGTACCTCGTTGGGATGAGAGCGCCCCGGCGTCATCCCTGCGGTGTAGTCCAGCGAGGGATGCCCGATGCCCCACCTGTCCGCCAGAATGAGCCGGTGACGACCAAGGTGGTGGACCTGCTGCGGGCCTGGGCCCGGCCGAGCGGTCCGCTGCCCATGCTCACGACGCGCGGGTGGGTGTTCGACGTGGTCCTGGCGGTGGTCGTCGGCGTCTTCACGGTGGAGTACGCCCTCAACCGCGGCGAGGTGCCGCATCCCCACGCCCCGTTCGGCGGCGGTCCGATCGTGGTCTACGAGCCGCCATCGGACACCAGGGCCTGGGCGGCGGTGCTGGCCGTTGTGGCGGCGGTGGCAATTGCCCACCGCCGCAGGTACCCGCTCGCCGTGCTGTGGGTCGTGCTGTTCGCCGCAGTGCTCACCTCGGAGGACGCGCCCCGCGTCACCTTCTACGCCTGCGTCATCGCCGCGTACACCGCCGCCGCGTACAGCCCGTACCGGATCCCGACGCTGGGCAGCGTGTTGGTGTCGGTGCTGGTGGTCGGCCTCTTCACCGACGGCGATCTGCCGGTCGTGCCGAACGAGGTCGCGCCCTTCCTGATCCTGGTGCCGATCGTCGTGGCGGCCAACGGGATGCGCACGTGGAAGCTCCGCACCGGGGTGGGGCAGCTGCGCGTCCTGGCGCTGGAACGCGACCGCGCCAACGCGGAGCGCCGCGCGGTCGAGGCCGAGCGCGCGCGGATCGCCCGCGAGCTGCACGACGTGGTCACGCACAACGTGAGCGTGATGGTCATCCAGGCGGGTGCCGCCCGCAAGGTCATGGACGCCTCTCCCGACCAGGCTCGCGACGCGCTGCTCGCGGTCGAGGCGGGTGGCCGGGCGGCGATGTCCGAGCTGCGCCACGTGATGGGGCTGCTCACGATGGACGCCGAGGGCCCCGGCGACCTGGCGCCCCAACCAGGCCTCGACCAGGTGGAGGCGCTGGTCGCGCGCGTCCGGGACACGGGCGTCCTGGTCCGGCTGACCGTGGTGGGTGATCAGCGGCCGCTGCCGTCCGGGGTCGAACTGGCCGCCTACCGGGTCGTGCAGGAGGCCCTGACCAACACCGTGAAGCACGCCAAGGGCGCGTCCGCCGAGGTCACCCTCGACTACGGCGCCGACCAGCTGCGCGTGGAGGTCACCGACACCGGCGGCGCGCCGGACCCGGCCGCCACGGGCAGCGGCCGAGGTCTGATCGGGCTGCGCGAACGGCTCGCCGTCTACAGCGCGACCCTGCGCGCCGGGCCCCGCCTGCTCGGTGGCTACCGGGTGACCGCGCTGATCCCGCTGGGGGCGACGTGACCTGCCCGCTGCGCGTCGTCGTCGCCGACGACCAGACGCTGGTCCGCACCGGCTTCCGGATGATCCTCACCGCAGACGGCATCGACGTGGTCGCCGAGGCGACGAACGGGGCGGAGGCCGTCGACGCAGTCCGGCGGACCAGACCGGACGTCGTGCTGATGGACGTCCGGATGCCCGAGATGGACGGGCTGGAGGCCACCCGGCGCATCCTGACCGGCGCGGCGGGCGAACCGCGGGTGATCATCCTGACCACGTTCGACCTGGACCACTACGTGTACGCGGCGCTGTCCGCGGGGGCGGGCGGTTTCCTGCTCAAGGACGTCACCCCCGAACACCTGGTCGCGGCCGTCCGCTTGGTCCGCTCCGGTGACGCCCTGCTCGCCCCGGCGATCACCCGTCGCCTCGTGGAGCGGTTCGCGGGCCGCGGCGCCGACACCGCCGCGCTGCACCGCGACCTGTCCGCGCTCACCCCGCGGGAACTGGAGGTCCTTCGCCTCCTCGCGGAGGGCCTGAGCAACGCCGAACTCGCCGCCCGGCTGTACCTGTCCGAGGCCACGGTCAAGACCCACGTCGCCCGCATCCTCGCCAAGCTCGGCCTGCGCGATCGCGTCCAGGCGGTCATCGTCGCCTACGAGACCGGGTTGATCAGTCCCAGCGCACGTCCTACGTGACCCTGGTCAGGCCTCGCGCTCGGCGGTGAACGGGAGCGCCATCATCGCGGCCTTCGCCTTGCCGGTCATGGTGTTGCCGTCGATCGACGCGGTGCACCTGACCTTCATCTTGAACGGTGTGGTGAGGTGCGTGGTGAAGCTGATGTCGGCACCCGCGATGTGGCCGTCCTCGATCACTGTGCCGTCGAGCGCGCCCGCCAGTGCGGATCCGGTCGTGGTGAGGGTGAGGTCCAGTTGACGCTCGCCGCGTGGTGTTCGGAACCGGAGCATCCACGTGCCGTCCACGCCGGAGCGGGTGCGGCGGTACTGGGCCGCGGCGGCGACGGACCGGTCGTGTTCCGCGCGGGGGTTGGGGATGGTGGCGGGGTCTAGCGCGGTGGGGGAGAAGAACCGGTCGAGTGCGTCGTTCGCGCCTGCGGCCAGTTCGTTTGCCCTGGGGAGCATGGTCGCCTCGTACCGGGTGATGGCCGTGTCGACCGTGGTCTCTTCGGCGAGCGCTCGCGCTAGTTCGGCGCCGTCGAGTAAGGCGAGGTTGACGCCGAAGCCACCGAACGGCGACATCAGGTGCGCGGCGTCGCCGAGGAGGGTGACGCCGGGGGTGGATGGCCAGGTGAGCGGTGTGGGCAGTGCGTGCAGGGGGCGGTTGGCGAATCTGGCGCTTTCGGTGATGAATGGCAGCAGGTCCTTGGACCAGTCCGCGAACTCGGCTTGCAGGAACTGCCGTATCGCCTCGGTGTCGTTCGTGTCGATCCCGGCTTGGTCTGCCCAGTTGAGTGGCACGCGCATGCCGATGAACCCGTGCACCCGTCCGTTGCTGTTGCGCTGGCCGATGATGGCCTGTCCGGTGCCGCTGGTGGCGAACATGTGGCCGTCCCCGACCAGTGCGGCGATGTCGGGGTGGTGGCGGTCGACGTCGTCGAAGGTGACGTCTAGTAGCGAGATGCCGCTGTAGGTGGGTACGGCTTCGCTGACCAGTTGCCGGATCCGTGACCACGCGCCGTCTGCGCCGATCACTAGGTCTACCTCGTCGGTTGTGCCGTTGGTGAACTCCAGTCGGTGCCGGCCACCGCCTTGCGGCGTCGCGGCTTCCAGCTTGTGTCCCCAGCGCACGGTGTTCGGGTTGACGTGTTCGGCGATCAGGGCGCGTAGTTGGCCGCGGTCGATTTCCGATGCGGCGGTGTCGTGTTCGTCCGGTGTGAATGTGGCTAGCACGGTGCCGTGGTGGTTGAGGGTGGACTTGGCCTGGCCTTCGGGGCGGGCGAGTGCGGTGAACTCGTCTGCGAGCCCGGCGTCTTCCAGCGCGATCTGGCCGGATTCGGCTTTGAGGTCCAGCGTGCCGCCGGGGTCGCGGGCGTCGATCGAGGTGTCGGTGTCGTAGACGGTGGCGGTGATGCCGTGCCGTTGGAGGACTCGGGCGCAGAGCAGGCCGCCGGGGCCTGCGCCGATGATGGCGATGCGTGTGTTCAGGGTGACTTCCTTGTTGCTCAGAGTTGCCGAACGGGCGTTCGTTCAGTGGATGCGAAGCTAGCCGAACGGGCGTTCGGTAGTCAAGTAGGCTTGGTGTGGGTAGAGAGGACTGGATGGTGACTGGTACGGCAGAGCGGCGCTCTGGTGCTGAGACGCGGGCGGAGATCCTTCGCGTTTCGCTCGAGTTGTTCACGGAGAAGGGGTACGAGGGAACGACTACCAGGGATATTTCCACTGCGCTGGGGATTACCAAGTCGTCGCTCTACTACCACTTCCAGAACAAGGAGGCGATTGCCGAGAGCCTCATGGAGGAGCGCAGGCACGAGTTGGATGCGTTGCTCGCGTGGATCGCCGAGCAGCCGCCTGCGCCTGATCTGCTCCGGCGTGCCGCTGTGCGGTGGGTTGATGGCACTACCCCGGAACGAATCAAGGCGATGCTGCTGGCGCAGGCGAATCAGCCGCTCATGCGGCGGTTGGTTGCGCAGGGGCGGGATGTTCGGTCTGGGTTTGACGCCGTTATCGATCTGTTGGCGGTGGATTGTGACCGCTTGTATGTCCGGATGGCGTTCGACACCGTGGGCGCGGCTTTGCTTGCGGCGAAGGGGACCGATGCGACTCCGGCTGAGGTGATCGCTGCGGCCCGTCGTGCGACGCTTGCGTTGACGGCGGGTTTTTCGGGGGATCTGGATGCGGCCCGTGCGACCGGGTAGTGCTACGGCATCGGGTGTTGTGTGGAGTGAAACGGGTCTGGGCAACGGGTGAGGTGGAATTCGGTCGCTTGGCGGGGGTCTGTCGGGCATTCTGGTCCGCATGAGCCACGAGAAGTCCCGTTGCAGTCGTCGATAGCTGTCACGCCCGCGCACCTCCCCGAGGTGTTGCTGCACGTGGCTGTGGTGCGTCCGGTGTTCCTCTGGGGCGCTCCCGGTATTGGGAAGTCGTCGCTGGTCAGGGATTTCGCGGAGTCGCTTGGGTTGGAGTGCGTCACGTTGCTTGGCACGCAGCTTGCGCCGGAGGACCTGATTGGTGTGCCCGAGCTGGTGAATGGGCGGTCGCGGTTCGCGCCGCCGGAGTCGATTGCCCGCGATGAACCGTACTGCCTGTTCCTCGACGAGTTGAACGCGTCGTCGCCTGAGGTGCAGAAGGCGTTCTACTCGCTGATCCTGGATGGTCGCATCGGGTCCTACGAGTTGCCGAAGGGGTCCGTGGTCATTGGTGCCGGCAATCGGTCGACGGACAACGCGTTGGCTCGGCCGATGGCGTCGGCGTTGGTGAATCGCATGGTGCACGTTCACCTGCGGGTGTCGGCTAGTGATTGGCACGAGTGGGCCGGGAACGCGGGTATTCATCCGTGGGTGCTGGATTACCTCACCCAGCGGCCGGATCACCTGTGGAGTGCGCCGCCGAAGGTGGAGGAGCCGTTCTCCACGCCGCGTGGTTGGCACATGTTGTCCGATGCGCTGCACTCGGTCGGCTCTGGCATTGGTGAGGAGATGGTCAAGGTTCTTGCCTACGGCACGTTGACTGCGGCGCACGCGTCGATGTTCGCCGCGTACACCAAGGTGGTCCGGCACTCCTTCACGCTGGACGCGGTGCTGCGCGGGGATGTCCGCTGGCCGCACGCGCCGGAGGACCGGGATCTGCTGTACTTCCTCGCCGAGGCGTTCCGGGCGCGGCTGGGCAAGGAGTTGCCTGCCGACAAGGCGCACGCGTCTGCGGCGGGTAGGCAGCTCGCGCACCGTGGCAAGGCGCTGCTGGTCGAGCTTGCCGAGTTGTCGCTGGAAATTGCGCAGATGGTGCTTGCCGCTGACGAGAACGGTGTGCCCGCGTTGCCGACGTGGTTCTTGGTGGAGGTCACCCGAGATCTGCCGCGCCTGGTCGCGGCGCGCGCCTGACGTGGTGCGCCGGAAGGAGCAGGACGAGGAGTTCCTGAAGGGGTGGGCGCTGATCAAGCGGCACCCGCTGTTCGGCGCGCTCGGCGGTGGTGTCGTCCGGCGCGACGACGGGATCTGCCCGTCGGACGGGTGGGCCGTTGTGGACTCCGACGGGGTGGTGCACGCGCACCCGACTCGGCACGGCACCGAGCGCGAGTGGGCGTGGGTGTTCGCGCACTGCCTGCTGCACCTGGGCCTTGGCCACCTGGACGTCGAGACCGACGATCCCGGCTCCGTCGCGCGGGACGTGGTGGTGAACCGGTTCCTCGCCGGGATCAAGTTCGGCACGGCTCCTGTGCCGCTGCCGCTGGACCTGCCGACGGCGGAAGAGGACGTGCTGGCCCGGCAGTGGCGGCGCGGCGGCGTGCCCGAGTCGGTGCGCGGTTGTGGCACGGCGGGCGGGCGGATGGACACCCTGGTGAAGCCGCCGGGGCGGCGAGAGCCGGACTACTGGACGAACCGGTTCGCCTACGGTCTGACGGCGGCCGTGACGGCGGCGGTGGACGTCGCGGGGGGTGCCCGGCCGTCGATCGACGCCAACCGGACGGTCCGCAAGCCGTGGGACCTGGCGTTGAGCTGGTTCGTGGCGTCCTACCCGCTGCTCGGCGCGCTCGCGTCGTCGATGCGGATCGTGGCGGACGCGGAGCTGGCGCAGGCGTGGGACATCTCGGTCGCCGCGGTCAACGCCCAGGCGGGCGAGATCTACGTGAACCCGCTGACGAGGCTGCACTTCACGGAGTGGCGGTTCGTGCTGGCGCACGAGATGCTGCACGCCGCGTTGCGGCACGGCGACCGCGTCGGCGGCCGCGACCCGTACCTGTGGAACGTGGCCGCGGATTACGTGATCAACGGCTGGCTGGTCGAGATGGCCGTCGGCACGATGCCCGACGGCCTGCTGCACGACCCGGAGTTGCGCGGGATGTCCGCCGAGTCCGTGTACGACCGGATCGCGGGTGACCTGCGCCGCTACCGCAAGCTCGCCACGTTGCGCGGCCGAGGGCTCGGTGACGTGCTCGGCGAACCCCTGCCGCACGCCGGGAGCCCGCGCCGGGCGACGGACCTCGACGACTTCTACCGCCGCTCCCTGCTGACCGGTCTCGCCTACCACGACCCCGTGCTGCGCGGCACGCTGCCCGCAGGGCTCGTGGAGGAGATCCGCGCGCTGGAACACCCGCCGCTGGAGTGGGACGCCCAACTCGCCCGCTGGTTCGAGGAGTTCGTGCCGGTGCTGGAGCGCAGGCGCAGCTACGCCCGCGCGTCCCGCCGCCAGTCGTCGACACCGCACATCCCCCGTCCCGGCTGGGTGCGGCCGTCGGAGGCGGTGCGGCAGTCGACGTTCGGTGTCGTGCTGGACACGTCGGGCTCGATGGACGTGCGCCTGCTCGGCAAGGCGCTCGGCGCCATCGCCTCCTACTCGGCCGCCCGCGACGTGCCCGCCGCTCGCGTCGTGTTCTGCGATGCCGTCGCTTACGACGCCGGGTACGTGCCGGTCGCGGACATCGCGGGCCGGGTCGCCGTGCGCGGCCGTGGCGGTACCAGGCTCCAGCCGGGCGTCGACCTCCTGGAACGCGCCGACGACTTCCCGTCCGACGGCCCGGTGCTGGTCATCACCGACGGGTACTGCGATGTGCTGCGGATCCGCCGCGAACACGCGTTCCTGATACCCATGGGCCGAAGCCTGCCGTTCCGACCGCGGGGACCTGTGTTCGGGTTGCGCTAGATCCCTGTGGTCTTGATGAGTGGCGCGTCCCGCGACAGCTCCCGAAACCCGACGCCGTGGTACAGCCCGCGCGCCTTGGGATGTCCCGGAGCGCCCAGGCAGGCGACCGTCATCCGGGTGGCCCCGGCGGCGCGCGCCAGGTGCATCCCGTGCAGGAGCATCGCCCGTCCCAGGCCCAGCCGCCGGTAGCCCGGATGCGTCCCGACCGGTTCGAACTCGGCGGTCTGGTTCGCCCCGTCCAGCCACATGATCGTCGAGGCTGCCATTCCGGCCTCGTCGGCGGTGCGGAACCGGAAGCCGTCCGGCAGCACCGGCTGTTCCACGTCGGTGAGGTCCCGCTGGTTGAGCTGGGTCCAGGACCCGGTGTCGCCGAGCGCGGTGGGGTCGGTCTCGTAGCCGTGCGCCACCCACCTCGCCACGCCGAACTCGTCGGCGGCGCTCGGCAGCACCGTGCGCTCGACGTCCCCCGCCGTGCCGTCGTACCAGTCGATCACCTCGTCGACCAGCCCGGCGTGGTCGGGATGGACCTGGTACGCCAGGTAGGCGTCGGTGATGTCCCGCACCGACCCGTCGTTCCGCCTCACCTGGCGCGGGAGCGAGGCCCAGCCCCACGCCACCAGGTCCCCGCCGGAGGACCACAGCCGACGGCGCCAGTTCGCGCCGTCGGCCGCGTGCCCCTTCCCCCAGGTCCAGGCCAGTTCACCGACCGACGCGTCGCTGCCCACCAGGTCTGGGCGGAGAGCGGTGACCCGCTGCGCCAGACCCTGCATGAGCCGCACGTCCGCAGCGGTCACCGACTCGGGGTTCGTCATGGTGCGGCACCCTGTCAGGCATCCGCGCCGCCGTCGAACCGTTTTCCGGTCGGTACCGCTAGCTGACGCAGCCGCCCGTTCCGCCCGCGGTGCCGCCGGGCTCGGACGTCGCCGCGGGCCGGTCGGGCAGGAAGTCGGCGACGAACTGCCGGACGGCCGTCGGGTCGACGGACACCGCGGTGCCGCCGGTCGTCTCGATGGGTTCCGCGCGGGTCGGGATGGTCGCGGTGCGGACGGCGGTGTTGGGGCTGAGGCTGGTCGCGAAACCGACCAGGTCCCAGTCGGGGTCGGTGTGGACGCCCGCGCTCACGGCGTTGACGATCTCGCCGACCTTCTCCTTCGAGCCGATGACGGCCGGGTCGAGGAGCTTGGCTCCGAGTGACCGGAGGAACGCCTGCTGGCGGAGCACGCGGTCGAAGTCTCCGTTCGGCAAGCCGTGCCGCTGGCGCAGGAACGCGAGTGCCTGGTCGCCGGACACGGTCGACCTGCCCGCGGGCAGGTCGACGCCGGACCAGCTGTCCTGCGCGGGGTTGACCAGGCAGACCTCGACGCCGCCGACGACGTCGCTGAGGCGTCCCGCGGTCGCCATGTCGACCATCGCGTAGTGGTCGACGTGGACACCGGTGAGACCTTCGACCGTGCGCACGAGGTCCTGCGGTTCACCGGTCTCGCCCGCGACGTAGGCCGAGTTGAGCTTGCCCATGCCGCGGCCCGGCACGTCGACCCACAGGTCGCGGGGCAGGGACACGACGGCTGAGCCGGACCCGCCGATGCGGGCGAGCAC
>JBDSAJ010000611.1:0-23613 GCA_039922235.1 Umezawaea sp.
CCGGGCCTGGCCTGTCCTGGTCCGGCACCACCTGCCCTGTCCTGCTGGCTGGCCCACATCCACCAACCCATCCGATCGGGCCGGACCAACCTCCCCGACCCAACTCGCTCAGCGGCGCCCAAAGCCAGCCGTATCCGGACCTCACCCCTGGTCCATCCGCCACTGCTGTCCCGCCATGTCCAGCCGGTCGGCACCGCATCGTTCGGCTCCATCACCACCGCCCGAGCGACCCGACCGCACACGACTTCACCCGATCCAGCAGACCAATCCGCGCAACTCGCAACCCCAATCCCTTGCACCACAACCGTCTTCGGCGCCCAAGCCCCCGACGGCAACACAACCCCAACGGAGATCGTCATGAGCCTTGATCGCGTCCGGCTGGCACGCGTGTACCTCTCACGCGTCGCCGAGCCACCCACACCCGCTCTGAGCGCGTTCGTCGCCGAGGAAGGGCCGGTCAGAGCGGCTGAACTGGTCAAAGCGGGTCGGGTGCCGCCGAGCGTGGAAGGGCAGACGTCGGCGCGGCGGAGTGAAGACCGGGCCGAGGAGGACTTGCGGCGGGTTGCGGAGGTGGGTGGCAGGCTGGTCATCCCGGAGGACGAGGAGTGGCCCGAGTGGCCGTTCAACGCTCTTGCCCTCGCCGCGGCGAACGGGTTGCGGTGCGGGTTGGCACCGTTGGCGCTCTGGGTGCGGGGCAAGGCGAATCTCGCCGAACTGGCGGAGCGGGCGGTCGCGGTCGTCGGGTCTCGTGCGGCCAGCGGGTACGGGCAGCACGTGGCCGCGGAGTTCGGCTACGGGCTTGCCGAGGCGGGCATCGTGGTGGTGTCGGGCGCGGCGTACGGGATCGACGGGTGCGCTCATCGCGGGGCGCTCGCCGCCGATGGCTCGACCGTCGCGGTGCTGGCCTGCGGCGTGGACGTGGCCTACCCGGCGGGGCACGCGGGGTTGATCGCGCGCATTCCGGAACGTGGCCTGGTGGTCAGCGAATACCCGCCCACGCACACGCCCGCGCGGCACCGGTTCCTGACGCGCAACCGGCTCATCGCCGCACTCGGCGACGGCACGGTGGTGGTCGAGGCGGGCAGGCGCAGCGGGGCGAAGAACACGGCGGCCTCGACGTCCGCGCTGGGCCGGGTGCTGATGGCGGTGCCGGGGCCGGTCACGTCGGCGAGTTCCGCCGGGTGCCACGAACTGCTGCGGTCAGGCGAGGCCATCGCGGTGACCAACGTTGCCGAGGTGATCGAGTCGACCGGCAGGCTGGGGGTCGACCTCGTCGAGGCGACGCGGCGGTCGGCGACGACCATCGGCCCACCGGAAGGCGACGCGGTGCGGGTGCACGAAGCGCTGGGGCTGACCGGCGGGCACAGCGCCGACGTGATCGCGGTGGAATCCGGAGTCGCTTTGTCGACAGTTCGAGCCCTGCTGCCCGAACTGGAGTTGGCGGGTCTGGCCGAGCGGGTCGAATCGGGTTGGAAGCGCTCTCATGCGTAGTGCGGGTGTGGCGATGCTTGACCAGGGGCCACCGAGGGCGCAGCGTCATGGGCTATGTCCCTGCAGCCGCCCGCACGGACTCGCCGTGTCGACCTCGTCCGGTCGCGTGCCGAGCTGCCCGTGGACGTTCGCACGGCGCTGGACGCCTACGAGCGCCACCTGGCCTCCGAGCGCGGCCTTTCGCCGCACACGGTGCGTGCGTACCTGGGTGATGTCGTGGGTCTTCTGGTGCACGTGGCTGGTGACAACGCGGCCGACGCGACCGTCGAGTCGATCGACCTCGCCGCGCTGCGGTCCTGGTTGGCGGCACAATTGGCCGCCGGAGCGAGTCGCACGACGATGGCTCGCCGCGCTGCGGCCGCCCGCACGTTCACCGCCTGGGCGACCCGCACTGGCCTGCTCGCCGATGACCCCGGACCGCGGCTTTCCGCGCCCCGTCCGCACCGGACGCTGCCTGCGGTGCTGCGCCCGGACCAAGCCGAGGCGGCGATGTCCGTAGCGGATTTTGCAGCGGAGAATGGCGATCCGGTTGCGCTGCGTGACCAAGCCGTGGTGGAGTTGCTCTACGCAACGGGCGTGAGAGTCGCCGAGTTGTGCGGTCTCGACCTCGACGACGTGGACTACTCCCTGAGGGTGATTCGAGTTCTTGGCAAGGGCAGTCGCGAACGCGCGGTGCCGTTCGGCGTTCCGGCCGAACGTGCACTACGACGTTGGGTGGAACAAGGGAGATCGTCGCTGGTCAGCGCCGATACGCCCACAGCGCTGTTCCTGGGGGTCCAAGGTCGCCGGCTAGATGTCCGTACCGCTAGACGGGTTGTTCACGATGTAGTGGGTGCGGTACCAGGTACGGCCCCGCTCGGGCCGCACGGACTTCGCCACTCAGCGGCGACACACCTCTTGGAAGGGGGAGCGGACCTGCGCACAGTCCAAGAACTCCTTGGTCACGCTACGCTCGCAACAACTCAGCTCTACACACACGTCACTGTCGAACGGCTGAAGGCGATCCATGACCGAACCCACCCCCGTTCCTGACGTCGCAGGGGGAGGCTCGCGGACCGCAACCGTGAACACCCCTTCCTCCGCGCACGTCGGAACCGCGTCGGAGGCGCAACCCCCGACGGGGACCAACGGTCACCGCATCGACGGTGACCCCCTCCATAACGGGAGTGCCGTGACGAACGGCCATGCCGTCATGCCCGCGCCCGCGCTGCGCAACGGCACCCAGCGCCCTGCCCACCCCGCGTCCGAGTCCCGCACCGCGGACGACGTCGAAGCCGGGATCATCGCCCTGTGGCAGACCTACGGCCGCTCGCACGAGCAGGTCGTGCGCGACCGACTGGTCCTGCACTACGCACCGCTGGTCAAGTACGTCGCCGGCCGAGTCGGCACGGGCCTGCCCGCCCACGTCGACGTCGGCGACCTGATCCAGTCCGGCATCTTCGGCCTGGTCGACGCGATCGAGAAGTTCGAGTTCGAACGCGGCTTGAAGTTCGAGACCTACGCCATGCAACGCATCCGCGGCGCGATCCTCGACGACCTCCGCTCGCAGGACTGGGTCCCGCGTTCGGTCCGCTCCCGCGCCCGCGACGTCGAGCGCGCGCTGGAACGGCTCGGCGGCCAACTGCAACGAACCCCGACCGACCGCGAACTGGCCGCGGAACTCAAGATCGGCCTGGCCGAACTGCGCGAGCTGTACGCCCAACTGCAACTCACCAGCGTCGTCGCGCTCGACGAGCTGATCGCCGCAGGCCGCGGGGGCACCGGAGCAGGCGCGTCATTAGCCGAGTCGCTACCCGACAACCACGCCGAAGACCCAGTAGCGACCCTCGTCGACCTGGACAGCCGCCGCCAGTTGGCGGACGCCATAGCCCAACTCGCCGAACGCGACCGAGTAGTCGTCACCCTCTACTACTTCGAGAACCTGACCCTCGCCGAGATCGGCAAGGTCCTCGGCGTCACCGAGTCCAGGGTCTGCCAACTGCACACTCGAGCGGTGCTCCGCCTCCGCACCAAGCTCAACGAGCAGTCGGACTGACCACCTCCACCAGACCGCAGCAGCCGTCCGTGGCCGGAAGCCCCGACACTTCCGGCCACGACCAGCCCCTTGTCGGAGCGGCACAATCCTTCACGGTGGCTCCGGTGGCTCCGGTGGCTCCGGTGAGCGCCCGTCGCGTGCGGGAGCTCTTGGCTCACCCGAGCACCGGTCTGACGTCGGCCTGCTGCGGGATCTTCCGAGCAGCGGGGAACGAGTCCGCCACAGCGCGATCGCCCCGAGATTCGGTAGCGGTCGTGCGCCAGACCGATGTCCGGCTCGTCGCACCTCCACCGCGGGGCTGCTCTCCCAGTGCGAGATCCCCGTGCGCCACCTCCGCGCGACCCCGGAGACCGGGAGTGAACCCACGCTTCCGCCACGGTCCGGGAGTCCGGCGATGATCGGGTCGAAGCCGGGACCGGTGTGCGAACCGGCGATTCTCCGCGGCTCGGTCACGGGTGTCAGCGGCAGCAGGCGCACCCTGCCTGACGCGACGAGTCGGATCGGGTTGACGTAGTCCATGCCCCGACGTGCGCCCCAGTGCAGGCAAGCGACGACCGGACAACCCACATGACCTGCGACGAGCGTGCCGATCGGGTCTCCGCGCCGAACAGGTGAACCCGCGCGGACGACCGGTTCCACCGGCTCGTAGGTGGTGCGCAGACCGCTGTCGTGCGCGAGTGACACGACCGGACGGCCACCCACCGGCCCCGCGAACACCACCGTCCCGCCACCCGCCGCGAACACCGCCTCGCCAGGCGTGCCGCCCAGATCGACACCTCGGTGGCCGGGCCCGTACGGGGTCGCCGGCGCACTGAAGGCCCGGACGACCGGGTGTGGCGCCGCCAACGGCCAGACCCAGCGGCTTGGTCGACCTCCGGCCGGTTCAGCAGGCGCGACGAGCATGGCGACCATCCCCAGCACCACCACCGCCCGCGAACCCGCCGATCCGAAACGCACCTTTCCACCGGCACACCACGACCCAACCCCTCGGCAGACCACCTCAAACCACCGACCTGGTTCACCTCGCCCACCGCATTGATCCCACCGACCTGTTCCGGTCCACTGACGGGCTCCGACCTGTCGACCTGCGCTTGCCCACCGACGGGCTCCGACCTGCCAACCTGCTTCGACCGTTCCAAGCTCGGCACCCCGACCGGTTTCGGCCGGGTCAAGCTCGGCCCGTCGACCGGTTCCGGCTCGAGCAAGCCCGGCACGCAGGCCGGTTCCGGCCAGCCACTGGGCCCAACCCAGCCGGCCAGCCCTGCCCGGTGGATCTTGCTGACCTGCTGTGGCTCGTCGATCGGCCCAATCGGTTCCGCCCCGGCTTCCGCTACCTCGACCGGTCGCGGCCTGTCGGTGGATCCGGCCCGCCTCGGCGGTGGGATCGCGTAGGTCTTGCTGGGTCGCCTCGGTTCGCCGGTCGGACACGCACCGGTCCGGACTGCCCTGATCGGTTCCGGCGTGCCGTCGGACCCGGCTGGGCCCACAAGCCCGACAGCGTCGATCTTGCCGACCCGTTCCGGCTCGCCGGTCGGCCCCACCTGAGCCCACGCCGGCCTGGCCGGTTCGGACCAGCAGGCCAAGCCCGCCATCCCGATCAAGTCCACTTCGGCCGATACCACTTGGTCGACCGGTCCAGTCAGCTCGGCAGGCGCCATTCCACCCCGCTCGGACCAGCTGACCGACCCGACCGAACGCGTCACCCCGACCACCCCCACCCGGCCCACCCCGACCACCGGCCGGCCCACCCCGCTGCTTCCGGAACATCCCTCCACGCTGCAGCCTGACCAGCGCGAACGCCACCGCCAATCCCGGATCTGTGGACAACCACCCCGCCTGTGGACAACTGGAGACCCCGGTTCGGAGTTCGGGGCGCTTCGGCGTACACTTGTTTCACGCCCCGTCTGCGTACGGGACGACTTCGCGTGCCACTGCTGATCCGATCCCTTTCGAGTGTGGTCGAGTCACGGCGTCCGGCGGTCCCAAAGGTGCACGAACGGTGCACGAAACTTCGGGTCTGGGCGGCGGCAGGGCACCAGGGCGATGGGCCGTCCCGGCTCATCGCGACAACCGGAATGCGCGTGCCGGCCGGTCCGGCACGCCTGATCGAAAAGGTGCGAACCCGGCTATGGCCGTCGTCACCATGAAGCAGCTGCTCGACAGCGGCGTGCACTTCGGGCACCAGACTCGTCGGTGGAACCCGAAGATGAAGCGCTACATCTTCACCGAGCGCAATGGCATCTACATCATCGACCTCCAGCAGACGCTGACCTACATCGACCGGGCGTACGAGTTCGTCCGCGAGACGGTCGCGCACGGTGGGTCGATCCTCTTCATCGGCACCAAGAAGCAGGCGCAGGAAGCGATCGCCAGCGAGGCGCTCCGCGTCGGCATGCCGTACGTGAACCAGCGTTGGCTGGGCGGCATGCTCACCAACTTCTCGACGGTGCACAAGCGCCTCCAGCGGCTCAAGGAGCTTGAGTCGATGGAGCAGACCGGTGGTTTCCAGGGTTTCACCAAGAAGGAAATCCTGATGATGAACCGCGAGAAGGACAAGCTGTCCCGCACGCTGGGCGGCATTCGCGACATGGCCAAGGTGCCCTCCGCGGTGTGGATCGTCGACACCAAGAAGGAGCACATCGCCGTCGGCGAGGCGCGCAAGCTGCACATCCCGATCGTCGCGATCCTGGACACGAACTGCGACCCGGACGAGGTCGACTTCCCGATTCCGGGCAACGACGACGCGATCCGTTCCGCGGCGCTGCTGACCAAGGTCGTCGCCGAGGCGGCCGCCGCTGGTCTGATGGCCCGCTCGGGTGCGCGCAACAACGCGGCTGACGGCGACGACAAGCCGGAGCCCGGCATCGACGAGCCGCTGGCCGAGTGGGAGCAGGAGCTGCTGACCAGCACCACTCCCGAGGCTGCGGAGGCCGCCCCGGCCGAGGAAGCCACGCCGGCCGCCGAGACCGCCGAGGCACCTGCCGACGAGCCCGTCAAGTCCTGATAGCAGCGGCACGCCGCGCCTGCTGAGAAGCGGGCGCGGCGTGTGCAGCACCAACTCGCGCGTAACCCACGTCGGCCCCGGCCGACATCGGACCGCAGAAGGAACGGAAATCGCACGATGGCGAACTACACCGCCGCTGATGTGAAGCGCCTCCGCGAGCTCACGGCCGCGGGCATGATGGCCTGCAAGAACGCGCTCGAGGAGACCGACGGCGACTTCGACAAGGCCGTCGAGATCCTGCGCATCAAGGGTGCGAAGGACGTCGGCAAGCGCGCCGGCCGCACCGCCACCAACGGTCTCGTCACCGCCGAGGACGGCGTGATGGTCCAGCTGCTGTGCGAGACCGACTTCGTGGCCAAGACCGACGGCTTCCAGGAGTTCGCCGCCACGGTGCTCGCGGCCGCCAAGGCCTCCCGCGCCAACGACGTCGCGACCCTGCTGACCAGCGAGGTCGACGGCAAGACCGTCGCCACGGTGGTCGAGGAGTACTCGGCGAAGCTGTCCGAGAAGCTCGAGGTCGGCAACGTCGCCGTGTTCGACGGCACCGTCACCACCTACCTGCACCGCCGCTCGGCGGACCTGCCCCCCGCCATCGGCGTGGTCGTCGAGTACACCGGTGACAACGAGGGCGTCGCCGCTGACACCGCGAAGCAGATCGCGGCCATGCGGGCGAAGTACCTGACCCGCGAGGACGTCTCCGACGAGCTGGTCGCCAACGAGCGCCGCATCGCCGAGGAGACCGCCCGCGAAGAGGGCAAGCCGGAAGGCGCGATCACCAAGATCGCCGAAGGCCGGGTGAACGGCTTCTTCAAGGACGTCGTGCTCCTGGAGCAGGCCTCCGTCAAGGAGTCCAAGAAGACCGTCAAGGCAGTGCTGGACGAGGCCGGCGTAGCGGTAACCCGCTTCGCCCGGTTCGAGGTCGGCCAGGCCTGATTCGCGTGAGGGCGGGGTTGCTGCGCATCGCAACCCCGCCTTCGCCGTGTCCAGACTTCCAGCGCCGCGAGGAGGACCTGTGAGCGAAGACGTTGATGGTTACAAGCGCGTGATGCTCAAACTCGGTGGGGAAATGTTCGGCGGCGGTGACGTCGGCGTCGACCCCGATGTCGTCACCGTCGTCGCCCGCCAGATCGCCGCCGTGGTCCGCACCGGCGCCCAGGTCGCCGTGGTCATCGGCGGCGGCAACTTCTTCCGCGGCGCCGAACTGCAGCAGCGCGGCATGGACCGCAGCCGCGCGGACTACATGGGCATGTTGGGCACCGTGATGAACTGCCTGGCACTTCAGGACTTCCTGGAGCGCGAGCACGGCATCGACACTCGGGTCCAGACGTCCATCACGATGGGTCAGGTCGCCGAGTCCTACATCCCGCGTCGCGCCATGCGGCACCTCGAAAAGGGCCGTGTCGTGATCTTCGGCGGCGGCGCGGGGATGCCCTACTTCTCCACCGACACGACAGCCGCGCAGCGCGCGCTGGAGATCGGCTGCGAGATCGTGCTCATGGCGAAGGCCGTGGACGGCATCTACACCGCCGACCCCAAGATCGACCCGGACGCCTTGATGTTCGACAACATCACGCACCGCGAGGTGCTGGAGCGCGGGCTGAACGTCGCGGACTCCACCGCCTTCAGCCTGTGCATGGACAACAACATGCCCATCATGGTGTTCAACCTCCTCACCGAGGGGAACATCGCACGTGCGGTGCGTGGTGAGAAGATCGGAACATTGGTGAGCACCCCCGGTGGTCGCCCGTCCTTCTAGACCCGCTGGGAACAGGCAGTACTGCCCCGGCTCGCACAAAGGAGTAGCCGTGATCGACGAGACCCTCCTCGAAGCCGAGGAGAAGATGGAAAAAGCGGTGGCCGTGGCGAAGGACGACCTCTCGGCCGTCCGCACGGGCCGCGCTTCGCCCGCGATGTTCTCGCGCATCGTCGTCGACTACTACGGTTCGCCGACCCCGCTGAACCAGTTGGCGAGCATCGCGATCCCCGAGGCGCGGATGGCGGTCGTCAAGCCCTACGACGCGAGCCAGCTCAACGCCATCGAGAAGGCGATCCGGAACTCCGACCTCGGCGTGAACCCCAGCAACGACGGCTCGATCATCCGCATCGTCATCCCGCAGCTCTCCGAGGAGCGCCGCCGGGAGATGGTGAAGGTCGCGAAGACCAAGGGTGAGGACGCCAAGATCACCATGCGCAACATCCGCCGCAAGGCGAAGGAAGAGATCGAGCGCATGGTGAAGGACGGCGAGTCCGGCGAGGACGAGGGCGCTCGCGGCGAGAAGGAACTCGAGTCGGTGACGCAGAATTACGTGCACCAGATCGACGAGCTCGTGAAGCACAAGGAAGCCGAGCTGCTCGAAGTCTGATGGTGACGTGGGAGTCGTGATAGGAGCACAGGTGCCAGGCGGTGGTGAGCAGGACGCGCAAGCGCCGTCCGGCAGCGCGGACGGCGTGAACAAGCCGTCACGGGCGGGGCGTGACCTGCGGTCGGCCATCGTGGTCGGCGTCGGTCTCGGTGCCGTGGTCCTCGTCTCCCTGTTCACCGTGCGGCAGGTGTTCGTCGCGGTCGTCGCGGCCGCGGTGGCGGTGTCGATCTTCGAGTTGGCCCGTGCGCTCAAGACGAGCGCGGGCATCCAGGTCGCACTGGTGCCCGTGCTCGTCGGCGGCCAGGCGGTCGTCTGGCTGGCCTGGCCGTACGAGCGCGGTGGTGTGCTCAGCGCGTTCGTGATCACGATGCTCGTGTGCCTGGTCTGGCGCTTGAAGGACGGCGCGGACGGCTACCTGCGGGACGTGACGGCGTCGATCTTCACGGTCGCGTACGTCGCCGTGTTCGCGGCGTTCGCGGTGATGCTGGTCGTGCCGGACGACGGCGCGTACCGGGTGATCGCGTTCATCCTCGGCGTGGTGCTGTCGGACACCGGCGGCTACATCGCGGGCGTGCTGTTCGGCAAGCACCCCATGGCTCCCACCATCAGCCCGAAGAAGTCCTGGGAGGGCTTCGCGGGTTCGGTCGTCGCGGGCATGGTCGGCGGCGCGCTCACGGTGAGCCTGCTGCTCGACGGCCAGTGGTGGCAGGGTGTGCTGTTCGGCGCGGCCATCGTGATCATGTCGACCACGGGTGACCTGATCGAGTCGCTGATCAAGCGCGACCTCGGCATCAAGGACATGGGGACGCTGCTGCCCGGCCACGGTGGTCTGATGGACCGCATGGACTCGCTGCTGCCGTCCGCCGTCGTGTCGTGGCTGCTGCTACACCTGTTCGTCCCGTAGCTGCCCAGTCGTCGGCTGCTCAGTCGTCGTAGGGGTCGTCCACGTTCGCGCCGACCTCGTCCTCGGACAGCGGTTGCGCACGGGACGGGTCGATCACCGAGAACGTGGCCCCCGCGTGGTCGCGCACCTCGGTCACGCGGCCGTAGGGCGTGTCGTACGGCTCGACGGTCACCTCCCCGCCCAGTTCCAGGACGCGGCTCGCGACCGAGTCCGTGCCGATCTCCGGCGCGGCCGTGAAGTAGACCATCCAGTGCGCGGGCACGTCCGGCCGGAACGAGCGGCGACCCATCCGCTGCCTGCCCAGCACGCTCTCGCCCTCGACGGACCAGACGGTGTAGTCGACGGTGTGCCCGTCGCCGATCTGCATCACCTCGAAGTGGCACAGGTCCTTGAAGAACGCGTCCGCCGCCGCCCCGTCGCGGGTGTTCAGCTCGGCCCACGCGTACGCGCCGTGGCCCGTCGTGCCGAACCGCCAGTCCGACGGCACGTGCCGGAACCCGATCACCCCGCCGGTCGGGTCGCTGATCACGGTGGTCTGCGTGTGGTCCGCGGCGACGCTCGGGTTGCGCAGCACCAGCCCACCGAGGGAGAACACCTTTTCGGCCGTCGCCCGAGCGTGTCTGGTGTGCAGGAACAGGGTCCACGCCGTGTACTGCTCGGGCAGCGTGCGGTCGACGGGCAGGCCCGCGACGGGCACGCCGTCGAGCATGGCGACCGAGTAGCCCTGGTCGTCGGTGTACTCCCAGCCGAAGAGGCCGGCGTAGAAGTCCTCGGCGGCGGCCAGGTCGGTGACGGGCAGTTCGACCCAACAGGGAGCGCCCGCGTGCAGTTCCGCAAGGGCGGGCGAGTTCGGCGTGATCGACAAGGACGCCTCCTCAGGGGATGTCTTGATCACGCTACGCCGCGATCGGCTGGAATAGCACCGTCCGCACGGCTGGACAACCTCTATTGTCAGGGGGTGAAGGGTTTTGTGCGCGCGGCTTTGGCGGCAATTCGCCCCGTCGACGTCCTGCCGAGCCCGAACATCTGGCACTGGCCCGAGGTCTACCAGGTCGAGAACCGGGCGCAGGACGTCGGTGGCACCATCTGGTGGGCGCTGAGCGACGAGTGCGACTGGGCCGGGCTCGACGTCGTCGACGTCGGCTGCGGCGATGGCTTCCACCTGCCGATGTTCGCCAGGACCGCGCGGTCGGTGATCGGTGTGGAGCCCCATCCGCCACTGGTCGTGCGGGCGAACGCGCGGGTGAAGGACCTGCCGAACGCCTCAGTCGTCGCCGGTCCGGCGCAGCGGCTGCCGCTGCCGGACGCCAGCGCCGACCTCGTCCACGCCCGCACGGCGTACTTCTTCGGCCCCGGCTGCGAACCGGGGCTGAGGGAGGCGGACCGGGTGCTGCGGCCCGGTGGCACGCTCGCGATCGTCGACATCGACGGCGCCGCCGCCCCGTACGGGCCGTGGCTGTGCGCCGACGAACCGCGCTACAACCCCGCCGAGGTGCTGGAGTTCTTCGCCGCCAACGGTTTCCGGGTGGTGCGGATTACGGCGAAGTGGGAGTTCCAGAGCCGCGAGGACCTGGAAGCCGTGCTGCGCATCGAGTTCTCCGCGAAGATCGCCCAACGGGCCATCGACGAGACGCCGGGGCTGTCGTTCGACGTCGGCTACCGGCTGCACGTGCGCCAGAAGCCTGCGGGACTCGTGCTTCCGTAAGCAGTGCAGCAAATTCACGCCCCCACCTCGTCTGAGTAGTGGGAGGGCGAATGGAATTCACCGAATACGTCAGAACGCGCGGCCCCGCTCTGCAACGTCTGGGCTACCTGTTGGCGGGCGATGCCCACCTCGGCCAGGACTTGGTGCAGACGGCGCTGATGAAGGCCTACCGGCGGTGGTCGCGCGTACGGGAACCCGACGCGTACGTGCGTCGGGCCATGCTGCACGCGCACCTGGACTGGCGGAGGCGGCTGTCGGCCGGTGAGACCCCGGTCGAGGCGGGCACGTTCGAACGCAGTTCCGCGCCGGTGGTCGACCACTCCGACGGGGTCGCCGCGCAGGCCGAGATGTGGCAGGTGCTGGGGGAACTGCCGCGCAAGCAGCGCGCCGTGCTGGTGCTGCGGTTCTACGAGGACCTCGACGACGCCGCCATCGGCGCGTTGCTGGGCTGCGCCGAGAGCACCGTGCGGTCGCAGGCGTCCCGCGCGCTGGAGGTGTTGCGGGTCAATTGGACGCAGACGAGGGGAGCGCTCAGGTGACTGTCGAACAGGAATTGCGGGACACGTTGGCGGACCGGGCGGGACACGCGCTCCCAGCGGACGAGTTGGCCGACACCGTGGTGCGCCGGGTTCAGCGCGGACGGCAGCGGGCGAGCGTCGCGGGGGTGGCGCTCGCCGTGGGGGTGGCGCTGGTGGGCGGCGCGGTGATGAGCGGGACCGACGGCGTGCGGACGGCGGCCACGTCGACCTCGGCAGATCCGTCCGGTTGGGAGACCATGCCGTGGTGGCCTTCGTCGAGCGCACCGGTGCCGAACACCGTCATGCCCGAGCTGGTCGGGGGATGGGTACCGGAGTCCCTCACCGGGTTGCTCACGGGAGCCGCCGACCACGGCATCGACAGGAATGACCTGCTGATCAAGTTCGGCGCTGACGGCAACGGGAGGATCACAGACGGCTGCTTCTGGCAGCAGATCGTCTACCGGGTCGACTCGAACGGTGGGTTCTCGAGCGAGCTGGGTCCCCGCACGTTCCCCCACTGCACGGACGTGGCCATTGACCAGGTGGTCGGAGCGGCCGTCCGGATCGAGGTCAGGGGTGAGCAGCTGACCTTCTACGACAAGGCGGGGGCCGAACTCGGCCGATACGCCCGATCGGCCGGGTAACCGTAGGATTTCGGTTCGTGGAGAACCGAATCGCGAACAGGATCGGACGCCCCGTCGGCGTCATCGGGCTCGGCTGCTGGCAGCTCGGCGGCGACTGGGGCCAGGTGGAGGAGGGCGATGGCATCGCCCTCCTCCACGCCGCCGCCGACGCGGGCGTGACCTTCTTCGACACCGCCGACGTGTACGGCGACGGCCGCAGCGAGAAGCTGGTCGGCCAGTTCCTGCGGGAACGGGACGACTCGGGCGTCTTCGTGGCGACCAAGATGGGTCGGCGGGTCGACCAGGTGCCGGAGAACTACAACCGCGAGAACTTCCTCGCGTGGAACGACCGGTCGCGCGCGAACCTGGGCGTGGACACGATCGACCTGGTGCAGTTGCACTGCCCGCCGACGCCCGTGTACTCGACCGACGAGGTGTTCGACAGCCTCGACGAACTGGTGCAGGCCAAGCGGATCGCGGCCTACGGCGTGAGCGTCGAGACGGTCGAGGAGGCACTGCTGGCCATCGCGCGGCCGAACGTGGTGAGCGTGCAGGTCATCCTGAACGCCTTCCGCCTCAAGCCGCTGGAGCAGGTGCTCCCGGCGGCCGCCGAAGCCGGTGTGGGGATCATCGCGCGGGTGCCGTTGGCGTCGGGCCTGCTGTCCGGGCGGTACACCGCCGCGACGACGTTCGGCGCGGACGACCACCGCACGTACAACCGGCACGGCGAGGCGTTCGACCAGGGCGAGACGTTCTCCGGCGTGCCGTACGACGTGGGCCTGGAGGCCGTCGAACGGCTGCGCCCGCTGGTACCCGCGGGCGCGACGCTCGCGCAGTTCGCGTTGCGCTGGATCGTCGACCAGCCGGGTCTCACCGTCGTGATCCCCGGCGCGCGCAACGCCGAGCAGGTTCAGGGCAACGTCGCGGCGGCCGACCTGGCGCCTCTCACCCCCGAGGCGCTGGCGCAGGTCACGGCCGTCTACGACGAACTGGTGCGGCCGCACGTGCACGACCGCTGGTAGCTATTCGGGGCTGTCGGTGTCCTCTTCGACGTCCAGCTCGCCCAAGATCGCGTAGATCTTGCGCCGGGCCTCGTTGAGGACCTCGACGGCCCTGCCCTTCTGCTCCCTGGTGCCCGCGTGCGCCATCTGCTGCATCGCGGACCCGAGGTGCCGCGACGCCGTGCGGAGCTTGGCCGCGACGACGTCGATCTCGTCGTTGACCTGCTCCCACGGGGTCGCGCCCTCGTGCTGGGCGGCCTGCGCCGTGCCCGCCTCGGTGAGCGTGAACAGCTTCTTGCCGCCCGCTTCCTCGGTGGCCGTGACCAGGCCTTCGTCGGCCAGCATCTGCAGCGTCGGGTAGACCGAGCCGGGGCTCGGCCGCCAGATGCCGTCGGTGCGCTGGCCCAGTTCCTGGATCATCTCGTAGCCGTGCATCGGCCGTTCGGCCAGCAGGGCGAGCACGGCCGCGCGGACGTTGCCGCGCCGCTGCCGCCCTCTGGGCCCGTGGTGCGGGCCGCCGCGCCTGCCGCCGCCGCGTCCGCGACCCCACGGGCCGGGGGGAACGTTGGGCGGGAAGGGCATCTCGGGATCCGGCGGGAACGGGGGAGGCGGCGGCCCGCCGAAGCCCATCCGCGGGTCGTCGAAACCGCCGGAGCGGTGGTGCCGGTGACCGTGGTGGTCGTGGTGGTTGAAGGGGGATCGCATCTGACTGCTCCTCGTGCTTGGTATCGGTAGGTACGAGCTAACGATATATCGGAACGTATCGCGATGCAACGTCGATTGTCGTTCGCGTGGTCAGGAGCACCCACTCGGCCGTGGGACACTGGTAGGTGCTATGACTGCCCTCCCCCTCGTCTTCGACGCACCCAAGCGCGGCCTCCCCCCGCGCCACCTGGCCGACCTCTCCGCCGAAGGGCGTCGAGAAGCCGTCGCCGCACTGGGCGAGAAGCCCTTCCGCGCCGCGCAGCTGTCGAACCACTACTTCGGCAGGCTGACCGTCGACCCGGCCGCCATGACGGACATCCCGGCCACCACCCGTGACGCGCTGGTCTCCGACCTCATGCCGCCGCTGTTCACCGAGATCCGCTCGGTGGCCTGCGACGAAGGCACGACCCGCAAGACGCTGCTCAAGGCGCACGACGGCACGCTGGTCGAGAGCGTCCTCATGCGCTACCCGGACCGCGCCACCCTGTGCATCTCCAGTCAGGCGGGCTGCGGCATGGCGTGCCCGTTCTGCGCCACCGGCCAGGGCGGCCTCCAGCGCAACCTGTCGACCGCCGAGATCGTCGACCAGGTCCGCCGCGGCGCCGCCGCCATGCGCGACGGCGAACTGCCCGGCGGGCCGGGGCGGCTGTCGAACATCGTCTTCATGGGCATGGGCGAGCCGCTGGCGAACTACAAGCGCGTGATCGACGCGGTGCACCGGATCTGCGATCCCGCGCCGGACGGGTTCGGGATCTCGCAGCGGTCGGTGACGGTGTCGACCGTGGGTCTGGTGCCGGCGATTCGGAAGATGACCGAAGAGGGGCTGCACGTTCGGCTGGCGGTGTCGTTGCACACGCCGGATGACGAGTTGCGGGACACGCTGGTGCCGGTGAACACGCGGTGGAAGGTGTCCGAGGTGATGGAGGCGGCGCGCGGGTACGCGGACCGCACCGGGCGTCGGGTGTCGATCGAGTACGCGCTGATCCGGGACATCAACGACCAGGGTTGGCGTGCGGACATGCTGGGCAAGCTGCTGCGCAAGCACCTGGGTCCGTTGGTGCACGTGAACCTGATCCCGCTGAACCCGACGCCGGGGTCGAAGTGGGACGCGTCGCCGAAGCCGGTGGAGCGGGAGTTCGTGCGGCGGGTCGTCGCGCAGGGTGTGACGTGCACGGTGCGTGATACGCGTGGCCAGGAGATCGCGGCGGCGTGCGGGCAGTTGGCGGCAGAAGGCTGACGCTCGATCTCCTGGGTGCCTAGCATTGACTGCAATGACAGCACTGGGGGTGGAGCATGGCGACTTTGACGATTCGCGACTTCGACGAGAGTTTGAAGGCCAAGCTCAGAATCCGTGCCGCTGAACACGGTCACTCGATGGAAGCTGAAGTGCGGGCGATCCTTGCCTCGGTGTTGACGAAACCGGCGTCCGGGCTGGGTATGGGGTCGAGGATTCGGCAGCGGTTCGACGACGTGGACGACGACCTGTCGTTCGAGCCTCCGCAGCGCGTGGAGCGGGCACGAGCTGTGGAGTTTCCTGAGTGATCGTTCTTGACACCAACGTCGTCTCCGAACTGATGAGGCAAGTTCCGGACGACGCCGTGGTCCGCTGGGTTGACCGGTACCCGGTTGACGAAGTTTTCATCACGGCCGTCACGGCCGCCGAACTCATGTACGGGGTCGCTCGACTCCCGGCCGGTCGACGCAAAACCGTACTTGCGGCCAAGGTTTCAGGGCTCCTGGCGGAGGATTTCCAAGATCAGATCCTGCCGTTCGACGATGCTGCCGCCGAGTACTACGGCGAGATCGCGGCCGCGTGCGAAGGGCTGGGGCGGCCGATCAGCATGGCTGATGCGCAGATCGCCGCGACCTGCCGACGCTTTGCGGCCTGCCTCGCGACGAGGAACAGCAAGGACTTCGTCGACACCGGTCTCATGCTGCTCAATCCGTGAGGCGACACCCCCCGAGCGGTGAACAAGTTCTCTCCATCGAGCAGATCGCCCGACGGGTCTACCGCGAGTCAGCCTGAACCCACGCACGGTGGACGACGATCAGCGGCTGCCGCGCGTTAGGCCCTGCTTAGGTCGTGCAACAGGTCGTGCTGGATTGGTCGTAATGGCCGAACGTGGACCGTTCTCGCGATAGCATCCGGACGTGGCGGAGTCGACGAAGCTGGTTGCGGGAAGGTACCGCACGCTGCGGGAACTCGGTCGTGGCGGCATGGGTGTCGTCTGGTTGGCGGAGGACGTCGTCATCGGGCGGCGGGTGGCGCTCAAAGAACTGCGGACGTCGTCGCCGGTCGAGGCCGAGCGGGTGCTGCGCGAGGCGCGCACCGCTGGTCGGCTGAACAGCCCGAACGTGGTCGGCGTGTACGACGTGATCATCGAGGACGGCACGACGTACCTCGTGATGGAGCTGGTGGAGGCTTCGACGCTCGCCGAGGTGATGGCGGAGCAGGGGGCGTTGCCCGTCGAGCAGGTGGTGTCGATCGGGCTGCACGTGCTCAGCGCGCTGGAAACGGCGCACGCGGCGGGGATCGTGCACCGGGACGTGAAGCCCAGCAACATCATGGTGTTGCCCGACGGCGGGGTGAAGCTGGCGGACTTCGGGATCGCGCAGGCGATGGACGATCCGCGGCTGACCGCTACCGGCACCATGATGGGGACGCCCGGCTACATGGCGCCGGAGCTGTTCAACGGGCAGTTGCCGTCGCCCGCGACGGACCTGTGGGCGTTGGGGGCGACGCTGTTCCACGCCTTGGAGGGCCGGTCGCCGTTCCAGCGGGACACGACGGCGTCGACGATGCACGCGGTGCTGTACGAACCCCCGGTGCTGCGGCGCGAGCACGGGCCGCTGGGCGCGGTGATCATGCGGCTGCTGACGCGCGCTGTCGACGGCAGGCCGTCGGCGGCGCAGGTGCGGGAGATGCTGCGCAAGCCCGGCGAACCCGAGACGGTGTTCCTCGAACCGGTCACGTCGTACGCCACGCGGCCGACGGACACGCCGCCGTGGGCCGCCGACGAGGACGAGCAGCCTGCCGAGAAGCCCAAGCGGCGCAAGGTGTTCCTGGTCGCGGGGGCCGCTGTGGCGGTGGTGGCGCTGGTGGTGGCCGGCGTATTCGTGGTCAAGCCCGATGAGAAGGGCGAGGCGTCGCCGAAGCAGGCGATCGGCTCGTCGTTCAGCGCCGCGCCGAGCAGCAGCATCAGCAGTGCGAGTGCGCCGCCGTCGAGCAGCGCCCCGCCGTCGAGCGAGTCCGTCGCGGCGACGACGACGACCGTGCCGCCGTCGACGGTGACCGTCACCAAGGAGCCCGACCCGCCACCGGTGACCACGACGGTCAAGCCGCCGCCGGAGTCCGTTGCGCTGCAACGCTTCCGCAACGCGCTGGGCACGCACTACAGCGGCACGGCCAAGATCGCGCCGCCCCCCGGCTTCGTCGTCGAAGGCGGCATGGGCAAGCTGCTCGCCAACGCCGATCCGGGCACGAGGCCGCTGTACTCGTGCATCGTCAGGAACTCGCAGGACCGCATGTCGTCGCTGTCGTCGACCTGCGAGGGCCAGTCCGTGTACGGGTTGCTGGGCCACGTCCTGGTGGACAGGCCCGCGGACCTGCCGTCGCTGCCGCTGTACCGGTGCCTCATCGGTGGTCAGCACTTCGACTCGGTGTCCACCGGCTGCGAGGGCCAGTCGGTGGAGTTCCAGTTCGGCTGGGTGCTCGGCTGACTGTCACCGAACCATCGCACGGCGATCGCACTGCGCGGACATCGGCCGAGCACGGTGAGGCCCATGCGAAGTCGTTCTCTGCCAACAGTTCTCCTGCTCGCGCTGACCTCGTCCGTGATGAGTGCCACCCCGGCGGTGGCCATCGTGGGCGGTGCCGAGTCGCCCTTGGCCTATTCGTTCGCGGGCTCGTTCCAGCCCTCCTACCCCGCGCCACCACGGGCGGACGGGCACGGGTGTGGTGTTGAAGTCCTGGCACCCCACTGGGTCCTGACGGCCGGCCACTGCGCGGGCAAGAACCCCACCAACGCGAAGACGGGCGTCCCACGTGGGTGGAAGGTCCGGGTCGGGTCGCTCGACACCACGTCCAGGGGCGAGGTCGCCGAGGTCGACCACTACTACCGGCTGGCGACCAGCCGTGACGAGGGCGGCTTCTGGGGCAAGGACCTCGCGCTGCTGCACCTGAGCACCCCGGTCCGGGCCAAGCCCGTGCGGATCGCCTCCGCCACACCGCCGGACGGCACGCCCACCCGCATCCTGGGGTGGGGCATGACCTGCGCCGACCCGCTGGACCCCGCGTGCTTCCCGACACGGCTGCACGAGGCCGACACCGAGGTGCAGCCGATCGTGACGTGCACGGCGGCCGCGCCGGTCGGTGAGCTGTGCGTCGGTAGCCGCGATGGCTCCGTCGCCGCGGCCAACATGGACTCCGGCGGGCCCGCGCTGGTCCGCGACGGTGCCGAGTGGGTGCTGGCGGGTGTGGTCAGCGGTCCCAGCGGCGAAGGTGAGCCGGTGCTGTACACCGACGTCACCAGGCACGCCGACTGGATCAACGGCATCATCACCGGCGCCGACGTGCCGCCGGACGACGAGATCCCGAACGTCGAGGGCTCGGTGGACCTGCTCGGGTGCGTCGGCTCGGTGGTCCGCACCCCCGCCTCCGAGCCGGAGGACCCGGCGCTCCTGCTCACCAACGGCCACTGCGTGCAGGGGGAGCGGCCCGCGCCGGGCGCCGCGCTGGTGGACCAGCCCGCCGACCTCGCGGTGCACATCGCCGATCCCCGTGGATATCCCCAGGCCACAGCCCGCGCGAACCGCCTGGTCTACGCGACCATGACCGGCACCGACATCGCGCTCTACCGGCTGGACAAGACCTACGCCGCCCTGGCGGCCGAGGGCGCGAAGGTCTTCCAGCTAACCTCGACCCCCGTGCGCGCGGGTGATCCCCTGACGCTGGCCTACTCCAGCGGTCGCTCGGCCTGCACGGCCGAGGCCGTGGTCGGGCACCTGCGCGAGGGCGGCTACCAGTTCGACGACTCGATCCGCTACGCCACGGACCCGGACTGCGCCCCCTCGCACGGCCTGTCGGGTTCGGCGCTGCTGGCCGCCGATGGTGTCACGGTGGTGGGCGTGCACAACACCCACAACGACGGCGGCGAGCCGTGCACCGACGACAACCCCTGCGAGGTGGAGCCGGACGGGACCACGACCTCGGTGCCGGGTCGCGCCTACGGCCAGCAGGTCGACCTGGTCGCGGCCTGCGTGGTCGGCGGTTCGCGGCTGGACCTGTCCCGGCCGGACTGCGCCCTCATCAAACCCTGAACCGCGAGCCGTCGGGACCGCGAACCGTCGGGTCAGCGGCGCCAGGAGGTGCGGCTGCGGACCTGGTCGCGGACCAGCATGGCGATCATGGCGATGCCGATGAGGACCAGGAACAGGTTCTCGGTGCGGCCGTGGTGGTTGCCGATGAGCAGGCCGAAGACGCCGATCGTGGACAGCCAGCCCGCGATGCGGGTGGCCTTCGGGAACGATCCGTGCCAGCCCCACTCGGCCGACGGCTCGTCGTGGACGTCGACAGCCGGACGCTTGTCCAGCTCCGAAGACGAAGACACAGCTGCCACGACCCTTCTGATCCGGTGTTTCCAAGCGGGATTTTCGCACACGGGGGTGCCGGCCGCGGGGGTGGGCCGGGGTGCTCCGGGCCACTGGCCGCTCGGCCGCCGTGATCAGTCGATGACGGCGGTGGCCTCCACCTCGACCAGGAAGTCGGGGTCGAACAGCACGGAGACGCCGATCATCGAGCCGGGCGCGACCGGGGTGACCCCCAGCTTCGCGGCCGCCCGCGCCGACCCCTCCAGGAAGAGGGGCATCTTGTCGAGCGTCCACCCGACCACGTAGATCGTCAGCTTCGCCACGTCGTCGAACGAGCCGCCGACCCCGGCCAGCGCGGTGCCGACGTTGAGGTACGCCTGCTCGACCTGCGCGGCGAAGTCGCCGACGCCGACCTTCTCCCCGTCGGCGTCGACGGCGACCTGGCCCGCGATGAACACCACCTTCGACCCGGTGGCGACGGAGACCTGGTGGTAGACGTCGGTCTTGGGCAGGCCTGGGGGGTTCACCAGGGTGATGGCCATGTGGGTTCCTCCTCGGACAGGGCCCCGCCGTTCGGGGACCTCCAAACCATAGCATTGCAATGCTATGTAGTCTGGCGCCATGGCGAGGACGAAGGACCCGGCGGTCCGCACGCTGCTCGTCGAACGCGCCGCGCACATGCTCCGCGCCCGCGAGCCCATCACCCTGCGCTCGCTGGTGGCGGGCACCGGCCTGTCGACGATGGCCGTCTACACCTACTTCGGTGGCATGGAAGGGATGTGGAAGGCACTGCGGCAGGAGGGCTTCACCCGCCTGGCGGCCGGGTTCGCGGCGCTGGCGCCGTCCGAGGACCCGGTCCGGGACCTGACCGCACTGATCGCCGCCTACCTCCGCAACGCGCTGGACCACCCCGACCTCTACCGGGTCATGTTCGACGCGAGCGTCGACCTCGAAGACCTCCAGGCCGCGGACGACACCCTGGAGCACCTGGTCCGAGCCGTCGACCGCGGCAGGCAGGCCGACCGCTTCCGCGCCGGCACCGTGCCGCTGGACCTGGCGACCCAGAGCTGGACCATCGCGCACGGGCTGGTCTCCCTGGTCGCCAACGGCCCCCTGCCACGTGCCACGCTCGCCAACGGCGTCCCGCTGCTGACCGCGCTGTTCACCAGCGCGGGGGACGACCCCGACCGGTGCCGCTCGTCGGTGGAGGACGGCTGGCGGCTGCCCGCTGGTTGACGAGTCGACTTTCGTCGTTCGGCGCAGCGACCAACGTGTGCCGACAGGACGGCCCCCGTCTCGTACGTTGGGGGTGTGACGACCGTGGTGCACCGCCTGCTGCCCGAACTCGACGGGGTTCGGGAGTGGCCGACGGCCTACCTCCGGGAGATCGCCGAACGGGTTCGGCGGGTCACCCCGTTGCGGCTCGGCAGCGCGCTGCTCGGGCTCGTCTGCGTGCTGCTGCTGGACCTGCTGCCCGGCTGGCTGAGCGATCAGCACCCGTCCGGCTGGTCGCTGGTGGGGATGGCGCTGCTGTTCACGGCGCTGTACCTGCTGCGGCTGGTGTTCCCCGCGGTCACGCTGCTGATCACGCTGCTGGTGGTGTTCGGCACGGACAGCGCCGGTCTCACGCTGATGGTGGTGGTCGCCTACTCGGCTGGGCACCGGATCGCGTCGTGGCAGCGGGCGCTGCTGACGGCCGTGCTCGGGCTCGCGCTGCACACGCTGCAGTGGGAGGGCGGCGTGCCGGGGATGAGCGGGTTCCTCGGGTCGTTCGTGATGCTGACGGTGTACGGGATGGTCGTCGCGCTGCCGTTCCTGGTCGGGCGCTACATCGCGCAGCGCAACGCGCTGGTGGCCGCCCTGCAGGAACGCGAGGAGCGGATGGGCCGGGAGCGCGCGATGCTGACCCGCCAGGTCCGGCTGCGGGAGCGGAACCGGATCGCGCAGGACATGCACGACAGCCTGGGGCACCGGCTGAGCCTGATCTCGGTGCACGCGGGGGCGCTGGCGCTGGACGCCGAACTGGGGGAGAAGCAGCGCGAAGCCGTCCAGGTGCTGCGCGGCGCGGCGCTGACCGGGATGGAGGAACTGCGCGGGGTCATCGGCGTGCTGCGGCGCGACGACCCGCCGGAGGACGACCTCGCCCGGCGCACCGTGGAGGCGATCGACGAGCTCGTCGACGGCGCCCGCCGGGCCGGGGTGCGGGTCAGCCTGGTGCGGGGCGGGCCGGCCTGCCCGTTGCCGTCGAAGGTGAGCCACGCCGCCTACCGGGTGGCGCAGGAGGGGCTGACCAACGCGAACAAGCACGCGCCGGGGGCGAGCGTGCAGGTGACGGTGAAGTACGAGCCGGACGCGCTGGTGGTGGAGGTGCGCAACAACCCGCCGCGCGCCGGGTTCGCCGCCGGGGGACCGGGGGTCGGGCTGATCGGGTTGGGGGAGCGGGTGCGGGTGGCCGGGGGGCTGCTGCACGTGGGGCCGCTGCCCGCCGGGGGCTTCCGGATCGCCGCCGTGCTGCCGTACGAGGACACAACGGTCGCCGAGGAGCCGGACGACAGCGACGAGGTGCGGATCGCCGAGACGGCGATGGCCAGGTCCGGTGTGCGGAAGTGGGCCGGGGCCGGGTCGATCGTCGCGGCCGGGGTGGTGGTGCTCCTGGTCGTCGGCGGCTACACCTGGATCGGCATCCAGCCGGTGACGAACGTGGTGCAGTCGTCGTTCTACGACTCGGTGTACGTCGGGCAGCCGGAGGCCGAGGTTCGGGCGCGGCTCAAGGACGGGGGGACGGCGGCGTCGATAGGGGACCTGCGGAAGGATTCCGCGCCCGAGCCGCCCGGCGCGGTGTGCGAATACCGCCTGTCGGACCAGCAGACTTACACCTCGGGCGGCCAGCGGATCCTGCGGTTCTGCTTCGCGGGCGACAAGGTCGTCGAGAAGAACTCCCACGTGCAGAGGATTTGAGTGAGCGTGATCCGGGTCTTGATCGCCGATGACGAACCGCTGATGAGGGCGGGTATCAAGGCCATCCTGGGCACCGCGGCCGACATCGAGCTGGTCGCCGAGGCCGGTGACGGGCGCGAAGCGGTGCAGATCGCGCTCGAACGGCGGGTGGACGTCGCCGTCCTGGACATCCGGATGCCGCGGATGGACGGACTGGCCGCGGCCCGTGAACTGCGGTCGGTGGCGCCGTCGGTCCGGGTCGTGATGCTGACCACGTTCGGCGAGGACGACAACATCGTGCGGGCGCTGTCCGACGGGGCCGCGGGCTTCCTGCTGAAGGACTCCGCGCCGGAGGAGTTGCTCCGCGCGGTGCGGGCCGTGCACGTCGGGGAGGCGTACCTGTCGCCGATGGTGACCAGCCGCGTCGTCGGGATGGTGGCGCACGCCGGGCAGCCCCGGCGGCAGGAGGCGAAGCGGCAGGTCGGAGGCCTGACCGAGCGCGAGGTCGAGGTGCTGTCGCTGCTGGGACTCGGGATGTCCAACGCGGACGTCGGGCAGCGGCTGCACATGAGCGAGGCGACGGTGAAGACCTACGTCAGCAGGCTGCTGGCGAAGCTCGGGCTGACGAACCGCGTGCAGGCCGCGCTGCTGGCCAGGGACGCGGGGTTGGCCGGCTGACACGCGAAGAGGGCCGCCCCCCAGGTGGGGACGGCCCTCGTTCACGTGGTGGGAGTTAGA
>JBDSAJ010000612.1:0-15476 GCA_039922235.1 Umezawaea sp.
GCCCCGCACGACTGCGAAGGCGAAGCCCAGCCCACCGGGGGTCCGGGGGCGGAGCCTCCCGGCTGGGGGTCTGGGGGCTTGGCCCCCAGAGCAATGACGAAAACGAGGTATGTCTGCGCTTTCCGCAGACATACCTCGTTCACTCGGGTGAGTGACGGGACTTGAACCCGCGACACCTGGGATCACAACCCAGTGCTCTGCCAGCTGAGCTACACCCACCAAGACCGGTTGACCGGCTCCGAAAGCATAGCGTGCCGACCTACCGGGAAAGAAATCGGGTGGTGGTCAGCCGAGTCCGTCGGTCTTCAGCAGTTCCGCCGCCACGGCCTGCGCCTGCTCCGAACTCGGACCGGGCGGCGCGACGAACGCGGTGCGCCGGTAGTAGGCCAGTTCGCGGATGGACTCCTTGATGTCCGCGAGCGCCCGGTGCGACAGGCCCTTCTCCGGCTGCGCGTAGTAGATGCGCGGGTACCAGCGCCTGCACAGCTCCTTGATCGACGACACGTCGATCATCCGGTAGTGCAGGTGGCCGTCGAGTTCGGGCATGTCGCGGGCGATGAAGCCGCGGTCCGTCGCGATCGAGTTGCCCGCCAGGGGAGCGGTGCGCGGGTCCGGCACCCACTCCTTGATGTACGCGAGCACCTGCGCCTCGGCCTCCTCGATGCTGAGGGTGGACCGGCGCACCTCCTCGGTCAGGCCGGACTTCGCGTGCATCTCCACGACGATTTGGGGCATCCCGGCGAGCGCTTCCTCGTCCGCGTGGATCACCACGTCGACGCCTTCTCCGAGCACGTTCAGATCCGCGTCGGTGACCAGCGCGGCGATCTCGATCAGGGCGTCCTTCCCGAGTTCGAGGCCGGTCATCTCACAGTCGATCCACACCAGACGATCCATCACCTGCGAGAGCCTAGTCGCTCGTGACCTTGAGGACCCGGACGCTTCGAGTGGCGCGCCCGCGTTCCCTGGTTACCCTCGGGCGAATGACTCAGCAGCAGTCCGCGGCGGCCGAGATCGCGGCCGGTTACGCCTCCGAGGGTCCGGCGGTCGAACTCGGCGCGGTCCTGGTGGACGGCGCTGTCGAGTCGACGGCGCACGTGCGGCTGCCGCTCGCGACGATGAACCGGCACGGGCTCGTGGCGGGCGCGACCGGCACCGGCAAGACGAAGACCCTCCAGCTGATCGCGGAGCAGCTGTCCGCGGCCGGTGTGCCCGTGGTGATGGCGGACGTGAAGGGCGACCTCTCCGGCCTGTCGCGGGAGGGCTCGACCAGCGACCGGATCACCGGCCGTGCCGCGGACACCGGTGACGACTGGCAGCCGCAGGCGCACCCGGTCCGGTTCCTCTCGCTCGGCACGGGTGGCGCGGGCGTCCCGGTGCGCGCGGCGATCACCAGCTTCGGCCCGATCCTGCTGTCGAAGGTGCTGGGGCTCAACGACACCCAGGAGTCGACGCTCGGGCTGATCTTCCACTGGGCCGACACGCGCGGGCTGGCACTGCTGGACACCAAGGACCTCCGCTCGGTGATCACCCACCTGACGAGCGAGGAGGGCAAGGCCGACCTGAAGGGCATCGGCGGCGTGTCGTCCGCGACGGCGGGCGTGATCCTGCGGTCGCTGGTGAACCTCGAAGCGCAGGGCGGCGACACGTTCTTCGGCGAGCCCGAGCTGGACCCGGCCGACCTGATGCGGCAGGTCGACGGCAAGGGCGTGATCACGCTGCTGGAGCTGGCCGACCTCCAGTCGAGGCCAGCGCTGTTCTCCACCTTCCTGATGTGGCTGCTGGCCGAGCTGTTCCAGGAACTGCCCGAGGAGGGCGACCTCGACCAGCCGAAGTTGGTGTTCTTCTTCGACGAGGCGCACCTGCTGTTCGCGGACGCGTCGAAGGCGTTCCTGGAGCAGATCACCCAGACCGTGAAGCTGATCCGCTCCAAGGGCGTTGGCGTGTTCTTCTGCACGCAGCTGCCGACCGACATCCCGAACGAGGTGCTCTCCCAGCTGGGTGCGCGGGTGCAGCACGCGTTGCGCGCGTTCACGCCGGACGACCAGAAGGCCTTGTCCCGCACGGTGAAGACGTACCCGACGTCGACGCACTACGACCTGGAGAAGGCGTTGACGTCGCTCGGCACGGGCGAGGCCGTCGTGACCGTGCTCAGCGAGAAGGGCGCGCCCACCCCGGTCGCGTGGACCAGGCTGCGCGCGCCGCGTTCGCTCATGGACACCATCGGGCCGGACGCGATCAGGCAGGCCGCGGCGGCGTCCGACCTGCACGCCAAGTACGCCGAGACCATCGACCGCGAGTCCGCCTACGAGAAGCTGGCCGCCAAGGTCGTGCCGCAGGAACAGGAGCAGGCGGAGGAGAAGAAGCCCGAGCACCCGGACCCCGGCCTGGTGGAGAAGGTGCTCGGCAACTCGGCCGTGAAGTCGTTCCTGCGGTCAGCGGCCAGCGCCATCGGGCGGGAGATCACCCGCGGCCTCTTCGGCACCGCGCGGAAGCGCAGGTGACCGCTTGACCAGCAGCGACAGCGCCGCCGCCGTGATGCTCAGCCCGCCCGCGACGACGAACGTCAGCGCGTAGTCGCCGAAGTGGTCACGGGCCAGGCCCGCCGCCGTTGCCGCGATGGCCGCACCGATCTGGTGCGACGCGAACACCCAGCCGAACACGACCGGACCGGACTCGCCGAAGATCTCGCGGCACAGCGCGACGGTCGGCGGCACGGTCGCGACCCAGTCCAGGCCGTAGAAGATGATGAACACCAGCATGCTCGGGTGCACGGAGCTGGCGAAGAGCTGCGTCAGCAGCAGGAGCGAGATGCCGCGCAGCAGGTAGTAGGCGGCCAGCAGGATCCGCGGGTCGACCTTGTCGGTCAGCCAGCCGGAGAAGATCGTGCCGACGATGTCGAACAGCCCCACCAGCGCGAGCAGGCCCGCGGCCGTCGTGGACGGCATCCCGTGGTCGTGCGCGGCCGGGATGAAGTGGGTGCCGACGAGCCCGTTCGTGGTCATCCCGCAGATCGCGAACCCGGCCGCCAGGTACCAGAACGACCGCGTGCGCGCCGCCGTCCGCAACGTCCTGAGCGCGTTGCGCGCCGCGCCTCCCGGTGGGACCGAGGGCGTCACGATCTCGGTGCCGCCGTACGGCGGCAGGCCCAGGTCGGCGGGGTGCTCCCGGAGCAGGAAGTACGCGAGCGGCACGACGAGCAGCGCCGCGCCCGCGATGACCAGCGACGAGTAGCGCCAGCCTGACGACTCCGCGAGCCCGGCGATCACCGGCAGGAACACCAGCTGCCCGGTCGCGCCGCCTGCCGTGAGGACGCCGGTGACCAGGCCGCGGTGCTTGACGAACCAGCGCCCGGTGATCGTGGCGACGAACGCGAGAGCCATCGACCCGGTGCCGAGCCCGACCAGCACGCCCCACAGCAGCACGAGCTGCCAGCTCGCCGTCATGAACACCGTCAGCCCGCTGCCGACCGCGACCAGCAGCAGTGCCAGGCTGACCACCCGGCGGACACCGAAGCGCGCCATCAGCGCGGCGGCGAACGGTGCGGTGAGGCCGTAGAGCAGCAGGTTGACCGAGACGGCGAGCGAGATCGTGGCGCGTGACCAGCCGAACTCCCGCTGCAACGGCTCGATGAGGGCGCCCGGCGCGGAGCGGAACCCGGCCGCGCCGATGAGCGCGATGAACGACACCGCGGCGACTACCCAAGCCCAGTGGAGCGTGGTGGTGCGGCCCGTGCGGGCCTCGGTCTGCGTCACCGGCCGAGCATCCGTCGAACGGGCCATGCGTGACCAGTGGCCGGAAGGCCATCATGTGAAAGAATCGGGCCATGAAGCGGCACGAGGTGGCGGTACTCGCACTTGACCAGGTCGTCGGCTTCGACCTGGGCACACCCACTCAGGTGCTCGGCACGGCCCGCGACGAGCACGACCGGCGCTACTACCGGGTCCGGGTCTGCACGCCGGGCAACCGGCCGGTGCGCAGTTCGTCCGGCTTCTCCGTGCAAGGCGACCACGACCTCGAACTGCTCGCCGAGGTCGACACGATCATCGTCTCCGGGCAGAACCGGGCCGACCTGCTGCACCGCGACCCGCTCGACGCGGAGGTGGTCCGCGCGCTGGTCGCCGCCGCGCCCACCACCCGGATCGTGTCCATCTGCACGGGCGCGTTCGTGCTCGCCGCCGCCGGCCTGCTCGACGGCCGCCGCGCCACGACCCACTGGTGGTACGCCGACGCGTTCCGGAAGATGTTCCCGCACGTCGACCTCGACCCGGACGTGCTGTTCGTCGATGAGGGCGACGTCCTCACGTCGGCGGGCGTCGGCGCGGGCATCGACCTGTGCCTGCACCTGGTGCGCAAGGACTTCGGCACCGGGGCCGCCAACCGCGCCGCCCGGCGGTGCGTGGTGCCGCCGTGGCGTTCCGGCGGCCAGTCCCAGTACATCGAACGGCCGGTCCCTCACGCCGAGACGACCTCGACCGCGCCCGCCCGCGAGTGGGCGCTGGCCAGGCTGGACGAGCCGCTCGACCTGCGGTCGCTGGCCGAGCACGTGCGGATGAGCGTCCGCACGTTCACCCGCCGCTTCCGCGAGGAGACCGGGCTGAGCCCCGGCAAGTGGATCACCCAGCAGCGCGTCGAACGGGCCCGCCACCTGCTGGAGACCACCGACCTGCCGGTCGACGTGGTCGCGCAGCGCTCCGGCTTCGGCACCGGGACGGCGTTGCGGCAGCAGATGGGCACGGCACTGGGCGTCGCGCCCAGCGTCTACCGCAACACCTTCCGGGCCACCGCCTAGGCTGTGTCCACTGAGGACGGTTCCTGGCCGTCGCGGACCAGGAACGGCGTCAGCAGGTCGGGGACGGCCTCGTCGGCCAGCAACAGACCGGTTTCCGCGTCGACGTCGATCACGTGGTAGACGCCGTCACCCGCCGCCGTGGTCGCCGACACCGTCGCCAGACCCGCGCGGCGCTGGAAGAACGACTGCGACACGCGCCAGCCGATGATGCCGCTGCGTTGCAGCGCAACGGTTTCCCGCAGCGCCGACCCGCTGCGCGTGACCAGGTAGCGGTCGGTGAGCGCGTGGCCGAGCGCGCGGTAGCGGTCCCAGCCGAGCAGTGCCGCGAACGGCAGCAGGGCCAGCGCCGCCTGCCACGTCCACGACGGCGCGACCACGGCGAGGACGCCCGCGAGCACCAGCACGGGCAGCACGGCGCGAACGATCCGCCGCCGCAGCGCGACCAGCGGGTGCTTCCGCAGCGGCGACGTGGTCGGTGATTCCGGGACGTGCAGCACCTCGTGCGCCACGCGGTGGGCCTCGGAGATCGGGGCGGGCGGCAGCAGCAGGCTGCTCTCGCCCTTGGTGCCGAGGCCGGTGGCCACGGCCGTCGCCCGCGCGCCGCGGCCGAGCCGCAGCAGCAACGGCTCCTGCACCTCGACGCCGCGCAGCCGGTCCTCGTCCACGGACACCGAGCGGGTGGTCAGCAGGCCGCGCCTGACCCGCAGCGTGCCGTCGTCCTCCCTGGTCAGCCGGTAGCCCCAGAACTGCACGACGTACACCAGCAGCGACGCGATCGTGGCCAGCACCAGCACCACGCCGAGCAGCACGGCGATGGTCGTCGCGAGCGGCGCGTTCGTGACCCACTCGACCACGTCGTGCAGCCCGGAGAACGCCGAGCGCCGCAGGTCGAAGTCCTGCGCGTAGTTCATCAGCACGCCGAACGTGCCGCCGACCGCGACCAGGCCGGACAGCGTCAGCGGCGCGAACCGCAGCCACCTCGGGTCGAACGCCGCGATCGAGGTGCTGGTCTCCCGGACGGGCGCGTCGGCCTCCGGTTCGGCGCCCGCGGCGATGGCCCGCGCGGGTGCCCGGTCGAGCAGGAGTTGGCGCAGCCGCTCGGCTTCGTGCGACGACACGGCGTCCAGCGTCACGGCGCCGCTCTCGCCCGCCTTCTCGTGCTGGCCGGTGCCGACGCGGATCGCGGACAGCCCGAACAGCCGGTGGCCGAGCTTCGCGGTCAGGTCGACGGTCCGGATGCGGTCCCTCGGCACCGCCAACCGCTTGCGCACCAGCAGACCCGTGTGCAGCTCCACCTGCTCGTCGGTGATCCGGTAGCGGGTGGTGAGCCAGTTGAGCAGGCCGAACGCGACCACGAGCACGATGACGCCGCCGCTCATCGCGATGCGCCACGTGTCACCGCCGCCGAGCACGACGAGGCCGATCAGCACGGGGATCAGGCCGAGCAACTCGTTGAGGGGCCGGACGACCAGCATCCGCAGGTCGAGCCGGTGCCACTCCAGCACCGGGTCCGCTTCGAGCACCTCGGGCGCGCTCGGGAACTGCGGCGCGCTCGGGAACTCCGGCGCGGTCACGTGGCGTCGCCGGGCGTCGCGTCGGTGGTCGTGGTCAGCTCGTCGGCCAACCGCACCGCGGACTCGTGGTCGAGCCCTTCGATCTGCACCGGTCCGGCGGCCGACGCGGTCGTCACGGTCACCGTGGACAGGCCGAGGAGTTGTTGCAGCGGACCGCGTTTCGTGTCCACGGTCTGGATCCGCGAGACCGGGGCGATGCGCCACTCCTGGCTCAGCCAGCCGGTCAGGGTGTAGACGGCGACCGGCGTCACCTCCCAGCGGTGCACCCGGAACCGCCAGCGCGGCATCACGACGGTGTGCGCGACCGCCAGCACACCGGTCGCGACGGCGGCGGTGAGCTGCCACGGCGGCGGCGAGTCCACGAACAGCAGCACGAGCAGCTGTGGCACCAGCACGACTGTCCAGCCGATCACGGCGTGCAAGGTCCAGAGCGTGATCGACTTACGGCTTACCTGGTGCCGCGGCGCACGCAGCCTCACCTGCTCAATGGTCACCGCACCACTCTGCCTCAAGGCCGGGCCGAACACCGGCCCGGCCTCGGGTCGAGGTCAGTCCGCCGTCCGGTAGGGCGGGGTGAACGGCTGGGAGGGGGCGTCGGCCTGAGGGGTGTCGGCGAGGGCCGGGGCGGCGGCGATCCCGCCGATGCCCGCGCACAGCACCACGGCGACCAGGATTCGGCGGAGGGCGTTCAGCACCATCGTCTAGCTCCAGTTCGGTTGCAGGGGAACGAGAAGGCCTGCCCGCCGCGGACTCGGGTGCCCGGCGGACCACCGCGTCGCACCGCCGCGGAGAGCGGGTTGACTCGGTGCGGGCGACCCGGCTCGCGGTCGGTGGGTCAGCCCGCCTCGTAGGGCGGCGTGAAGGTCTCGCCGGGTTCGCCGGTGACGAAGTGGTCGGCGTGGGCCATGCCGGCACCCAGCCCACTGATGCCCACGCACAACACCACCGCGACCAAGATCCGGCGGATTGAGTTCAGAACCATCGTCTAGCTCCGTTCGATTGGCAGCGGCTGTGACGAACGTGAAGACGCGAGTGCGGGCCCGCGGGTGGAACGGGGCACGGGGCGGTGGTGCTCGGCGCGGAAGGACCTCGACCGGTGCGGCGCCTCGACGGGACCGGAGTCCGGGCTCTGCACACCGTCGTCTCGAATGGCGCTGGAAGTCGACCCCGGCGAACCGGTTCGCGACGAGTCCTGGCGGGTACGACGGGGCACCGGTCGCGCTGCGGCAGCGGTGAAACCGCGCCGCGTGGCCACCCGTTTCCCGGCATCGCCGCACCGCCGCTCAGCTCTTCGGACGCGCCCCGCGCACGTCCGACCGGAGCATGACACATGGGAGTCATCCGTCACAGCACCCAGTTCTGCCGCTCTTCGGTAGGCAAATGACCCAATCCCGCTGGTTGGGAGGTCGGGGACAAGCCACCGTCCGGGCGACGGCATGACCGGATGCCGTCAGCCGACCGGTTCGGGGTGGGCGTCGACCGCGTCCGGGTCCAGGTCGATCCACCACACCACGGCGCCCGCGCGGCCGTTCACCCCGAGGGTGCGGTAGATCCGCTGGAGGTGGTTCTGGATGGTCTTCGGCGACAGGTCCAGCTTGCCCGCGATGGTGTTGGTGTTCGCCCCGGCCACGACCAGCTGCAGCACCTCGATGCCGCGCCGGGTCAGTCCCGCGCGCAGTGCCCGCGCGATCCGGCTGTTGGTCCGCTCCGCGGTCGCGGTGCTGGTGCGCAAGGGTTTCTGCCCGTCCGGCGCGAAGCTGAGCCGGGCCAGCCCTGCCGTCAGGTCGAATTCGCGCAGCCGCAGCAGTTCCCGGCCTTCCTGCTGCTCGCGCAGCCGGTGCTGCTCCAGTTGCGCTCGGGCGTGCCTCAGCGCGGGCCCGAGCTGCCCCGCCCGCTCGTAGGCCGCGCTCAACGCGCTGTGCGCCCGCACGGCCACGCTGCGAGCGAGGCAGCCCGCCGCCAGGTCGGCTGCCCGGTGCAGCTTGCCGATCTGCTCGCCGACCCGGTCGCGGGCGCCGCTGACCCTGGCCTGCGCCAGCAGCAGTTCCGCGTGGGCGACCGGCCGGTCGTGCCCCGACAGCAGTTCCTCGGCCCGGCGGCACGACCGGCGGGCGCGCTCGACCTCGCCGAGGTCCAGCCGCACGTGGGCGAGCAGCACCGTGACGCGCGCCAGCCGCACCCCGTCGTCGACCTGCTTCCACCGGTCGCGGACGTGCGCGCACAGCGCTTCCGCCCGCCGCAGTTCCCGCTCGCGGGCACCGGTTCCGCGCAGCACCTTGGCCTGCTCGAACAGGATAGTGCCGATCAGTTCGGGGTCACCGCCCAGTTCGGCCAGCCCGAGGGCCCGTGCCAGCGAGCGCAGCGGCCGTTCGGGCGAGTCCAGTTGCGGCTCCACCAGTGCGCGGGACAGCCCGCACCGGGACTGCAGCCGCACGTGCCGGTTCGCCACGGCGATCCTGTGCACGTGGTCGATGGTGTCCAGCGCGGCCGACACCAGCCCCCGCTGCCCCAGCGCGACGGACTGCGCGAGCACGCTCTCCGCGATCCCGTCGGCGTCTTCCAGCCAGGAGTACACGGCAAGCGCTTTCTCCGCGAACTCCACCGCGTCACCCGAACGGTCCTCGTCGAGTGCGATGCGCGCTTCCCGCAGGTTCACCGAGGCGTTCACCCGTGGATCGCCGGCCTCCGCACGAGGCAAAGGAATCGTCATCCGCCCGCCAATACCGCTTTGCGTTTCACCATCAGCCAGGATACGGAGGCAGTTCCCGCTTGAGCACCTTGCCGGTCGCGTTGCGCGGCAGGGCGTCCAGGAACACCACGTCGCGCGGCACGGAGAACCTGGCCAGGTGCGTCCGAACGTGGTCGCGCACGGTGCCAGCGTCGAGTGCTCCCGGTTCGGCGCACACCACGTACGCGGCCAGCCGGTGCCCGAACTCGTCGTCCGGCACGCCGACGACGGCGACCTCGCGCACCTGGTCCAGTCCGGCGAGCAGCGCCTCGACCTCCGCCGGGTAGACGTTCTCGCCGCCGGACACGATCATCTCGTCGTCCCGCCCGGCCACGAACAGCAGGCCGGACTCGTCGCGGTGGCCGACATCGCCGGTGGACATCAGCCCGTCGCGGACCTCCTTGCCCGTTCCGTTGGTGTAGCCGTCGAACAGCATCTCGTTGGCGACGAAGATCCGGCCGGTCTCACCGGGGGGCAGCGGTGCGCCCTGCTCGTCCAGGATCGCCAGCCGGGTGCCGCGCGGCGGTTGGCCGACGGTGCCGGGGTGGCGGGCCAGTTCCTCCGGGGTCGCGATGCTGACCCACGACACCTCGGTCGAGCCGTACAGGTTGTAGAGCACCGGCCCGAACTCGCGCAGGCACCGGGTCGTGACCGGCGGCGGCAGCGCCGATCCGCTCGACGCGATCACCCGCAGGCTCGGCAGGTCGCGGTCGGCCAGGTCCAAGATCCGTTGCAGCATCACGGGAACGACGAACACCGCGCCGCACCCCCGGTCGCGCACGTCGGCCAGCAGCACCTCCGGCTCGAACTTGCGCCGCAGCACCAGCGTCGCGCCGAGCACCAGGCCGATCTGGAACGCCGCCAGCCCCCACGTGTGGAACAGCGGCGCGGGCACGGCGATGACCTCCCCTTCCCGCAACGGGATCCGCGACAGCAGCGCGGCGGCGGGGGAGAGCCCGGCGGGTTCCGGACGGCGTGCGCCCTTCGGTGCACCGGTCGTGCCGGAGGTGAGCACGATGAGCCTGCCGCGCGGTGGCCGCCGGGGCAGCGCGGTCGCCGCCGCCCCCGCGATCACCTCGTCGACGTCGGTGATCCGCTCCACGTCCGGCGGCAGGTCGTTGAACTCGGCGTCCGCCACCACGACCGCCACCTCCTGCTCCCGCAGCACGGTGGCGAGCTGGACCCGGCTCAGGCCGGTGTTGAGCAGCACGGCGTGCGCGCCGATCTTGGCGCACGCCACCATGGTCTCCACGAAACCCCGGTGGTTGCGGCAGAGCACGGCGACCTTGCCGCCCGGCCGCACACCGCGCCCGACGAGGCCGTTGGCCAGCCTCGTGGTCCGCTCGTCCACCTCGACGAACGTGAGCACGCCGTCGTCATCGATGATCGCTGGCCGGTCGGGGTGCCGGGAGGCGCCCATCGCGTAGCCCCACGCCACGGTGATGTCCCAGTGCAGGTACCCCGCGACCACGCCGACCAGCCGGTCCGGGCGCATCGGCCGCACCACGCCCGCGCGCACCAGCGTGACGAGGTCGCGCACCGGCTTCACCGCAGGCCTCGCAGCACCAGCCTGGTCACGCCGGCGGCGACCGAGGCGAGCGGCGGTGTCCCGTCCTCCGGGAACACCCGATAAGCCAGGTGCGCCAACGCCCGCGTGGTCTTCGGCGCCACGCGGCGGGCCAGGTCGGCGACCACGCCGAACGGGAGGTTGACCTCCTCCGGCTTCTCCACCAGCGCCCGCACCACCAGGTCGGCCGCCCGTTCGGGGGTCAGCGCGGGCAGTGCGTCGTAGGCCTTCGTCGGGCCGATCATCGGCGTGCGCACCAGCGGCATCCGCACGGAGGTGAACGTGACGCCGTCCGCGACCGTCTCGGCCGCGGCGACCCGGCCGACCGCGTCGAGCGCCGCCTTCGACCCGAGGTAGGCGGAGAAGCGCGGGGTGTTGACCTGCACGCCCGTCGTGGACACGGTGACGACGTGGCCGCTGCGGCGCTCGGTCATCTGATTTCCAAACCGGCGGATACCCCGGCGTTCATGCCGGGGAGGAGCCGCTCTGCCCGTAGGGGTGAGCGGGATGTCACACGGCGGGTCGCTACCATGTGAGCATGGTGGAACGGGTGGTGAAGCGGGCGTTCAAGTACCGCTTCTACCCGTCCGACCAGCAGGAAGCCGAGCTGTCCCGGACGTTCGGGTGTGTGCGACTGGTCTACAACCGGGCGCTGGAAGCTCGCACGGCCGCCTGGTACGGCGAGCAACGTCGGGTGTCCTACGTGCAGTCGTCGGCCATGTTGACCGAGTGGAAGCAGGATCCCGAGTCGGCGTTCCTGGCCGAGGTGTCCTCGGTGCCGTTGCAACAGAGCCTGCGGCACCTGCAAGGCGCGTTCGTCGCGTTCTGGGACAAGCGGGCGGACTACCCGACGTTCAAGTCCAAGCGCAAGTCCCGTGCGTCCGCCGAGTACACCCGATCGGCGTTCCGGTGGCGCGAGGGAACGCTCACCCTGGCGAAGATGGCCGAACCCCTCGACATCCGCTGGTCCCGGCCACTGCCCGAAGGCACCGAACCGACCACGGTCACGGTGTCCCGGGACGCGGCGAACCGCTGGCACGTCAGCGTCCTCGTCGAAACCACAGTGCACGACGGGCCCCCCTCCGATCAGGTGATCGGACTCGACGCCGGCATCACCAGCCTCGTCACCCTCTCCACCGGGGAGAAGGTGACGAACCCTCGCCACGAGCGTCGGGACCGGGAGCGACTCGCCATGGCCCAGCGGCGACTGGCCCGGAAGATGAAGGGTTCCAACAACAGGGCGAAGGCCCGCGTCAAGGTGGCGCGGGTGCACGCCCGAATCACAGACCGTCGCCGCGACGGTCTGCACAAGCTGAGCACGCGTCTCGTCCGTGAGAACCAAACGGTCGTGATCGAGGACCTCGGCGTGCGCAACATGGTTCGCAACCACAGCCTCGCCCGCGCGATCAGCGACGCCGCCTGGTCGGAACTGCGGACCATGTTGACCTACAAATGCCAGTGGTACGGCCGCGAATTGGTCGTGATCGACCGCTGGTACCCGAGTTCGAAGGTGTGCTCCGCGTGCGGAGCGCTCCAGCGCACGATGCCGCTCGAGATCCGGGAGTGGACGTGCCGTTGTGGAACCGTCCACGACCGGGATGTCAACGCGGCGATCAACATACGAGCGGCCGGGCTGGCCGTGCTCGCCTGTGGAGACGGTGTCAGACCAGCTCGTGCGCAAGCACGAGAGGGCGACTGTCGCTGAAGCAGGAACCCTCCCGGGCGACCAGGAGAATCCCCGTCCTTCAGGGCGGGGAGTAGTCAAGTGCGGCAGCAGTCCCAGGATCAGCCGCAGCGGCGCGAAGTAGTTCAGCGCCATCGTGCGCTCGTAGTCGTGCAGCCGGTCGACCGATCGCAGCACCGAGCGGCGGATCGACTTGCCCGCGTTGTTGACCAGCACGTCCACGTGGTCGTGCTCGGCGAGCACCTGCTTCACCAGCGCGTCCACCGCGTCGCCGTCGGTGAGGTCGCACGGGTGCGCGTGCGCCTCGCCACCGGCGGCGCGGATCTCGGCGACTACCTTCTCCAGTTCGTCCGCGCGCCGGGCGACCAGCAGCGGGATCGCGCCGCGGCGGGCGACGGCGAGCGCGGTGGCCCCACCGATGCCCGACGACGCCCCGGTGATCAGCACCGTGCGACCCGCGAGCACCGGGCCCTTGGCCGCGCGCTGCGGATCGTGGTGCCGGAGCCAGTAGCGCCAGAGGGCTGCGGCGTAGGTGTCGAACGCGGGCGGCTCCAGACCGGTGACCTCGCGGGTCGCGGTCGAGTCGAAGTCCGCGGCGACGGCCAGGTGCGGCAGGACGTCCGCCGGGACGCCCAGTTCGGCGAGCACCGCCGTGCCGACCGCGCCGGTCCTCGTCGGCAGCCCGACCGGCGCGGTGACCGCGATCCGGGGCGCGTGCGCGGCCCGTGCCAGCGCGTTGTAGACCTCGGCCAGCGGCTGCGGTTCCGGCGCGGTGAGGTGGAACGTGCGACCGGGCTCGACGTCGGCGTGGATCAGCCGGTCGAGCGCGGTGACGACGAAGTCGACCGGCACCAGGTTGGTCGCACCCGCGTTCGGGCCGACGAGCGGCAGCCACGACGGGACGTGCGCCACGGCGGCGAGCGCGGGGAAGAAGTAGTACGGCCCGTCGACCTTGTCGATCTCCCCGGTCCGCGAGTCGCCCACCACGGCGCCGGGCCGGTACACCCGCCACGGCACGTCCTGCTCGCGGACGATCTGCTCCGCGGCGAACTTGGTCGCGTGGTACGGCGACGGCAGGTGCTGCCCGAGGTCGAAGTCGTCTTCGGTGAAGCGGCCCCGGTGGTCGCCGGCCACGGCGATCGACGACACGTGGTGCAGCCACCGCACACCGACCCGTGCGGCGAACTCCACGACCGTGCGGGTGCCGTCCACGTTGGCCGCCGTGTGGTCCTCCAGCGACGCCGTGAGGTCGTAGAGCGCGCCGAGGTGCACCACGTGGTCGATGTGGTCGCCGGGGATGGGCGCGGTCAGGTCGCCGACGACCTCGGTCAGCTTCGGGTGCGCGGGCAGTTTGCCCGCCGAGTGCGGTCTGACCAGCGCGAACACCCGTTCGCACGCCGGGCGCGCGAGCAGCACCGCGACGAGCCGCCGCCCGAGGAAACCCGTCGCTCCGGTCACGAAGTAGGTGGTCACGACTTCGATACTGACACTACCTACCCGCGAGTAGGAAGGGATTTGCCGGATTTCACCCCCGCAGCGGCATCTCCAGGACCTGTCCCGGCCAGTCGCCTTCCACGGTGAACGTCGCCGTCGGCGTGAAGCCCGCGGCCACGTAGAACGCGACCAGCGCGCCACCCCCACCCGCGTAGCAGTCGACCCGCACCCGGTCCACGTCCCGGCGCACGGCCTCCGCACGCGCGTGCTCAAGCAGCAGCCTGCCCGCGCCACGGCCGCGACGGCTGCCGACCAGCGCGGTCACGTACACCTCCGGCCCGACGGCGGGCGGCACGTACTCCGGCGCGGGCCCGATCGCCAGCGCGCCGACGGCCTCGCCGTCCAGTTCGGCGATGTGCAGGTCGTCCGTCCAGGCTTCGAGCAGCTCGACCCTCTTCGGGTTGGTCGAGAACGGCTCGGAGCCCCACTGCCCAGTCCGCCCCTCGGACACCAGCCAGAGCACGGCCTCGTCCAGCAGGCCGAGCACGACGCCGACGTCCGACGGGCCTCCGGGTCGGACGATCACGCCTCCGGTGTGCCGGAGGCGTTCACCACGGCGTCGCGCAGCGCCGCACGCAGTCGACCCACCTCCAGCGGGGTCAGCACGGCCGCCTCGCCGGGCGGCACGGTCACCACGACGTGCCCCTGGCTGACGAAGACGGTCATGTCACGTCTGCGGGATGCGATGTCGCGGCAGGTGATCTGCCATTCCTTGCCAGTGCTCACGGCCCCCAACCTCCTGATATCTCGTCACGGGTGCTCGGACCAATCCGCGCGCTCGCGGGGGTGAGACGCAGGAGGGTTGGTGCCGTGACGGGACGCGAACGGAAATGTTCGAGTTTCCCGATCGGCGACCGTGCCGAGCGAAGATAGCGTCGCACGTACCTCTCACTCAGTCACCTGGATGGAGGAAAAATGCCGAAGTCGCAACGGATTGTGACCACTCTGCGAGACTGCACGGTCTTCCGCTGCTCCATTCGGTCGTACTTTACCTGAGGCAAAAGGCTCACTTTGTGGTTGCTCCGCGACCCGCGTCGATCATCGGATGACTGAGGGTAGTTGTCGGGTGAATTACCCGCTCAGGTGGCCATTCATCGGGCCTTTGTTCGTTCCTGTGCGATCTTGATCGAAGAGTTTTCCCTGATCACCCGAACGTGGCGGCCCAACGGCGCTGTCACACTGGTCGACGATCCGGGAGGTGTGATGTCCGAGCCGATCACCGCGCTGCTGGTGCGTGCCGCCGAGTACACCGCCTCCGGCAGACCGCGCCAGGCGATCGACCTGCTGCGGCCCGCGCTCGCGGCCCACCCCCACCACGCCGAGGCGTGGTGCAGGCTGGCCGCCGCCCACCTGGACGCGGGCGAGCCGGACCCGGCGCTCACCGCCGCCAAGCGCGCACTGGTGCTGGACGGCGACCAGGCGTGGGCCCAACGCCTGGCCGCGCTGTCGCTCAGCGAACTGGGCAGGCAGTCCGAAGCGGTCGTGGCGGCCCGCGAGTCGGTCCGCCGCAAACCGGCGGACTGGCGCTGCCAGGTGGTGCTGTCCGAGGTGCTGGCGACCGACCCCGCCACCCGTGCTGAAGCCGTCGAGGTGGCCAAGCACGCCACCCACCTGGCCCCCACCGAGGCCCGCGCGTTCCA
>JBDSAJ010000613.1:0-10243 GCA_039922235.1 Umezawaea sp.
GACAAGGGTGTCCTCAAGGGCGACGGCGCCTACATCACCCGGATCGGCGCGATAATGCTCGGCGTCGCGCTCCCCCAGGTCGTGACCGCCATCGGCGCGACGGTCCTCAGCGCCCGCACGACCGCCGCGGTCGGCCGAGACCTGCGTTCCGCGGTCTTCCGCAAGGTGCTGGACCTCTCCGCGCGCGAAGTCGGCCACTTCGGCACGCCGTCGCTGATCACCCGCACGGTCAACGACGTCGGACAGGTCGAGGCGCTGACCCTGACCACGTTCGACACCGCCGTGTCAGCACTGATCATGTGCGTCGGCGGCCTGGGAATGGCGCTCTACCAAGACGTTCCGCTGTCCCTGCTGCTGGTGGTCATGGTCGTGCTGGTCGGCGTCTGCATCGCGGTCGTGCTCGGCAGGCTCGGGCCGCTCTACGACCGGATGCAGGACCGCGTCGACCGGCTCACCCAGTTGCTGCGGGAGCAGATCGGCGGCGTCCGGGTCGTCCGCGCGTTCGTCCGCGACACCCACGAGCGGGAGAGGTTCCACGAGACCAACTCCGCGCTGTTCGGCCTTTCGCTGCGAGTCGGCAGGCTGATGGCGACGCTGCCGATCGTGCTGCTGGTGGTGATGAACGGGCTCACCGTGGCGCTGGTCTGGTTCGCGGGCAAGCGCGTCGACGCCGGAGCTCTCCAACTGGGAGCGCTGAGCGCGCTGCTCAGCTACCTGGCCCTGATCATCATGTCGTTCGTCATGGGCACCATGGTGTTCGTGGCGGCACCGCGCGGCCGGGTGTCGGCCAGGCGGATCCAGGAGGTGCTCGACGCCCAGAGCAGCGTGGTCGAGCCGACAACGCCGCTCCGCACGTTCCACACGACCGGCCACCTGGACGTGTGGTCCGCGCGGTTCGGCTACGAGGGCGCGCGCGAGCCGGTGCTGCACGGGATCGACCTGGTCGCCAGGCCGGGCCAGACCATCGCGATCGTCGGCAGCACCGGCAGCGGCAAGACCACGCTGCTCAACCTCGTGCGGAGGCAGTTCGACGTCACCGGTGGTTCGGTGCGCGTCAACGGCATCGACGTGCGCGACATCACCTCCGACGTGCTCACCCGCATCGTCGGCGTCGTGCCCCAGATCCCACACCTGTTCTCCGGCACCATCGCGACCAACCTGAGGTACGGGGATCCGCTCGCCACCGACGAAGAACTGTGGCGGGTGCTGGAGATCGCGCAGGCCCGCACCTTCGTCGAGCACCTGCCGGACGGGCTGTCCGCGCCGGTCAGCCACGGCGGGTCGAACCTGTCGGGTGGCCAGCGACAGCGCCTGTCGATCGCGCGAACCCTGTTGCGCAGACCGGAGATCTACCTGTTGGACGACTGCTTCTCCGCACTGGACCACGGCACCGAGGCCGCGTTGCGGGCAGCACTGGCGCCGGAGATCTCGTCGGCGACCGTGATCGTGGTGACCCAGCGGATCGACACCGTCCACGACGCCGACCACGTCGTCGTGATGGACAGCGGGCGCGTCGTCGGAGCGGGCACGCACACCGAACTGCTGCGGAGCAACGAGACCTACCGCGAGATCGCACTCTCGCAGTCCATCGGCGAGCAGACCCCCGAACCCCTCGTGACCACACCGCAAGCGTCCTTCGACTGGTGGATGACCTGAAGGGACGACCTCCGTCATGCCCGCTACCCCCGGTGGCCCTGTTCGCCGCCTGCTCGGACTGCTGCGGCCGTACCGCCCGCACCTGGCCGCGATCATCGTACTCGGCATCGGGTCGACCGCGCTGAGCCTGGCCGGTCCGGCGATGCTGGGGCGTGCCACGGACCTGATCTTCGCGGGCCTGGTCAGCAGGCAGCTGCCTCCCGGATCGACCAAGGAGCAGGCGATCGCCCAGCTCCGCGCCGATGGCGACAACACGCTCGCCACCGTGTTCACGACGGTCGACCTCCGGCCGGGCGAGGGCGTCGACTTCAGCAGGCTCGCCGTGCTGCTGGTGCTGGTGATCCTGGTCTACGCCGTGGTCTCGTCGCTCATGCTCGTGCAGGGGTGGCTGATCGCGTCGGTGGTCGGCCGCGTGGTCCGGGAACTGCGCGAGTCGGTGGCGGCGAAGCTCACCCGCCTGCCGATCGCCTACTTCGACCGCCACCCGCAGGGCGAACTGCTCAGCCGGGTGACCAACGACGTCGACAACCTCCAGATGACCGTGCAGCAGACCGTCGGGCAGATGGTGAACTCGGTGTTCGCCATCGTGGGCGTCCTGGCCGTCATGTTCGCGATCTCGCCGGTGCTGGCCCTGATCGTCCTGGTCAGCGTGCCGGTGTCGGCGCTGTTCGCCCGGTGGATCAGCAAGCGGGCCCAACCGCGGTTCGGCGAGCAGTGGGCGACCACCGGTGCGCTGAGCGCCCACATCGAGGAGATGTACACCGGGCACGGCCTGGTGAAGGGCTTCGGCGGCCGCGAGATCGCCGAACGGTCCTTCGACCGGCACAACGAGGAGCTCTACACCGCGGGGTCACTCGCACAGGTCCTGTCCGGGATGATCGGACCCGCGACGAGGTTCATCTCCGACCTCAACTACGTGCTCGTCGCGGTCGTCGGCGCGCTGCGGGTGGCGAGCGGCTCGATCACCGTCGGGGACGTGCAGGCGGTCGTCCAGTACTCGGTCATGTTCAGCAGGCCGGTGGTCGACGTGGCGAACTTCTCCGGTCAGGTGCAGTCCGGGCTGGCCTCGGCGGAGAGGATCTTCGCGCTGCTCGACGCTGAGGAGCAGAGCCAGGACCCCGACCGACCGGTCCGGCCGGTGAACGTGAGGGGCCAGGTCGAGTTCGAGCAGGTGTCCTTCCGCTACCTGCCCGGCACACCGCTGATCGACGACCTGTCGCTCAGCGTGGAACCGGGTCAGATGGTGGCGATCGTCGGCGAGACCGGCGCGGGCAAGACCACCCTCGGCAGCCTCCTGATGCGGTTCTACGAGGTCGACGCGGGCCGCGTCCTGGTGGACGGCAACGATGTCACCTGGATGACCCGTGACGACCTGCGGAGCACGATCGGGCTGGTGTCGCAGGACGTGTGGCTGTTCGGTGGGACGATCGCGGAGAACATCGGCTACGGGCGCGCGGGCGCGACCCGTGAGGAGATCGAGGAAGCGGCCCGGTCCGCCTACGCGGACCGCTTCGTGCGGGCGCTGCCGAACGGGTACGACACCGTGCTCGACGACGAGTCGTCCAGCGTGAGCGCGGGCGAGCGGCAGCTCATCACGCTCGCCAGGGCGTTCCTCGCGAAGTCTGCGATCCTCGTGCTGGACGAGGCGACGAGTTCGGTCGACACCCGCACCGAGGTCCTCATCCAGCGCGCGATGAACTCCTTGCGCGCCAACCGGACCAGCTTCGTCATCGCCCACCGCCTGTCCACCATCCACGACGCGGACGTCATCCTGGTCATGAACTCGGGGCGGATCGTCGAGCGCGGCACGCACGACGAACTGATCCGCGCGGAGGGCGCTTACGCGAAGCTGCACGGCCTCATCGGCGGAGGTAGTAATCCCACCTGAGGCAGAAGCCCAGTTGCTAGCGGGGTTCCTCGACGTTGGCGGCGACGACCGCCGCGAGTTCCGCGATCCGGTCGGGGCCGACCTGGCAGCAGCCGCCGACCAGCCGGGCACCGGAACTCACCCAGCCGGACACCACCTCGGGGGCGAACGTCGACCGCCCGCGCCACACCCTCGCCTCGGCGTCCCACAGCTCGCCGCTGTTCGGGTAGACCACCACCGGCTTGCCGGTCACCTCGCGCGCGATCCGCACCGCGTCGTCCACGTCTGCGGGCTCGCAGCAGTTGACGCCGACGGCGATCACCTCGTCCACGCCCGCCGCGACGGCGAACGCCTCCTCCAGCGGTTGGCCGGCGCAGGTGCGCGCGCCGCGAACGCTGTAGGACAGCCACACCGGCATCCCCTGGCCCGCGACGACCTCCAGGACGGCTTCCGCCTCGTCGACGTCGGGAATCGTCTCCACCGCCAGCACGTCGGCGCCCGCGTCGACGAGCACCTCGATGCGGGACCGGTGGAAGTCGACCAACCGGCGCTGGGTGACCCCGTAGCGCCCGCGGTACTCCGAACCGTCCGCGAGCATCGCGCCGTAGGGGCCGACGGACGCCGCCACCCAGCGGGGACCGGGCACCTCCGCCGCCGCTTGCCTGGCCAGTTCGACGCTGGCCCGCAGCAGGCCGGCCGTCTCCTCCGCGGTCAGACCGCGCCGGGCGAACCCCTCGAACGTCGCCTGGTAGCTGGACGTGATCGCCACCTGCGCGCCGGCGCGGAAGTACGCGAGGTGTGCCTGCCTGATCGCCGCCGGATCGGCGATCAGCAGCCGGGCCGACCACAGCTCGTCGGACAGGTCGTGCCCGGCGGACGTGAGCGCGGTGGACAGGCCACCGTCCAGCACGAGCACGTCGTCGGCCATCGCGTCGATCAGGTCCATCCGGTTCCTCTCCAGAACGGCTCGTCCGGGTCCGAAGGTACCCGTCGGGCATCCACCTCGCCGTGATCGGCCTCGGCGGACGGGCCGGTGTTCCCGAACGCCGGGCATCTAAGGGATTGACCAGAGCTGAACGCACTACTGTGGTCAGTGACGCGCGCTGGGTGGCTTGGTCCCGCTATCCGATGAGGACGCCACCGGTCGGCGCTCCCGGTACCGAAGGGTGCACGATGTCTGCGGTCACGCTGATGGGTGTAATGGACGGGCACGCGGTCGCGCTGAGCTACGCGATCGACGAGGCGGTCGACACGATCTCCGACTGCGCTCCCCTGCTCACCGCGTCCACCCTGTCCTGCCTGATGGCCCAGCGGGAGCCGCAGGTGTTGCGGGACAGGCTGTTCGCGGTGGCCGTGCTCGGCAGCACCCGAGGTGTCCCGGGCACGGCGTTGCCCGTGTCCGTGCTGTCGGCCCTCACGTGGGCGAGCGCGGCGGCGTCCGCGCGGTTCGACGAGGTGACGTCGAACGGGCATCCCACGGCGCCGGTCCGCACGACGACCGAAGGCATCTCCAACCTCGCCCTGCTGTCGATGCGCTACCTGGACAGCCTGCGCGTCCCCCAACGGCTGAAGTGGCAGTGGAGCCAGGACGTCGTCCGCTCGTCGTTGGCGGCGACCGAGGAACTGCTCACGAAGAACCGCAGGCACTCCTGGGAGGTCACCAGGAGCGACGCGATCTCGGCCTGCCTCGGCAGGTCCGGGAACGCCTACGGCCGGGACGCGCTCATGGCCGCCCGCGTCCAGGCGAGCGAAGCCGCCGAGGACTGGCGGAAGTTCGGCCTGCAGTACGGGCTCCTGCACCAGTTGCGCGACAACAGCGCGGGCGTTCCCCCCGAGGAGGACAGCGACCTGGCGGGCGGCGTGCCCACGCTCCTGCTGGCACACGCCTTCACCCAGGCCACTCCGGCACGCCGGGTCGAACTGGTCCACCTGCGCCTCGCGGCCATGCACGACCTCAGCGCCCGCGCCGTCCTCCGCGAGCTGCTCAACGCGGAACGCGTCGTCGACTCCTACCGCGCCGACGTCATCGGCCTGCACCGCCAAGCCTGTCAACGCCTCGGCGCGCTGTGCGGGGACAACGAGTTCCGCGCCGTGCTCCGCGCCGAACTGGACATCTCGGTCCAGCGCGCGGTGCCGAAGTCGCGCGAAGTGATCGGGCTGTAGAGCGCTCTAGCACCGCGTGAGGGACACGCGGTGAAGTCCAGCACCGCCAAGGGTGCTGGACTTCACCGGGTCACGGCGCTGTCACACGCCGGTTCGGACGCGGAGCTCCTCGACCTTGGCGACCGCCACCTCGACGTCCGCGGGTTCGCGAACGGTCAGCAGCGGGAACGGGAAGTCGATCAGGCCGAGGTGTTCGTCGAGCATGGACGGGCCGGGGACGATCATGAGGTCCACGCCGAGCCGCACCATGTCGGCGATCCCGTGCGGGAGGCTGGCCGTCTGGACCCAGTTCCGCCAGATCGCGTCGCGCACCTCGTCCCCCGTCTCCAGCAGCTTCGGCGCGAGGCAGCCCGCCAGCGGGATCACCGGATCGCGGAACTCGATGACCTCCAGGTAGGACCTCATGAAGTCGCTCGACGGCTTCCGCAACGGGCTGTGCAGCGCGGAGGTGCCGCGGATCCACCAGGTCATGACGTTCTCCGGCTCGGCCTCCGCGAGTTCCTCGATCGCCTTCTTGTAACCGCTGAGGATGACGTTGCTGCCCTGGCCGTCGGGCTGGGGCCCGAAATCCGTCGCGGCGTGGACACCTTCGCGGTGGCTGCCGTAGAAACGCTGGGGATCGTCCCCCGGCTCCACGTGGCAGAAGGCGACGGCCTCACTCGGTCCCTGCGGATCGGGCTGCGGGACGTTCCGCTGGAACCACAGCATCTCGAACACCGCCCGGCGGTCGAGGACCCCGGTGATCGCGCTGGCGCAGGTGATGCCCTGGCTGAGCGCGAGCACCGCTCCGGGGTGGACCCCGGCTTCGGCGAGGACGTCGCACACGGCCAGCTGCGCCGCGATCGACCGGAGCCCGAGGAGGCTGTTGCGCAGGCCGTTCTCCTCCATGGGGATGCTGTCGGTGAGGATCTGCGACACGGGCAGCCCGGTCCACCCGGAGATGTCCTCGTAGAGGCCGCGGATCGACGGGTAGGTGTCGTAGAACGCCACCGTGCGTTCGACGTCCTCCGCGTGAGCGGCGCGAGGCACGAAATATCCGAGGGTCACTGGCTTCTCCCATTCCGCTGATCTCGTTGACGCGGGTGAGGGGCCGTGACCCCACGACCCGTCAGGACAGGTGGGCGGCCAGGTGGTTGAGGTCGGCCACGAGCGCGCCGAGCAGTTCCGGGGTCGCCCGCGCGGACAGCATCGTGACGCTGACCCCGACCGGGACGGCCCGGTGGCCGGGAACCGCGATCCCGAGGCAGGTGACGCCCTCGGTGTTCTGCTCGTCGTCGACTGCCCAGCCGCGGTCGCGAATCGCGTCGATGTCACGTCCGAGTTGCGCGACCGTGCGGTGCGACCGGGGTGTCGGGACGGGTAGCGCGGCCAGTCTGGCGAGCCGGTGTTCCAGTTCTTCGGGAGGCAGGGCCGACAGCATCGCCTTGCCCAGCGCGGTGACCACGGCAGGCACCCTCCTGCCCACGTCGCTCGCCAGCCGGATCGGTTGGCTGCCGTCGTGCCGCGCCAGGTGGACCACGTCCAGGTCGTCCAGCACGGCGAGCAGCAGCGTCTCCTCGGCCGCGGCGGGCAGGGTGCGGCACAGCCGCTGGAACTCACCGACCCGGTCGTTGGTGGAGAGGAAGCCGTGCCCCAGTTCGACGACCTTGTGGTCGAGTGCCCACCAGCCACCGACCCGGCGGATCATGCGGGCCGCTTCCAGTGCGGCGCACAGGTTCACCACCGTCGACTTGGGGAGGTCCAGCGATCGCGCCAGCTCCGTCAGCGAGACCGCGTCCCTCCTCCGGGCCAGTTCCTCGAGGATGCCGATCGCCCTGGTAACCGACGGGGACCTGCTCTCCACCATCCTCAGCGAGCGACTGCGCTCCCGTTCAGCGGCCACCACGTCGTGCCCCCTTGAGATCCTTCGCCTCAGGACGTCCCGAGGGTCACTTGACGAAGTCCGGCGAGACCTTGGGCGGCCAGGTCGCCACGCTGAGCACGCCCATGCTGTAGGCGCGGGACACGAGCGCCGCCCGGTTGGGCGCCTTGAGCCTGCGGAGCATGGTCCCGACGTGGTACTCCACGCCCTGTCTGCTGAGGAAGAGCCTGCACGCCAGCCGCACGGTCGACTCGCCGATGGCTATCCCCTCCAGGATCCTGGCGTCCAGCTCGGTCAGGATGCGGTTCCGGTCGACCACGACGGCGGTCGACGACTCGGACTTGTCCGGGTTCACCACCACGGCGATCATGGTCAGCTCCCCGGACGAGCCGTGCACCGCGATGCCGGTGATGTCCCCGGTGAACACCGCGTCGCGCGGGCCGATGCCCGTCAGGTGTTCCACGAACCGGAGCCGACGGCCCTCGATGATCTTTTCGAACTGCCTGCGCAGTGGTGCGTGCACACCGGGGTGCATGAAGTCGTAGACGCTGCGGCCCGCGATCGACGCGCCGCCATTGCCGAACTGGGCGATGAAATCGCTGTTGGCTTCAACCACCCGCAGGTCGAGGTCCAGGCTGGCCAAGCACAAACCGGACCGCTCGACCAGCGATTTGAAGACGTCGACATCAGCCGCCAGGCGCAATGGCGTACTCACGTTCGAACGGTCGTACGTGAAAACGTCGGCAACTACAGTTTGCACAGAGGTCAACCTTTCCCGTCGAACTCGAGCAGACCCAACTACTCCGTGAATCGTTTACGACGGAATTTCTCCGAATCACGAACATCGATATACACGATCGTATGAACCCGACTGTGAAAGGTCAACGACCGACAGTCACCGGGCGACTAATACTGTGGTCTACCCGACCGGATGGTTCGGCCGATGACCGTACCGGCACACCGCGAAGTACGGTCGCCGCCCGCCAATGTTAAGAACACATCAATAATGCCCTGAACAGCGCATACGCGGTCAACACATGCTCAACCCACTATATGAGCGTGACCAGGACTATCAGTACGCACGACGCTCAGGCGATAACCGAGCGGGTATGGTGAATCGATTCTGACAGGAAATTGCGCGGATCACTCGCATCCTGCCGGTTAGATCCGCACCAGGGCTTCAGGCAGCTCGGTCCTCCCCCGGATGCCCAGCTTGCGGAACGAGTTCGTGAGGTGTTTCTCCACAGTCCGACAGGTGACGTTGAGGATGTCCGCGATCTCCTGGTTGGCGTGCCCCGCGACGACCAGCTCGGCCACCCTGCGCTCGGACTTCGTGAGCATCGCCGGGACCGGCGGCGCCAGGTCGCCACGCGGTGACGCCTGGAGCGCCAGGTCGACCTTCGTCACCAACCGCCGCGCTCCAAGTTGCGACGCCAGGTCCCGTGCTCGACGCAGGTAGACCGGCGCGGACGAGTCGCCGTCGACGAGCAGGCGACCGCCGAGGTCCACCAGCGACTTGGCCAATTGGAAGCCGTTGCCGGAGTGGCAGAGCACCTCCACCGATTCGCGCAACAGGTCCACCCCGCGCTGTTCGGGAGTCAGGTGCCCCAGAATTCGAAGGGCGCGCCCGATACCCGACGGGGCACCCCACTCGACGGCCCGCCGTCGCGCTTCCTCCGCGAACTCCAGCGCGAGATCGAGTTTGCCGAGCCTGTGGTTGAGCAATGCCGCCGACGGCCGCCACGGGAAAAGAACGGGATTGCTCCAGCCCATCCGGTCCAACGCGTGCCCGCACTCGAGGACGTATTCGAGAGCTGTGGCGTGGTCGCCGCGCACCGCAGCTTCCGAAGCGTGGAGCAACCGGTACACAGGGGTGACCCCGGTGCTCTCCGTCCGCTCGTGGTAAAGACCCAACAACTGCGAGATCAACCGCGGATCGCCCAGTTCCATCGCCACCGCGGCGATACCCACCGCCGCGGTGGCGTTGGACCCCTTCCAGTCGAGCGCGGCGAGGTCGAGCGCGTCCACCGCGGCGGTTCGCGCGTCCTCGACCTGGCCGAGGTGGACCAGCGCCAGCGCCTGCTCGGACCGGATCAGCGCACGTTCGATCGTCACGTTCTGCAGCAGGGCGCGTTCCAGCGCCAGATCCAGCCAGGGCACGAGTGGCTCCACGGCGTCCGCGGAGGACAACGCGGTCACCAGCAACGGGATCGCCGTGTGGACGTGGGTCGGCGAGGCGGGTTCGCGTTCGAGGACCAGCTTCGCCAGCCGGGCCACCTCGGCCGACGGCACTCCCGCGGTGAGGGTCGCCGCGTCCAGCAGCACGATGAGCAGTTCCCGCCCGGCACCGGTGCCGACCATCCCGTCCGAGGCCATCTGGGTCAGGCGGCGGATCGATTCCCCGAGTCCGGCGGGGTCGGCGTGGCAGGAGAACCGCACCCTGGCCTCCAACCGGTACGCCAGTTCACGATCGACGCCGGTCAGGTCCGACGCGGCCCCCAGTTCCGCGGCGACGCTCGCGATCAGGTCGTGCACCGGCTCGGGCGCGGCGACCAGCACGGTCGGCGCGATCCGCACCACCGCCGCGGCCCGCTCCCTGACCGACCGCAGCAGGGGCACCGCGTTGGAGATGTGCCGCACCGAAGCCGCCCGGTCCAGACCCCGTTCGGCCATCGCGAGTTCCACCAGCAGGCTGG
>JBDSAJ010000614.1:0-10794 GCA_039922235.1 Umezawaea sp.
CCGGATCGAAAAAGCTCCGTGGAACGGCATCACGCTCGGGTGGGGCTGGTGGAACTTCGACGGCTCGTCGGGCTCCATCGCACCCAACCGGCCGACGACCACGGCGCGGAACAACAACATCAGCTACAACCACATCATCGACACGGTGCAGCGCCTCAACGACACGGCCCCCATCTACACGCTGGGCAACCAGCCGGGAACCACGATCAGCAACAACTACCTCCAAGGGGTCCCGTCCGGCCACAAGTACGGACTTCACCCGGACGAGGGCTCGGCGAACATGAGCTTCCGCGACAACGTCCTGAGCGTGGACAAGAACGTCACGTGGCTCATCAACTCCGACGACTTCGGGCGCAAGCACGACCTGAGCATCACGAACACCTACGGACCGATCAACAAGGTCTCCCAGAAGGTCTTGCCGAACAGCACCATCCAGGACATCCTCGTCTCTTCCGACTACGTCTGGCCTGCGGCCGCTTATGGCATCACCGTGAACTCCGGGCTGGAGGACGCATACCGGGACATCATCCCGCAGGGCAATCTTTCTCGGCCGGACTACGTCCTGCCGTCCAGCACGTTCGTCGGCACGTCCTCGATCCCGATCCGGAGCACCGGCGACGGGACCGCGACCATCTGGCTGGCTCCCTCGGGCACGACGACCTTCGCCGTCGGTCCGACGATGACCAAGGCGAGTGGCACGGCGACGACCATCGACGTCCCGACCACTTCGGGTGACTACCGGCTCTACGTCGTGGACGCGCAAGGAAACCGGTCGCCCGAGTCGAAATCGCTCGTTCGGCGGCAGGGCGGCAGCAGTCCGCAGGGCGGCGCGATCGTGGGCGGCCAGTCCGGCCGGTGCGTCGACATCGCGGGCACGAGCACGACCAACGGCACCCAGGCGCAGTTGTGGGACTGCAACGCCGGCACCAACCAGCGCTTCACCTACACCTCGGGCAAGCAGTTGCAGGTGTACGGGAACAAGTGCCTGAGCGCCAACAACCAGGGCACGGGCAACGGCACCGCGGTGGTGATCGGGGACTGCAACAGCCAGACCAGCCAGCAGTGGAACTTCAACGCCAACGGCACGGTCACGGGTGTGCAGTCGGGGTTGTGCGTGGACGCCAACGGTGCAGGTACCGCGAACGGTACCAAGATCATCCTTTGGTCCTGCGGCAGCGGTGCCAACCAGCAGTGGAGCCTGCGCAACTGAACCGAGTCGAGGGGGCCGGACCGCCACTGTCCGGCCTCCCGAGTCGGCCAAGGATGACCACACGCAACGTCTCAGTTCCACGAGGCCGGGTACAACTCGCAGTCCCTGCTGTGGCCGTCGTCATGCACTACCGTGCGTAGTGATCGAGGCCAGGTCCATGGCGCTCGTAATGGATACGTCACAACTCGACGGGGATGAACGGCCCACGTCCGATCGTTGTGGTGAGTGACCACCGAGCAGAGGAGTTTCACCGTGACGGAGAAGGCTGTTCTCGCGGGCGGCTGCTTCTGGGGCATGCAGGACTTGTTCCGCCGCCACCCCGGCGTCGTCTCCACCCGCGTCGGCTACACCGGCGACCCCAGCACGCCCAACGCCACGTACCGCCGCCACGGCAACCACGCCGAGGCCATCGAGATCGTGTTCGACCCCGAGCAGTTGAGCTACCGGCAGATCCTGGAGTTCTTCTTCCAGATCCACGACCCGTCGACCCGCAATCGGCAGGGCAACGACATCGGTGCCGGCTACCGCTCGGCGATCTTCTACGAGACCGATGCGCAGAAGCGGGTGGCCGAGGAGGTCATCGCCGACGTCGACGCCTCCGGCAAGTGGCCGGGCAAGGTCGTCACCGAGGTGGCGCAGGCGAGTGCGTTCTGGGAGGCCGAGCCGGAGCACCAGGACTACCTGGAGCGCTACCCGAACGGCTACTCGTGCCACTACGTGCGACCGGAGTGGCAGCTCGGCGAGCGTTGACCGAGGTAGTCGCGCTGCACGCACTTCGAGGGCCGATCGACGGTCAGCCCTCGACCCGTGCTGGGCGGTGGCCTCGAATCCGCCGCCCAGCACGGACGTGAGCGGCCGTCCCCGGCATCGCCACGTGGCCGGGGAACCGCTCGGCGACTACTGCGGTGCGGCTGCTTCGAGCACTGCGAGGTCGCGCACCGCGTAACGGTGGTGCTCGGCTTCTTCCTTCAACACCACCTTGAGGCAGCGGCGCACGACGTACTCCTGGTCGGGATACGGGTCCGCAGGCTTGCGACCGCACACCCGGTCGAGCTCGGCCGCGGTGAGCCCGTCGACGACCCGCCGCATCGCGGCCATGCGGGCGAGCCGCGGCACGAGCACCTCGTCGAGCGTCGGGGTGGCTTCGAGGGTGAGCCCGAGTTTCACCGACTCCTCGGGCGGCATCCCCCCGGCGGGGAAGCCCAACGGGTGGTAGGGCGTTTCCTCCTCCTGCACGGCGTTGCCGAACCAGGCGTCGCAGGCGAACAGCAGGTGCCGTTGGGTCTCGACGAACGACCACTCGCCGGCGACCCGCTGGTGCAGCTCGGCGTCGGGCAGCAGCCTGGCCCGGTCGAACGTCGCGCCCCACAGGGTCTCGATGGCGTCCCAGGCAGCGCGGTAGTCCTCGGGAGAAGCGGCATCTCGCGCCAGCGCCCGCGCGGGGTGCCTGCGGTCGAGTTCGGCCTCGACGTAGGCGGTCACGTCGACGTCCTTGACGACGATGCGCTCGAAGTCACCACCGAGGTAGACGTCGCTGCCGTAGCAGTCGACGATCTTCAGGCCGGTCACCTCGCAATCGCGGATCTCGAGGCCGGTGAGGTCGCTCAGGTGGAGGCGAGCACCGCGGAACTGGTCGGTCTGGGTGTACTCGGAAACCATCGAAGCAGTTTCGCCCACCGGCCCCATCCGCGTCACGCCCTGGCGCGTCGACGACGTGATGTCACGCGACGTTCGACGCCGCGCGTCCCGCGAAGGTTGCCGAACGCTCTCCGAAATTTCGCCACGGTGACGGATACGTAGCGATCCAGTTCTCGGGCGACGTCCGGAGCAATGCGCATCCGATATGCCGTCGGAGTGAAGTCAGGCGCCTGGTGGCGGAGGTCTGCTGGTCGGGATTGTTTCATCCGTGCCGTGCGGGCGGAGAAAGCGTGGAAATCATTGTGGTGCTCCTCGTGAGCTCCGGGAGTGGGGTGGCAACAGGTCGTGGTGACGCTGGATCGGCTGGTGAACGTCCTCGGCGGGTACGGGGCCCGGTTGTGGTGCTGTCCCGTTTCGCGGGAGGTGGCCTTGCGCGATGTGGTGATGCACGACCCGACCGATCGAAGCGCTCCGCGCGGGGACGCGTTCCTCGCGGTGGGATCGGAGTCGGTGACCGAGGCCGTCGAACTGGCCGCTGCCGCGCACGCGTCGGTCGTCATGGTGCGCGGCGATCCCGCGCGCCTGGACCCCGAGGCGATCGCGCGCGCGGAGAGCAGCGGTGTCGCGGTGGTCGTGGTAGATCCGGACGTGTCGTGGAGCCAGCTCGCCGGCGTGGTCTACGGACTGGTGCTCGAGGGCCGCGAGACCGAGTCGGGCCGCGGGCCGACCGACTTGTTCGCCCTGGCCGACAGCCTGGCGGACGCCTTGGGCAGTGCGGTGACCATCGAAGACCAGTTGTCGCGAGTCCTGGCCTATTCCAGCGCGCAGCAGCACACCGATGCCGTCCGGCTGGGCACGATCATGGGACGGCGGGTGCCCGAGCCTGCCAGGGCGTTGTTCGAGGAGCGGGGGCGTGTTCGCCCATCTCGCGGCGTCGGACGAGCCGCTGTTCGTGGCAGCTTCGCCGGAGCACGGGCTGACCGGCCGCATGGTGGTGGCGGTGCGTGCGGGCCGGGAATCGCTGGGCTCGATCTGGGTGGAGTGCAAGCGCCCGCTGACCGACGCGCGGCGCGTCTTGCTGCGGAACAGCGCGCGCACAGTGGCGTTGCACCTGCTGCGGTCCCGCGCCAGCGCGGACCTGGAACGCCAGGTCGAGTCCGATCTCGTGATCCGGCTGCTGGAGGGCACGGCCGATGCCGCGGCGGTGACCAGCAGGCTCGGGTTGGCGCCGGGCCAGTTCCGGGTGATCGCCTTGCAGGCGCACATCGCCGAGGAGCGCCACGCCGCGCTCTTGCTGGCGTTCGAACGCGCGACCACGGGCTTCGGCTGGTCGCGTCCAGGACGCAGCACGTTGTTCGGCAACACCGTGTACACGATCCTGCCCGGTGACGACGTCGCCGCGGCCAGAGCCTGGATCAGCGGCATACGTGAGGCACTGCTCCGCCAGGTGCGGGTGACCGCGGGGATCGGCGCCGCCGCGTCGTCCGCTGAACTGCCTGCCAGCCGCAGGGAAGCCGACGAATGCCTCGCGCTGCACGATGCGCGGCCTGGCATGGATGCGGCGATCGCCTACGACGAGTCGTGGGACGACATCCTGGTGCTGCGACTGCGTGCCGCGGCAGCGTCCGGCCGCGCGCCGGCGAGAGGGCCGATCACCGACCTGCGTCGCCACGACACGGCCAACGCCACCAGTTACATCGCGACGTTGCGCGCGTGGCTGGAGGCACAAGGGGACCTGGCGCAGGCCGCGGCGCGGCTGGACGTGCACCCGAACACGATCCGCTACCGGCTGCGCAAGATGGCCGAGGTGACCACCCCGCGGCTCGACCTGCCATCGAAGCGGCTCGCCATGATCATCGAACTGGCGGTCTCCGACGGTCAGGCTTGACCGAACTGGACAAACCAACCGGCCGCGTTTGTCGGTCCTGGACAACAGCCTGCGGAATGATTCGAGCCATCCTGGCCGCAGAAGCAACATTTTCCTGCGGTGGAGGAAGTCATGGGCGAACTTGACCGGATCGACGGCGGCCCGCGGTCGGTGATCGTGGTAGGTGCCGGTGTCGTCGGCCTGTCGACCGCGTGGTTCCTGCAGGACCGCGGAGTAGCGGTGACCGTGGTCGACAGGGAGGGGATCGCGGCCGGGTCGTCGTGGGGCAACGCCGGCTGGCTCTCGCCTGGTCTGGCGATCCCGCTCAACGAGCCGAACGTCCTGCGCTACGGATTGCGCTCACTGCTGGACCCGCGAGCCCCGCTGCGCGTTCCGGCGAGTCCTGACCCTCGCTTGTGGACGTTCCTCGCCCGGTTCGCGGCGCACTGCACCTGGAAGACGTGGGGGCGTGCGGTGCGGGCCAACCTGCCGCTGAACGCCGAATGCCTGGAGGTCTTCGACGAGCTCACCGCCAACGGGGTGACCGCGCCGACCGTCGAAGCGCCCATCACGGCGGCGTTCGAAACCGCCGAACACGCCGCGGGTCTGCTCGGCGAACTCCAGCGCCTCAGCGACGCGGGGCAGGACATCTCCTACGCCCGGCTCACCGGGAGCGAACTGCGGGAACAACTCCCGCAGGTGACAGGTCGTCTCGGCGCAGGCGTCCGGCTCGACGGGCAGCGCTACGTGGATCCCGGGAGCTTCGTGGAATCGCTGGCCCGGTCGGTGGTGAGCCGCGGTGCCACCATTCATCCTCGCTTCGAGGTCACCTCTGTGCGACGGCACCGTGACCTCTGCACCGTGGAATCGGCCACGGGCCAGTCGTTGTCGGCCGATGCCGTCGTTCTGGCGACTGGAGCGTGGCTCGGTGAACTCGGCAGGGCGTGGGGAGTCACGGTCCCGGTACGCGCCGGGCGTGGCTACTCCTTCACGGCGCCGACCGACCAGCCGGTTCCGGGGCCGATCTACCTGCCGGAGATCCGCGTGGCCTGCACTCCTTACCAGGGCGGCATCCGGGTGGCCGGGACCATGGAGTTCCGGAAACCGGACGCACCGCTCGACCAGTCCCGCATCGACGCGATCATCGCCTCGGCACGGCCACTGCTCACCGGCATCCGCTGGGACGAGCGCACCGACGCGTGGGTCGGCTCCCGCCCCGTCACCACCGACGGACGACCCGTGATCGGGGCCGCGGGCGCACCCGGACTGTTCGTCGCGGGCGGGCACGGCATGTGGGGGTTGACCCACGGGCCGATCACGGGGCGGTTGCTGGCCGAGCACATCACCACCGGCAAACAACCCGACGCGCTGCGGGAGTTCGACCCCCTGCGCTGACCCGAGGCAAGCCAGGGGACCGCTGACGCGCGGGCCTCATCGAAGGTTCGTGAGGGTTGGAAGACGTTTCCCCAGCCCTCACGAACGCTACCCAGCGCACCGATGACAAGGAAACCGATCACGATGACCACCACCTCTTCGCGGCACTGGCTGTCGTCGCACGCCTACGCGGCTCTTCGCGACGAACTCGCCATGTTTACCAACTCGCGGGCCTGCTGCGTTCCGGTGGGCGCTTCGCCTCCACCATCGGTGTCACCCCCGAGGGTGTCACCGCCTACTCGGTGATGGCAGATCCCACCCCGCAGACCCTTGCCAGGCTGGCCGCGGACGTCGTCTCCGGGGCTCTGCGGGTCCCGGTTACCGGCACCTGTCCCTTGGAACAGGTGACCGAGGCGTTCGCCGCCTTTGGCGCGGGCACGCTCGGCAAGCTCGCCATCACCTGCTCCTGACCCCGTCCCCCTTGAAATCCTCGGAAGGAACCTCGACATGACCTCAACGACCACTGCCCCGTGGGAGACCGTCGACCCGGCCCTGATCAACCCGCGCGCGGTGCGCCTGGTCGAGGCGTTCAAGGACGCCCTCGCCCGCATGCGCGACGAACACGGCCTGACCTTCGACGACGTGCACACGGTGACCACGTTGCTGACGCAACTGCGCGACGCCACCGGCGTGCCGCTGTCCCTGTGCGCGATGCCGCTGTTCAGCGAGGTCTTCCAGGGTGGTGGCGACGGCTACACGATCTCCGAGGACGTGGACAGCCCGACCTACGTCCCTGACTCCCCGCTGATCGCCAACCCTGGGACGTTGCCGATGCGCCCTGACGAGTCGGGTACTCCGCTGATCGCCTCCGGTCGTGTCCTGAACGGTCACGGCCGTCCACTGGCAGGCGCGGAGCTGGTGATCTACCACGCTTCCAACGACGGGATCTACTCCGGCATCTGGGACGACGGCCAGCCCAAGTACAACCTGCGCGGCCGCCAGATCACCGACGCCGACGGCCGCTACGCCTTCACCACCATCACCCCGGTGCCCTACTCCAACACGCCGAGCGAGGCGGTCGACGCCGTGGCCGGGGCCGCCGCGGCGTTGGGCCGCAGCCTCTACCGGCCCGCCCACATCCACTACGAGATCCACCACCCCGACCTGCTCACCCCCTATCGAGGGGAGGCCTACCTCGCAGGCGACCCGGTCATTCCCGTCGACTTCTTCGGCCCCAAGATCGCCGCACCGTCCCTGCAGGCCGACACGGTTCTGCACGACGACCCGCAGGACATCGCCGCCCACGGCTTCGACGGGCCCTTCAACACCGCGGTCTTCGACTTCGTCCTCAAGACCCGCACCAGCCCCGAAACCGCCGTCCATCCTCAGAGGACGGAATGACCGGCGGCGGTGATATCGAGGACGCGGTCGCCTGGAACCTGGCCCGCCTGAACACCGCGTTCATCCACCACTACGACCGACGCGAGTACGACCAGGTGCTGGCGATGTTCACCCAGACGGCGTCTACGAGGTCCGCGGTCGCGTGCTGCGCGGCCACACCGACATCAAGACAGCACTCGACGCCCGTCCCGGACCCGAACCGACCGTGCGCCACCTCGTCACCAACCTGCACTTCCACACCATCGCCGACGACTCGGCCCACGGCGTTTCCTGCCTGACCGCCTACGCGGGCCCCACGTCCACTGTCACAGGTCCGGCCCGCTACCCGGCCGCGAACGCGGGCCACGTCGTCCAGGTGATGATCGGCGACGCCGACGCCATCGTGCCCGGAATCCCGTCGGCCCCGGCCGAGCAGATCGCCCCCGTCTACTGGGAACTGCACAACAACCGCGACAACGCCAAGCACGTCTTCACCGTCTGACTGACCGGCGAACTCGTCACCGGCATGGCCGCGCAGGCCAGCTCGGCGGACGGCGCTCAGCCGAGGGGAGCGTCCTTGTCCCGCAAGGCATCCAGGGCGCGTGGGTACATCCGGGACTTGATCAGGCCCAAGGTCGTACCGGCCTTGGCCACCTGCGCGCGGGCGATCTCCACCGCGGTCGACCGCACGGCGTCCTCGGCCACCGCGTGGTCGACGATGCCGGCGGTGAGGGCGTCGTGGCCTCCGTAGCGGCGGGCGGTCGTCATCGCCTCGTGTGCGGTCTGCGGGCTCAACCGGCCCTGGATCAACGCGGCCATGCCAGGGGTGAACGGAATGTTGATCTCGGCTTCCGGGAGGCACCAGAAACCCCGGTCCACGCGCATCACCCGGAAGTCGTGCGCCAGCGACAGCATCGCCCCGGCGGCGAAGGTGTGTCCCTGCAGGGCGGCCACGGTGATCACCGGCAGGGTCACTATCCGCGCGAACAACCCGTGCACTGCCACGACGTACTCGTTGAACTGATCGCCGTGGGCTCCCAGCCACTCCAGGTCCAGGCCGTTGGAGAAGAACTTCCCGGTGGCGGCGGTCACCAGTGCGCGGGCGCCGTCGGCCTGCTCGACCTCGTCCAGCGCGGCGTTGACCGAGTCGATCCAGTCGGGGTGGAAGCGGTTCTCCGAGTCCCCGATGTCGAGGATGAACACGTCGTCCTGGCGTTCGAGCGTGGGCATGTCCGGCTCCTTGGTGGTGGGGTTGTCAAGCCTCGACGTCGGGTTGGTGGCGCAGCGCGTAGACCAGCAGGTCGTGGATCTCGGTGGCGGCGGCCTCCAGCGGTGCGGTGCTCCGCTCGGCCCGACACATGATCACGGCGCCCTCCACCGCCGCGATGATGAACGCGGCCAGTCGCCGCCCCCGCTCGTCGGAGAGGCCGTGCCGGACGAACATCGCCGCGAGCGCTTCCTGCCAGCGGCCGAACACCGCGGCTGCGGAACGGGCCAGTTGTGGGGCGTCGTCGTTGGTCTCCACGGCTACCGCGACGATCGGGCACCCGGATCGGAAGTCGCTGTCGACCAGTCGCTCGCGCCACAGGCCGAAGAAGGCGTCGACCGCGACCAAGGGGTCGGCGGTCCGCGTGGCGGTCTCGATCAGGCCGGTGATGAAGTCGCCTGCGAGTGACACCGCCTCGTCGATCAACTGCGCCCGCCCGCCGGGGAAGTGGTGGTACACCGAGCCGCGCGGGGTGCTGCTGTGCGCGAGCACCCGGTCGATGCTCGTCGCGCTGGCGCCGTACTCCCGCAGCAACGCGGCGGTGCTGAGCACCATCCGCTGGCGGCTGTCGCTCTTGCGTGGACCCATTCGATCATCACCTCCAGGGCGGGCACTTCGGTTACTGGTCGGTAACTTATACGACATGCCATAGAACATGCAACGGGCAAGTGGTGGCAGGTCAGGTCATGCTCGACCTGGTGAGGTGTGTTGTCTTTTCCAACTTACTGGTCTAGCGTCACGATCAGTTGGTAGGAAATCGCAACACACCACTTCTTCCTGAGTTCGGGAGTTCATGATGACGACGACTCGCCCGGTGGCACTCGTGACAGGAGCGTCCTCCGGAATCGGGAAGGAGGCCGCGCTCGCGCTGGTCGAAGCGGGTTTCGACGTGGTCGGCACCAGCCGCGACACCACGCGGGTGGCTCCGCTCAGCGGAGTGACGTTCCTCGACCTCGACGTGGCCAGTGAAACCTCGGCCACCGCCGCGGTCCAGCAGGTGATCGAGCGGTTCGGGCGGATCGACGTCCTGGTCAACAACGCGGGCATCGGCTCGATCGGCGCGGCCGAGGAAAGCTCCATCGCGCAGGCCCAAGCGGTCTTCGACATCAACGTCTTCGGGGTCATGCGCATGACCAAGGAGGTCCTGCCGCACATGCGAGCCCAAGGACGTGGGCGCATCATCAACCTCTCGTCGGTCCAGGGGTTCATCCCCGCGCCGTACATGGCCGTCTACGGCGCCTCCAAGCACGCGATCGAGGGCTACTCCCAGTCCCTGGACCACGAGGTCCGGCAGTACGGCGTCCGGGTGCTGCTCGTCGAACCCGCGTACACCAAGACCGGGTTCGAGGCCAACAGCACACAGCCCGACATGCCGCTACCGGTGTACGCGCAGCAGCGGCAAACCTTCGGCGGGGTGATGGCGGCGGCGATCAAGGACGGCGACGACCCCGCCACCGTCGCCAAGGTGATCGTCGAGGCCGCGACCGACGCGAAGCCGAAGCTGCGCTACACCGCAGGCGCCCTGGCCGGACGCGCCAGCACGCTGCGCCGCTTCGTTCCCGCCTGGGCCTTCGACAGCCAGATCCGCAAGCTCAACCAGCTCACCGGCTGACACCCGCCACACACAAACCCAACAGGAGGGGTAGGGGTGTTTGACCGCCCCTCCGGTCAGCGGGCACGAACCGGTCACCGGACTGGGCAGTCCGGCCGGCTCACGGATGTCGCGAGGTGTGTCGCACAGCAGAGGATTGAAGCGCCGGTCCGCAGCCGCAAGCCTGCTCGGATCGCACTCCTCAGCCGAACGACCAGAAGACGGAGTTGTTTCACCGTGCGCACCCCGATCGACCGCTCAGCCTGGCGAATGCTCGCGGGGTACGTCAGGCCACAGCGGCGCTGTGTCCTCTTCGGAGGGTCACTCGTCCTGCTCGGCGGCCCGGCACCGGAACCCCGAAACCCTTGTGGCTATGGCACTCCACCACCACGACCACCGCCGAGCAAGTCGATCGACTCTGGCAGGCGTTCCTCCGCCGGTTCGACCTGGAACACACCTTCCGGTTC
>JBDSAJ010000615.1:0-27214 GCA_039922235.1 Umezawaea sp.
GCGACACCGGACGGGCCCGGCACGACGAACGACGACGCGATCGACCGCAACACCCGCCCCACCGCCATGCGGGTGCCCCTATCGAACACCTGAGCGAACCTGTCAGCAGGGTCGGAATGCTCACCACATCGACCCCACACTCACTCAATCGACACCCAAGCGCAACAGTTCAACACCCCTCCAGTTCCGCCTTCAGCGCGTGCAGGAACGCCACCGCCTCACGGCCGTTGACCACCCGGTGGTCGTACACCAGGGACACGTTCACCACCCGGCGGGCCGCGACCTCGCCGGTCTCGTCCAGCACCAGCTCGTGCGACGTGCCCGCCAGGCACACCACGCAGGTCTGACCGGGGAACACGATCGGACTCGCCAGCACGATGTCGGCGTCGGTGTGCAGCGACACCATCACGTTGCCGCCCGCCAGGTCCTGCGCGGAGAACCCCTCCTCCAGTGCGCGCTCGCGGAAGTCCATCAGCCTACCCGCGATCTCCGCGGGCGACAGCGCCTCCACGTCGCGCACCACCGGCACGAACAGGCCGGTGCCGACGTCAACCGTGACGCCGACGTTCACCTGCTCGGCCAGCCGGACGGAGCGGTCGTCCACCCGGCTGGCGAAGAACACGGGGAACTCCCCGCGACGCGCGGCGACCGCCTTGACCAGCAGTTCCGGCAGGCCGATCAGGCTACCGGCCTGCTTGCCCAGCCGTCGGGCGTGGCGCAGCGCCGGGTCGGCGTGCACCTTCACCACCGCGAGTGCCGCGGGTACCGTCGCGTGCGACTCGGAGACCACGGCCGCGACGGCGCGCTGCTGCCGGGACAGCTCCACCAGGCCGTCCTCGGGCGCCAGCTGCTCCACGTCGGACTGCTTGACGACCCGCTTCCCCAGTGCCCGGAGGCGGTCCAGGTCGATGCCCAGCTGTTCGGCCAGTTCCCGCGCGGACTTGGTGATCACCACATCGGCGGGCGCGTCACCCGCCGGGGTTTGCGCGGTCTGCTGCGCGGCCAGGAACTCCTGGCGCTCCGCCTCGGTCGGGAACACCCGCGCGAGCACGTCGCCGAACTTGCACTCGGCCATCAGCGGCATCATCCGGTGCAGCACGCCGTCGTGCTCGGACTCCAGGTCCGCGGCGGCCTTCGAGGTCTCCACCACGGCGACCGCGTCGCCCGCGCGGACCTGCTCGCCGTCCTCGAACAGCCACTCCACCACCGTGTAGCTGGTGTCGTTGTTGTTCAGCTTCGGCACGACGAGTTCAGTCACCGGTGACCAGCTCCCTGATGGCGCGGCGGATGTCGTCGTCCTGGACGAGGACGGCGCGTTCGAGGTGGGCGGCGGTCGGCACGACGCTGTCGCGCGAGTGCACCAGCCGCACCGGCTTGTCCAACTGCCCCCAGAGGCGGGTGTGCAGCTGCTGGGCCAGTTCCGCGCCCCAGGTGCCGCCCGCGCTGCTCTCCTCGGCGACGCAGATCAACCGGGCTCGGTCGAGCACCGGTGCGAGCGGCGCCAGGTCGAACGGGTGCAGCTTGGACGGCACGAGCACCAGCGCGGTGATCTCGTCCTCGATCAGCAGCGACCGGGTCGCGGCGACCGCGCGCTCGGTCAGGCCGCCGGGCGCGATCAGCACGACGTCGAACTCGTTCGGGTCGTCGACGAACAGCCGCGCGGTGCCGCCGGGCAGCAGGTCGTAGCGCAGCAGGTCGTCGACCACGCCGTCGCGGCGCATCCGCTGCGTGTAGAGGACCTTGTCCTCGAACACCACGGACGGCTCGCCGGTGGCCAGCGCGTCGGCCAGCACCTCGCCCGCGTCCCGGAACGGCGTCAGCTCGAACAGGGACAGGTGCGGGATGCCGATGAAGTGCTTCTGCAGGCTCTGGCTGTGCGTCGGCCCGTAGCTGCGCCCGCCGCCGGTCGGGCAGCGCACGACGACGCGCATCGGCACCCGCTCGCCGTACATGGACACGGACTTGGTGGCGAAGTTGAGGATCTGGTCGAACGCCAGCGCGACGAAGTCGCTGAACATGATCTCCACGATGGCGGTGCCACCGGCCAGCGCCAGCCCGCCCGCGACACCGACGATGCCTGCTTCGCTCAACGGGGTGCTCAGCACCCGGTCGGGGTACTCGCTGGACAGCCCCCTGGTGACCTTGAAGGCGCCGCCGTAGGGATCCGCCACGTCCTCACCGAGCAGGTGCGCGGTCGGATTGCCTGCGAACAGGTCGTGCAGTGCGCGGTTGAGGTTCTCGCTCACCCGCTCGATCCGGATCGCGGTCGTCACGACGCAGCCTCCCAAGTGGACAGTGGACGGCTCAGCACGTCATCGGTGATCGCCTCGACGCGGGTCCGCTGGCGCTCGTCCGCGGCGCGGAAGCGCTCGCCGAGCGCGGCGGAGTACCAGGGGTACCAGTCGTTGCGCTGCGCCCGCGCGATGTCGTCGGGCAGCCGGGTGTCGTCGCCCTTGCTGTGCGGGCCGAGGCGGTGCACGTCGAACTCGACCACCAGCGGCTGCCGGTACTCGCGGACCTGCCGCACCAGCGGCCGCAGTTCCTCCCGCAATGCGACCACGTCTCGGGTCGAGGTGCGGTGGTGCGCCACGTCGAACGCCCGCGCCCGGTCCGCGATGGTGCCCGCGAGCTGGTTGGCGGTCGGCGTGGACTGCGCGATGCCGTTGTTCTCCACCAGCACCAGCAGCGGCGCGTGCCACAGCCGCGCCATGTTGAGCGCCTCGTACACCGAACCCTCGCCCCAGGTGCCGTCGCCGATGTGCACGGCGGCCAGTGCACCGGGCTCGGTGCGCGCCAGGTGCAGCGCGACGCCGACCGCGACGGGCAGGCTCTGCCCCTGCACCCCGGTCGACAGGTACCGGTCGCGCAGGATGTGCTGGCTGCCGCCGACCCCGTGGCACACCGCGCCTTCCCGGCCCATGATCTCCGCGAGCAGGCCCTCCGGGTCGTCGAACCTGGCCAGGTAGTGGCCGTGTCCGCGGTGGTTGCTGAACACGTGGTCGGCGTCGGTGAGCACACCGCGCAGCGCGACCGGCACGTGCTCCTGGCCGAGGCAGGTGTGCGTCGTGCCGTTCAGCCTGCCCAGGTCGAACAGGTCGAGCAGGGTTCGCTCGAAGTGGCGGATCAGCAGCAGCATGTCCAGGTCGGCGTCGGGCAGCCAGAGCGGGGCGCCGACGGGTTGCTGGTCGACGAGGGTGGTCACGCGGCACCTCGTTCACCGAGGCCGACGGACACCGCGTCGACCAGACCGCGAACGTCGTGGATCGCGAAGTACTCCTGCAGGTCCAGCCGCACGCCGAGGCCGTCCTCGATGGTGGTGAGCAGCCGCAGGGCGGTGTAGCTGGTCCAGTTGGCCAGCGCGTCGAACCGGGAGTCCGTGCCGATCTGCTCCACCGGCACGTCGGTGACCTGGCCGATCAACCCGGCGACTCGTGCGAACACCTCAGACATCAGCGGTCACGCCTTCCACGTCGAGCACCGTCCACACCGGACGGATCTGCGGGCGCGGTACGAGCGGGAGCGCGTACCGGATCTCGTTCTCGCCGACCTCGTCGCTGGGCACGGGGACGAATCCCGCGTCCGGGAAGAAGGCGGCGGCGGGCTTGTTCCGGGCGGTAGCGCGGAAATCGGCCTCCAGGCGCAACGCGCCCGCGTCGGCGGCCAGGTCGGCGACGTGCTGCACGACCGTGTGCTCGACGCCTCGGGAGAACACCCGGCAGCTCATGACCATGTTCTCGATCAGCCAGCGGTCGGCGTGCTTGGACACCCAGACCCCGCCGACGATGCCCTCGCGGCCGAACCGGTCCACGACCTCGAAGACCAGCACCAGGTGGTCGGCGGAGGCCGCCATCTCCCTGGTGCGCGGCTCGGGGTGCGAGCAGCCGACCGAGTTGAACTGGTTGGTGCGCTTGCCGAGCTGCACGAGCCTGGGCAGCGTGAACTCGGTCGCGGGCCGGGCGATCACCCGGATGTCCAGGCCGAGCAGGTAGTCCTCGGCGGAGGCGAACGTCTGGGAGAACTGCGTCCGGTCCGCCCGCGCCCGGTACAGTTCGGTGCGCTCGCGGTCGGTCGCGGTCGTGGTGAGCACGTCGAAGAAGCTCCCGTCCAGCAGCCTCGCGGCGTGGTCGGCCGGGTCGCCGTCCAGGTGGACGACGGTGACCTCGGGCAGCGAGGTCCGCACCAGCTCGGTCTCGAACGCGCTGTCGTCGAGGAACACGAAGCTGTCCAGACCGAGGTTGAGCTGGTCGGCCAGGTGCCGGATGTTCTGGTCCTTCGGTTGCCAGTTCACCGCTTTCGCCGCGATGTCGCCGGACCGCACGACCAGGTCGGGGTGGTCGGCCAGCACCTCGTCGACCAGCGCGGCCTCGTTCTTGCTGGCCAGCGCCAGCAGCACGCCCTGCTTGCGCAGCGCGACCACGCGGCGCTGCAGGTCGGTGAAGCAGTTGCCGGGGTAGAAGTCGCCGACCTGGATGCCGGTCGGGCCGTCGTCGCCGAGGACGCCACCCCACAGCGTGTTGTCCAGGTCCAGCACGAGGCACTTCTTCGCCAGGCCAAGCAGCGCGCGGCAGAACCCGGCGGCTTCCCGTGCGTAGCGGTGCTCGACCGCGGACGACCAGGCGGCACTGGCGAACCGGTGCAGTCGCGCGTCGCGGACCACCACGGGTTCCTGCACCAGCAACGCTTCCAGGTCGACCGCGTGCACCTGCGGGTGCCGTTCGACCATGCCGAGCAGGTCGCTGTTGAGCGCCCGCCAGACCCGGCCGAGCGCGGCCCGCCCGTCGAGCGCGACGACGCTGCGCTGCTCGACGGCCGACAGCGGCACGGTGTGCACCAGCACGGCACTCCCGCTGCGCGCGGTGAACGCGGCGACCGCTTGGTCGAACACCGACCAGCGCGCGGCCGTCGCGTCGCCGAGGCCTGCGATGTCCACCGGGTCCCACTCTCGCGGCAGGAACCACTCGTCGTGCAGCAGGCACAGCGTCACCTGCGGGTCGAACCGCGCCAGCGCCGAATCGGGGTCGGTCAGGTCGACCGCGAGCTGGTCGAACCCGGAGACGTGGATCTCCGGTGCGATACCGCTGAGCAGCAGGGCCACCCGCAGCAGCGGGGCGACCCCCGCCGCGGTGAAGGTGCCGGTGATCGCGACGCGCAGCGGGCGCGGCGGCCGGTCGGCCGGGACGAGCCGGTCCAGCGGGACGGCCTCCAGCAACCGGCCCGCCTCCAGCAGCGCGGGCACGTCCCGCAGCCCTGCCAGGTCGGTCAGCAGCGTGGGATCGGCGATCGCGTCGGGGTGTGCCGCACGGCGCAGACGCGCCAGGACGGTGTCGACTTCCATTGCGGTCCTTCCAGAGTCCATCAGAGCGCCAGGAGGGTGCACAGCCAGTGCATGCCACTGGCCGTGCTGGTCAGCGCGACCACGTCACCGTCGCCGAGCTCACCGGTGGTGAGGTGGTGCTCCAGCGCCAGCAGCTGGTCCGCGCAGCCGACGTGGCCGTGCGCGACGGCCACGTCGACGTTGGTCCGGTCCAGGCCGACGCCGAGGTCCTTCGCCAGCTCGGTGAGCGCCTGCACGTTGTCGTTGAAGTGGATGAGCCGCGCCAGGTCGTCCGGGGCCAGCCCGACCCGCGCGCAGGCGCGGCGGACGATCTCGTGGTTGCGCGTGCGGATCGTCGAGACGAACTCGAACATCCGGCGGATGTCGCCCGCGAAGAACTCCTCCAGCCGCGCGGTGGGGCTCTTCACCTTGACGTCCGCGGTCGCGGCGGTGAACGGGTCGGCCGCCGCGCCGACGTCCATCCGCATGAAGTCCGCGTACCGGCCGTCGCTGAGGATCTCCGTGGTCAGCCAGCGGCGACGCGGGTGGTCGCGGCGCACGACGGCTGCGGCGGCGCCGTCGGAGAACACGCTGGTGTTGATCTCCATCCGGTTCCAGTACTGCTCGCACACCCGGTTCGCGCCGATGATCAGCGCGGTGTCGTAGTCGGGGTGAGTGGCGAGCTTGCCCGCCACGATGTCGAACGCGGCCACTCCCCCGCCGCAGGCCTGGGTCAGCAGCACGGCTTCCGCGCCGTGCGCGCCGACCTTCGCCTGCGTCGCGCCCGCCGCGTCCCAGTACAGGTGCTCGGCCAGGTCGGACATGGCCAGCACGACCAGGTCCACCTCGCCGGGGTCGACGCCTGCCCGTTCCAGCGCGAGGATGCCCGCCCGTGCGGCGAGGTCGGTCAGGCCTACCCCGTCCTCCGCCCGGTGGAAGGTGCGGTAGCCCCAGCCGCGCACCCGGTCGACGTCGGCGGTGAACCGGCTCGCGGTCTCCGCCACGTCCACCGGTTCGCCCAGCACGTGTCCCAGCGAGACGATCCCGAACGACGCGCTCATCACACCGCCTCCACTCGAAGTCCGACCGCGGCGAGGAAGTCCGTCGCCACCTGGTTGTGCGGGGTGATCCGGTGCCGGAAGACCAGTGGCCGCGCGCCCGCGCGGTCGCGGATCTCGCGCAGCACCAGGTCCTGCACCCCCTTGCCCAGCACCGGGCAGGACAGCGAGAACACGTCCACGACGCACTCCTCGCCTTCCTGGCGCAGGCCGACCGCGCCGCTGATGCCGTACTGGCCGAGGCGGTCGCGGACCCGCACGGCCAGCAGTTCCCGCTCACCGTCGGCGAGGTCCACGTCGGCGACGCCGAGCGTGAAGTCCTTGGCCCGGCTGACCACTTCGGCCACCTTCGGCGCGGTCGCCTCGGCGACCGGCTCGCAGTCGACCTCGACCCGCAGGCCCGCCACGAAGGCGTCCAGCGACGTCGCGGACACCTCGACCGGCGCCGCCTGCTCCCGTGCCACGGCACGCCGTGGCACGGGCAGCCGGTCGAGCAGACCGGAACGGCGGATCAGCACCGGCCACGTCTCGGGCGAGCCGTCGAGCCGGACGACCCGGTCCGTGTCGGTGGCACCGGTGGTGAGCAGCGCGACGGAGTCCTCCGGCACGCCGAACGCGGCCGCCAGCGCCGCGCACTGCTCGCGCGCCGGGCGTTCGTCGACGACCCACCGGTCGAACAGGTCGGCGGGCAGCGCGGCCCAGGGATCGCGGCTGGCCCGCAGGCCGAGCCGGACACCGTTGCGGCGCAGCAGTTCCCACTGCTCGGCCAGCACTTCGTCGAGCTTGCGGCCCAGCAGCGGGTCCGCGTCGAGCACCACCGCTCGCGGCGTCGCCCCGTACACGGCCCGCAGCACACCGGCCAGCCGGGCGCCCAGCTCCGCGAACACCGGCTCGGTGTACGGGATCCGGGCGAACCGGAACAGCGCCGGGTGGTGCGCGGCGTCGGTGCCGACCGCGCGCACCGCCTGCTCGGCGTCCACCACGTGCACGCCAGGACGGCCCGCCAGGTGGGCGAGCACGGCCTGTCGGGCCGCGCTCGCCGCACCGGGAACGGCATCGGGTGAGCCGTCGTCCACCGCGCCGTGCTCGCGGTGCTCCGGGATCGCCGGGAGCACCACGAGCAGGCACGACCGCCACCGCCGTGCGGCCGAGGCGGCTGCCTCGACCACGCGGAGGAGTTCGGTGGTGTAGTCCGCCGGGTCGGGCGCCAGTTCCTCGAACCGCTGCGCCACCACCAGCACGTCCGGCCGGTCGATCCCGTCGCCCAGGCACTGCTGGACGACCTGGTTGTACGGACCGACCTCGAACACCGCGGGCAACCCGGCGTCGTGCAGCGCGACCCCGAGGTAGGGCACGACCGGATCGGCGGTGAAGCTGGCGAGCAACCCGACGCGCAGCAACGCCTTCCCCGGTTCCCGTGCCAGTTCCTGCCAGCGGCCGCGCACCGCGCCCAGATCCTCGGAGCCCATGTCTGCCTTCCTTCCCAGCGAGTTAGAGCTCGACGCCCTTGGCGACCAGCACGTCCCGGAAACCCCGGATCGTCCTGACGTCCCGGATCTCCTCGTAGTCGAACGACAGCCCGTAGGACTCCTCGAGCGTCACGACGAGCTGGATGTGCCGCATGCTCGTCCAGCTGGCCAGGGTGTCCTGGCTCGCGTCATCGGTGATGTCGATCGGTTCGACCTCCAGCACCCCGGCGACGACCGCGGCGAACGCGGGGGCGGTCACCGGTCGCCCCGCAGGCTCAACGGCCGCAGGTCGGTCCAGGTCTCGCGGACGTGCGCCAGGCACTCGTCCTTGCTGCCCGACACCCCCGCTTCCCGCCAGCCCGGCGCGGAGTCCTTGTGGGCGGGCCACAACGCGTACTGCTCCTCGTGGTTGACCACGACCCGGTAGAGCGGTTCGGTGCTCACGGTCATCCCTCCGTCGCCATGGCGGGTTCCGACTTCGCGGTGGCCTGCGGGGCCACGTAGTCGGGGATCAACGTCTCCACGTCGCGGATGGTCGGGCTGAGGAAGCCGATCACCCCGACGCCGATGCCCAGCACGCCGACCAGCACGCACAGCAGGCCCATGCCCGAACCCGGTCCGGTGCCGACCAGCCAGCCGAACGTGTCCGACAGCGAGCCGCCCTCGCGCATCGCGGGCTCGAAGAAGGAGTCCGCGACGGGACCCGCGATCGCGAGGCCGATCGGGATCGAGATGTTCTCGATGAACTGCCGCGCGGCGAACACCCGGCCCTGCACGGCGGGCTCGACCTTCTCCTGCCAGATGGTCTGGCCGAGGCCGTCGATGAACGGGATGAAGATGTGCGTGAAGAACAGGCCCGCGGCCCACCACACGACCGAGTCGCCGATGCCGTAGACGAGCCGCCCCAGGATGCTGAACCCGAGGATGGCGCCGAGCACCCAGGTCATCTTGCGGGACGGCGGTTTCAGCACACCCAGCAGCACGCCGCCGAGCACACCGCCGACCGCTCCGACGGTCTGCACCACGCCGAGCGCGGCTTCGTTGTTGCCGCTGCGCGCCAGCACCAGTGGGACCAGCATCGCGTAGCCGATGGCGGCGAACAGGCTGATCGCGAAGAGCACTGCCTCCAGACCGATCAGGGCTGGGCGCTGCACGATGTAGCGGAAGCCGACCAGCGAGTCGCGCAGCAGGCTCGGGCGCTTCTCCTCCGGCTTCGGCATCTCCGGCAGCTTCACCAGGTACACCGCGATGATCGCGATCACGTAGCTCAAGCCGTCGAGCAGCAGGATCAGGTGGATACCGGTGTAGCCGAGCAGCGTCGCCGCGAACGCGGGCGCGAAGATCACCGGCAGCGTGCGGACCGCCCACATCATCGCGTTGGCCCGCGGGTAGTGGCTCTTCTTCATCATCACCGTGATCGCCGACGAGTACGCGGGCGCCTGGAAGGCGAGGAACGCGCCGGTGAGGAAGTTGACGATGTAGAGCTGCCAGATGTGCGTGGAGCCGGACATCATCATGAACAGCAGCGCGAACGTCGCGACCGCCGAGCCGATGTCGCTGATCACGATGGTCACCCGGCGGTCCCACCTGTCGACCAGGCTGCCCGCCAGCGGGCTGAACATCACCGTCGCGCCGAGCGCGAAGAACATCATGAATGACAGGTCGGTCGCGGAACCGGTCTGCTGCCACACGAAGATGCTGAGTGCGAAGTTGGTCATGCGGGTGCCGAGCGCCGAGAACAGCTGCCCGGACCACATGACGGTGAAAGCGCCGAATCCCGAGGGGCGTTGAGCCACGTTTCCCTCATCCCTTCTTCGTTGTCGAATCGACGAGTCGCCGCAGCGAACCCACGAGATCACCGAGCAGGCGCTCGGCGGTGTCCGGCCGGTGGACCCGCACGCCGTAGTTGAGATCGACGCGGAGGCTGTCCCCGATCAGTGTTCCGACGACGTCGAGCCGGGAAGGCCAGACGCCACCGGGGTCCTGCACCCGGCCGAGGGGGCCGTGGCAGAGGTCGAAGAACTCGTCGGCCGAGGACACGTCCTCGAACCCGAACGCGCCCATGTAGTTCACCGTGAGCTGCGGCGAGGCCGCCGCCAGCTCCGGATGCCCGTCCCGCAGCAGACCGTGGCCGAGGCCGCCACCGGGCACCTGGCCCAGTTGGGCGGCGATCGCCTTCACCGCTTCGGTGTCGGTGCCGTCGGGCAGCCGCAGGCGGACCGGGTAGAGGACCTGGAACCAGCCGAGCGTGCGGGACAGGTCGACGTCGTCGAACAGCGCCTCCCGCCCGTGCCCGGTGGTCGCGATCGTCCACTCCGGACTCCCGGTCCAGTCCGCGACCATCCGCACCGACGCCCACACCAGCAGGTCGCTGAGGCTGACCCGCTGTGCGCGGGCCAGGTCGCGCAGGCTCCCGGTCAGCTCGGCGTCCAGCAGCGTGCCGACGGTGTCCAGGTCGCCGAACGTGCTCGTGCCCGGCAGGTCGACCGGGATGCGTTCGGCACCGGGCGACTGGGCCAGCCAGAACGGCAGCTCGGCCGCCACCTGCTCGCCTCGGGCGTACTCGTCCAGCTTGCGCGCCCAGTCGCGGTAGGAGGTCGTCTTGGGCGGGAACACCGGGTCCTGCCCGTCCGCGAGTTGGCCCAGCGCGAGCTGGAAGTCCTCCAGCAGCAGGTTGCGCGACACGCCGTCGGTCACCAGGTGGTGGCACAGGATCAGCACGCGGTCCGGCTCGGCGCCGCCGAGTCCGAAGTGGACGAACAGTGCCAGCGGGCCGCCGAGGTCCAGGCTCGCCTGGTGCCCGTCGATGATCGCCTCGATCGCCGCTTCCCGCTGGTCAGAGGGCACCGCCGAGACGTCGTGCGACCGCACCAGCACCGCGCCGTCGACCGGCGCGTGCCACGCCCTGACCCGGTCGGCGAACCGCAGCCGCAACGAGTCGTGGTGGGCCGCCAGCGCCCGCACCGCCCGTTCCAGGTGCGCGACCGGGACCGGCTTGCGCAGGCTCAGGTAGTACGGGTGGTTGAAGTGCGCGGGGTCGCTCATGGTCGGCGCCAGCACGTCGAAGAACCACCGCTGGGCGCCCGTCGGCGGCAGGTCGCCGTCGACCGGGCCCTGGTCCGCGACCGGCTCGGGTTCCTCGCCGAGCGCGGCGCACAGCTCGGCGATGGTCGGGTTGGCGACGAGTTGCCGCGGGGTGAAGGCGAAACCCGCCCGCCTGGCCACCGACACCGCCTGGATGGCGGTCATCGAGTCGCCGCCGATGTCGAAGAAGTCGTCGTGCACGCCGATGACGGCGACCTTGAGCAGGTCCTGCCACAACGCGGCCAGCGCGCGTTCGCGTTCGGTGCGCGGAGCCTGCTTGACGGTGGCGGCCACCTCGACAGGAGCGCCGGTCATCGCGGCCCGCACGTCCGCAGCGGTGCGCAGCTGCTCCGCGATCTCCACGGCCAGCTCGGGAGCCATCACGTAGTCGCCTGCCCCCACCGCGTCCAGCGGCCACAGGTGCGCGAGCGCGCCGGGCGTCCGCAGACCGGGGAACGTCACGTCCCCGTCGGCGGCCAGCAGCACCTCCCTGCCCTTCTCCCGCTGCGCCCGCACGAACACGGCCAGCTCGTCCGTGCCGTCCAGACCGGCGGGGTCGACGACCACCGTCGACACCGGTCGGGCGATCCGCTGGTGCGCCAGCCGAGCGAGCAGCGTGCCCAGGTCGTCGACGTCGTCGTGCACGGCGATGTCGGGGTACGAGCGGCGCAGCCGATCCGTGGCGTGGCCGAAGATCCCGGTCCACGGCGCTTCGGCGAACGTCCCGGAGGGCGGGCACACGATCAGCGCGAGCGGGCCGGACCGTCCGTCGAGCGCCCGGCACAGCTCGGTGAGCCGGGCGTCCAGGTCCACGACCGCGCCCAACCGGGGCTCGGCGGGCAGCAGGTCCTGCCAGCGGAGCAGCACCGCGTCGACGCCCACCATGGGATCGAGCAGCGGCCGCAGCACCTGGCCGGGCGTCGAGAACACCGGGGCGAAGGGCACGCGCAGCTTCCGCGACCACCACTCCAACACCGGCAGCAGGTCCTCGGCGGGGAAGGACGACGCGACCCGCACCGGCACCCCGGTCGTGGCCTGCCCGGCCGTGATGATCGGCGCGTCCGGCCTTCCCACCAGGTCGGCGAGTTCGGCCACGAAGTCGCCGAGCAGGTCGTCGGCGCCCTGCTGGGTGAACAGGTCGGCGCTGTACTCCAGCACCACTTCCAGCTCGTCGCCCGCCCACGACAGGTTGAGGAACAGGTCGAAGTCGATACCGGTGCCGGGCACGTCCAGCGGCGTCAGTTCCAGACCGGCCCAGTTCGTCGCCTCGTCCGGCAGGTCGGCCAGGTTGAACGCGCACTGGAACACCGGGTGGTGCGCCGCGGTGCGGGGCAGCGCGAGCGCCTCGACCATCGTGGCGAACGGCACGTCCTGGTGCTGGTAGCCCTCGACGGCGGCGCGGTGCGCCCGCTGGGCGACCTGGCGGAACGTCGGCCGACCGCCGAGGTCGACGCGCACCGGCAGCAGGTCGGTGAAGCAGCCGATGAGGCTGTCCAGCTCGGGCCGGGTGCGACCGGCCTGCGGCACGCCGATCACCACGTCGGTCTGCCCGCTGCGCCGGTGCAGGGCGGTCGCGTAGACGGCGAGCAGCGCGGCGAACGGCGTCGTGCCCTCGGCGCGGGCGATCTCGCGCAGCACCGCACCGGTCGTGGCGGGCACCCGCGACTTGGCGCGGCCCGCGCGGTCCGTCCGCTGGCGCGGCCGTTCCCGGTCAGTCGGCAGGTCGAGCAGCGCGGGCGCGCCGCGCAGCCGGTCCCGCCAGTACTCGACGTGCGGTTCCAGTGCGGCGTCGGCGAGCAGGTCGTGCTGCCAGGCGGCGTAGTCGGCGAACTGCACCGGCAGCGGGAGCAGCGGCGACTCGCGGTCCGCCGCGAACGCCTCGTAGGCGGCCGACAGCTCGCTGAGCAGCACACCCCAGGACGTGTTGTCGCAGACGATGTGGTGCATGCCCAGCAACAGGTGGTGTTCGGCATCGCCGGTGCGCAGCAGGCGGACCCGCAGCAGCGGACCGGTTTCCAGGTCGTAGTGGTGCTTGGCGTGCTTGCGCACCTGCTGCCGCACCTCGACCGCGCGGTCCGCGGCCGACTCGTCACTCAGGTCGTCCTCGGGCAGCCAGCAGTCGAGCCGCTCGTGCACGACCATCGACGGCCGCCCGTCGCGTTCGACGAACGTCGTGCGCAGGACCTCGTGCCGCCGCACCACTTCGTCGACCGCGCGGCGCAACGCCGTCGCGTCCAGTTCGCCGCGCAGCACGGCGGCGAACGTGGTGTTGTGCCGCGTCGGGTCGCCGTCGAGCTGGCCCAGTGCCCACAACCGCTGCTGGGTCGACGACGGCACCAGGTCACCGGTGCGGGCCACCGGGACGATCGGCCTGCCCGTCGCGGCCTCGTCCTCGTCCAGCAGCGCGGCGAGCGACTCGACCGTCGGGTGGGTGAAGAGGGCGTGCAACGACACGTCCGCGCCGAACTCGGCGTGCACGCGGGACAACAGCTGGGTGGCCAGCAGCGAGTGGCCGCCGAGGGTGAAGAAGTCGTGCCGCACACCGACTTCGGCCAGTCCGAGCACGTGCTGCCAGAGGTCGACCAGCCGCTCCTCGGTGCGGGTGCGCGGGGCCAGCGGTGGCGCGTCGGCGGGCGCGGCCACCCGAGCGGGCTTGGCCCGGTCGGCCAGCACGCTCGGCGTCGTCAGCGCGGTCGCGATGTGCGCCAGCCTCTGCGGTCCCAGCTCCGTGGTCACCTGGTGGTCGGCGGGCAGGTCGAGCGGCCACAGGTGGGCGACGAAGTCGGCAGGTGCCCCGGTGACGACGACCGCCCCCGGCACACCGGGTTCCGCGCTCAGCACGAGCTCGGCTTCACCGATCGGCACGGCCCGCACCCACGGCGGCAGCAGCGCGGGCAACTCGGGCAGCGCGGCCGGGTCGAACCCGACCCGGTCCACGGTCCGACCGGTGATCCGGTACAGCTGCCGTCCGACCAGCAGGGCGAGTGCGGCGAACATCTCCGGCGTGTACGGGATGTGGCCGAGCTTGTCGGTCTGGGCGTCGAACACGACGCCGACCGGGTAGCGGTCCGCCCAGTCGGTGAACCACACCGGGTGCACGCCGTCCAGCCGCGCTGCCAGCGCCGCGAGGCGGTCGTCGAGCCGGGCGAAGTGCGGCGACCACTGCGACTCCGGGCAGACCACGATCGACAGGGGCTGCGCGCCGCGCTCGGCGTGCGCGGCGATCGCGGTCTCCAGGTCCTGCCACACCTCGTCCAACGCGTCCGCAGGCGAGTCGGCGTGCCGCTGCCAATCCGACCAGCGCAGCAGGACGACGTCGAGCAGCCGCTCCTCCCCCGCGCCGAGCAGGTGCTGGACGACCTGGTGGTACGGCGCCAACTCCACGTCCACCGGCTGGTGCAGCACCCCGAGCAGCGCTTCGAGCGGCTCCCGCAGCGGCCCCGAGGTGAACGAGGACGCGACGACCACCCGCTGCCTGCGCAGCGCGGGCACGTCGCGCGGCACGCCGTCCGGGTCGTCGGCGAGCGCGGCCAGCACGGCGAGGAACTCCTCGGCCAGCTCGTCGATCGTCTCGGCGAGGTACAGGTCGGCGTTGTAGCCGAGGTCGCCGCGCAGCTCACCGTCCACCCTGGACAGGACGACGAAGATGTCGAAGTCGCTCAAGCCGCTGTCGACCTGCTCGCCGGTGAACCGCACGCCGCGCGCCTCGTGCTGCTCGGCGACGCCGTCGGTCAGGCTCAGCATGGCCTGGAACAGCGGGTTGTGGCTGGGATCGCGCGGCGGGTCGACCGCCTCGACCACACGGGCGTACGGCGCGTCCTGGTGCGCGTGCGCCTCGCTGATGGTGCGGTGCGTGCCACGCGCCAACTCGGCGAACGTGCGGTCCCTCGGCACGTCGACCGGCAGGACGAGCATGTTGGCGAACGAGCCGATCACCGACTCCAGCTCGGTGCGCGGCCGTCCGGCCACCGGCATCCCCAGCAGCACCCGTTCCTGGCCCGTCGCCCGGCCCAGCAATGCGGCGAAACCGGTCAGCACCAAGGCGTTCAGCGTGACACCGGCGCGGCGGGCGCGCTCGGCGAGTGCCGAGGTCAGCTCGGCGGGCACCGCCAGCTCGCGACGGCCACCCCGGTGGGTCTGCACCGGTGGCCTGGGGTGGTCGGTCGGCAGCGACGACAGCACCGGCGCGTCGGCCAGCGCCGTGCGCCAGTGCGCCAGGTGCGCGTCGAGGACCGGGCCGGTCAGCCGCTTGCGCTCCGCCGCGGCGTGCCGGGCGAACGACGTGGTGAGCGCGGGCAGCGTCGCGCCGCCGTAGTGCGCCACCAGGCCACGGCTGAACACGCCCGCCGAGGACGCGTCGAACACGATGTGGTGCGCGGTCACCAGGAGCAGGTGCTCGTCGGGCCCCAGCACAACCAGCCGCACGGCCACCAGCGGCCCGGCGGCCAGGTCGAACACCTGCCGCGCGTGCTCGACCGCAACGCGGTCCGCGGTGGCCGCCCGCTGGTCGGCAGGCAACCCGGTGAGGTCGCTGATCTCCAACGTGGGGTGCGGCCCGTGGTGCACGCGCTGCCGCAGCTCGCCGTCCGCCTGCTGCGCGAAGGTGGTGCGCAGCGCCGGGTGCCGGATGATGACGGCGTCGATCGCGGCGCGCAGCGCGGCGCGGTCCAGCGGCCCGGTCATCCGCAGCCCGAACGGGATGTTGTAGGCGGGGTTGCCGGGATCGAGGCGGTCGAGGAACCACAGCTGTTCCTGGGTGAACGACAGCGGCAGCGACTCGTCGGAGCGGGTGGCGCGGCGCAGCCTCAGTTCGAGCAGCTGCCGCTGTTCCTCGGTCAGGTCGGCGCCGAGGTGGGTGAGGTGGTCGGTCATGATTGGGCGATCTCCTCGGTTTCGCGTTCCCGGTCCAGCTCGGCGCGCAGCTGTTCCGGCGACATCTGGCGGATCTCGGCGAGGACGCGGGCCAGCTCGTCGTCCTCTTCCAGCGCGACCGGCGCGACGCGGATGCTCTGGGCGAGCTCGGTCAACCGGGCGGGGGTGGGTGCGGTGAAGATCGCGCCCGCCGGGAGCACCACGCCGAGCGCGTCGCTGATCCGGGCCAGCACGCGGGTGGCGAGCAGGGAATGCCCGCCCAGCTCGAAGAAGTCCTCGTCGGGCCGGACGGTCGGCACGCCGAGCAGTTCCTGCCAGATGCCGACCACGACGGCGAGTTCGCCGCCAATTCGCACCGCTTCGACGACCTGGTCCGCGACTGCAACCTCGACCACGGGCGCGGTGCCGGGCAGGTCGATCCAGTGCCGGTCGCGGGCGAAGGGGTACTGCGGCAGGGGGACCCGGCGGCGGCGCTCGTCCGCGGTCGGCCGGGTCAGGTCGACGTCGGCGCCCGCGAGCCACAGCCTGCCCAGCGCCGAGAGCGCGGTGGAGAGGTCGTCGCGGTCTTCGCGCGGGTGCGGCAGCGAGCCGAGCACGACGTGACCGCCCGCGGCGAGGTCGTGCTGACGTGCCAGGGTGGCCAGGGTGTTGCCGGGCCCCACTTCCAGCAGCACGGCCGGGCCGTCGGCCAGCACGGTCCGCAGGCCTTCGCTGAACCGCACCGCCTGCCGGGCGTGCGCCGTCCAGTAGGCGGGGTCGGTCGCCTGTTCGGCGGTGATCCAGTCACCGGTGGTGTTGGCGGCGAAGGGGATCCGCGGTGCGCGCAGGTCGGCTTGGCCGACGCGATCCGCGAGCGCGGGCAGGATCGGGTCGACCATGGCCGAGTGGAACGCGTGCGAGGTGTGCAGCCGGCGCGCGGAAACGCCCTGGTCGGCGAGGCGGGCCGCGAGCCGGTCGATCGCGTCGTTCGGGCCCGCGACGGTGCTCATGGTCGGTGCGTTGCTGGCGGCCAGCGACAGCTCGCCGTCCAGCAGCGGCAGGAGGTCGGCGGCCGAGAGCGGCACCCCGAGCATCGAGCCCGCGGGCAGGCCGTCCATCAGTTCGCCGCGGGTGGTGACCAGTGCGAGCGCGTCGGGCAGGCTCAGGACACCGGACAGGCAGGCGGCGACGTACTCGCCGACGCTGTGGCCGACCATGGCGGACGGCCGCACTCCCCAGTGCTGCCAGAGCTTCGCCAGCGAGTACTCGACGGCGAACAGGGCGGGCTGGGTGAAGCGGGTCCGGGCGAGCTGCGGGCCGGCGTCGGCGGAGTGCAGCAGCGACCGCAACTCCGGGCCGACCACCTCGGCGCACTCGTCGAGGTGGTCGCGGAACACCGGTTCGTGCCGGTACAGGCCGTGCGCCATGCCCGCGTGCTGCGAACCCTGTCCGGGGAAGAGGAACACCACCCGGCGGCGGTGTTCGTCGCGCTCCTCGGTCCACAGTGGACCGGTGGTGCGACCGGCGAGCAGGTCGGCGGCTTCGGCGCCGTCCTTGGCCACGACGGCGAGCCGGTGCGGCAGCGTGGTGCGCCTGCCGACGCGGGTGGTGTGCGCGACGTCTGCGAGGTCGGCCGTGCCCACTGCCTCGGCGAACCGCTCGCGGCTGGTCCGCAACGCCGCCGCGGTGGCCGCCGACAGCACGATGAGCTGCGCGGACCTGGTCGATGGCGTGCCCGGCACAGCGGGAGGCTCTTCGAGCACGGCGTGCGCGTTGGTGCCGCCCATGCCGAACGCGCTGACCCCCGCGAACCTCGGGCTCGGCCACGGCACCGGTTCGGGGTTGACGAAGAACGGGGAGTCCGCGAGGCCCAGTTCGGGGTTGGGGCTGCGGAAGTACGGGCTGGGCGGCACCTCGCCGTGCTTGACGGCCAGCGCCGCCTTGACGAACCCGGTCACCCCGGCCGCCGCGTCCAGGTGGCCGACCAGCGCCTTCACCGAGCCCAGCGCGCAGCTGTCCGGCAGGTCGGTGAAACCCTTGAGCAGCGCGGCGACCTCGACCGGGTCACCGAGCGCGGTGCCGGTGCCGTGCGCCTCCAGGTAGCCGATGTCGCGCGGGTCGACGTCGGACACCTCGTGCGCCGCGCGGATGGCTGCCGCTTGGCCCAGCACGCTCGGCGCGGTGAAGCCGACCTTGCCCGCGCCGTCGTTGTTGACCGCGCTGCCGCGGATGACGGCGTGGATCGTGTCGCCGTCGCGCAGCGCGTCGGCCAGCGGGCGGAGCACGACGACCGCGACCCCGTTGCCGCCGACCACTCCCGCCGCGTCGGCGTCGAAGGGCAGGCAGCGGCCGTCCGGCGCGAGGATGCTGCCCTCGTGGTGCTGGTAGCCCTCGTGCTGCGGCAGGCGGACCGAGACACCGCCCGCGAGCGCGATGTCGCAGTCGCGGCTGAGCAGCGCCTGGCAGGCCAGGTGGATCGCGACCAGCGACGACGAGCACGCGGTCTGCACGCTGATCGCCGGTCCGGTCAGGTCGAGGTGGTAGGCGACCCGGCTGGCGAGCGTGTCCTTGTCGTTGCCCAGCACCAGTTCCAACGGGCTGAGCCCGCCGGGCACGTTCGGGTTTCCGATCAGGTGGCGCAGCAGGTAGCTGCTCATCGTCGCGGACGCGTAGACGCCGACGACCTCGTCGTCCTTGCGGCGTCCGGCGAAACCCGCGTGCTCCAGTGCGTGCCACGAGGTCTCCAGGAACAACCGCTGCTGCGGGTCGAGCAGGGCGGCGTCGCGCGGGCTGTAGCCGAAGAACTTCGCGTCGAAGTGCTCGACACCCTCCAGCACGGCACCTGCGGTGACGTAGCCCGGCGCGCGACGCTGTTGCTCGCTGACACCAGCGCCGTCCACCTCGTCGTCGGTGAACTGGCGCACCGCGGACTTCCCGGTGCGCACGGCCTGCCAGAACTCGTCCACATCGGACGATCCGGGGAACCTCCCGGCCATCCCGACGAGCGCGATCTCCAGTCCGGTCGGCTCGGTCATCGCACGTCCTCCCCAAGGTGTGCCGCGACCTTGCGCCTGCCGCGAGCGGCCAGCGCGCCGCGGTCACGGCGCACGGCGGCCTCCGGCCGGTCCGGTCGGTCGGTCTCGAAGTGCTCGGCCAGCGCTCGCACGGTCGGGTAGGTGAACAGCACCACCGCCGCGATGTCCCTGCTCAGCACGTCCGCCAGCCTGCTGCGGGTCTTCGCCAGCAGCAGCGAGTTGCCGCCGAGGTCGAAGAAGTTGTCGTCCGAGCCGATCCGCTCGACCCGCAGCACCTCGCGCCAGACGTCGGCGATCGTGCGCTGCAGGTCGGTGCCCGGCACCGCGGTCGCCACGGGCTCCCGCGCCGACTCGGGCGCTGGCAGCGCCCGGTGGTCGAGCTTCCCGTTGGGGGTGTGCGGAATCGCGTCGACCGCGACGAACGCGGACGGGATCATGTGCTCCGGCAGGCCGCGGCGCAGCTCGGCGCGCAACGCGGACGCTTCCACGCGGTGGCCTGCCTCGGCGACCACGTAGGCGATCAGCCGCACGTCGCCCGGCACGTCCTCGCGGGTCGTGACCACCGCAGCGCGCACCGACTCGTGCGCGCTGAGCGCGGCCTGGACCTCGCCCAGCTCGATCCGGTACCCGCGGACCTTGACCTGGTCGTCGATGCGCCGCAGGAATTCCAGCTGGCCGTCGGCCCGCCTGCGCACCAGGTCACCGCTGCGGTACAGCCGCGCGCCGAGGCGTCCGCTGAACGGGTCCGGCACGAACTTCTCGGCGGTCAGCTCCGGTCGGCCGAGGTAGCCCCGGCACACGCCGTGCCCGCCGATGCACAGCTCGCCGGGCACGCCGATCGGCACCGGCTCCAGGTTCGCGTCCAGCACGTGCAGTTCGGCGCCGCGGATCGGGCCGCCGATCGGCAGCGGCAGGTCGGTGCCGTCACCGCGGGCGGAGGAGACCCAGATGGTGGTCTCGGTCGGCCCGTAGATGTTGCGGAAGTGCCTGCCGGGCGCCCACGCCGCGGCGAACTCGTCCGGGCACGCCTCGCCGCCGACGATCAACGTCGACAGGCCGGGCACGTCGGCCGGGCTCATCAGCCGCAGCACGGTGGGCGGCAGGAACGTGGTCGTGACGCCCTGGTCGCGGATGGTGCGGGCCAGGTCTGGGCCGGGTTGCAGGTCGTGCCGCGCGGCCAGGACCACAGGTGCCCCGGCGTGCAGGCCGAGCTGGATCTCCAGCACCGAGGCGTCGAAGCTGGCCGACGCGAACTGGAGCACCCGGTCGTCCGGGGTCGTGCCGAAGGCGCGGACCTCCTCGTCGGCGAGGTTGACCACGCCGCGGTGCGGGATCATCGCGCCTTTCGGGCGCCCGGTCGAGCCGGAGGTGTAGATGACGTAGGCCAGGTCGTCCGGCTCGACCGTCCTGTTCGGACGGTGGTCCGGCCGGTCGGCCACGGCGTCGGCGTGGGTGTCGAGCAGCACGGTCCCGGCGCCGGTCGGCAGCCGCTCGGCCAGCGAGGACAGGGTGATCACCAGCAGGGACGCGGAGTCCCGGACCATGTGCGCGAGCCGGTCGGCCGGGTACTCGGGGTCCAGCGGCACGTAGGCGGCGCCGGACTTCATCACCGCCTGCGTCGCGACCACGAGGTCCGGCGACCGCGGCAGGCAGATCCCGACGAGAGCACCGCGCCCGGCGCCCAGCGCGCGGAGGTGGTGGGCGAGCTTGTTGGCCCGCTGGTCCAGTTCCCGGTAGGTCAGCTCCTGCGACTCGAACACCACCGCCACGGCGTCGGGCGTGCGGTCGGCGGTGCGCTCGGCCAGCTCGTGCACGAGCGTGCCGTCCAGTGCCGCCCCGAACACGGGGTTCCACCCGTGCAGGAGCCGCTCGCGTTCCTCCTCGCCGAGCAGCGGCAGCAGGCCGACGGGCGTCCCCGGCTCGGTGAGCCCGGCGGTGAGCAGGCGCTCCAGGTGCCCGAGCAGCCTGCGCACGGTGTCGCGGTCGTACAGCTCCGTGTCGTACTCGACGGACCCGCTGATCTCGCCGGTCGCCGAGGTGACCGCGAGCTGCAGGTCCCACTTGGCGGTGCCCATGTGGCTGGCCACCCGGCTCACCTCGAGCCCTGGCAGGGCGAGGATGTCCTGCTCACCGTCCTGCATCACCACGAGCGTCTGGAACAGCGGGTGGTGGGCGGTGCTGCGCGGCAGGCGCAGCGCGTCGACCACGGCCTCGAAGGGCACGTCCTGGTGGGCCTGCGCGTCGAGCACGGTGTCGCGGACCTGCCGCAGCAGCACGTCGAAGCCCGCCGACGGGTCGATCCGGGTGCGCAGGGCCAGCGTGTTGACGTAGAACCCCACCGCGCGCTCGATCTCCTCGCGGTCGCGGTTGGCCACGCCCGTGCCGACGACCATGTCGTCCTGGCCGGACCAGCGGTGCAGCAGGACGTTCCACGCGGCCAGCAGCACGGAGAACGGCGTCAGCCGCTCGGCGCGGCACGCCTCGTCCACCAGCCGTGCCAGCGAGGCCGGCCAGCGGAACGGCTCGACGGCGCCGGACATGGCCCGCACCGCGGGCCGTGGGCGGTCGGTCGGCAGGTCCAGCACGGGCGGCGCACCGGCCAGCTCACCCGTCCAGTGCTCGACCAGCGCCGCGCCCGCGTCGCCTGCCAACCACTCGTTCTGGGTGCGGGTGTGGTCCACGTACTGCACCGGGTCGGGCCCGAAGTCCGGTTCGCGACCGTCCACAACGGACTGGTAGCCGTGCTGCCACTCCTCGAACAGCAGCCGGGTGCTCCAGCCGTCGCAGATGATGTGGTGCAGGGTGATCAGCAGCAACGCGTCGTCGGCGGCGAAGCGCACCAGCGTGGCGCGCACCAGCGGTCCTTCGGCGAGGTCGAACGGCGCTCGCGCCTCCTCGTCCGCCCTGCGCACCGCGTCCGCGTCACGTTCCGGTTCGGCCAGCGGCCGGTCGATCACCACGAGGTCGAACTGCGGCTCCGGCAGCACGACTTGGCGTGGTTCGCCGCCGATGTCCAGGAACACCGTGCGCAGCGCCTCGTGGCGCTGACCGAGCGCGCGGAGGGCCGTTCCCAACGCGACCGCGTCGCAGGTGCCGCGCACCCGGAACGCGTACGGCACGCTGTAGAGCGGCGTGCCGGGGTGCACCTGGTCGAGCATCCACAGCCTGCGCTCGCCGGAGGACACCGGGTGCACGTTGAACTGCTCGCCGTCCTCGGCGAGCTTCGCGAGTACCACCGCCCTGCGGTCGGCATCGAGCTCACGCAAGCGACGCAACACGTCCTGCACTTCACGCCTCCGAGTTCTGCGGCTGGGCCACGGGTTCGTCGAACGCGTCCAGCAGGTCCGCGAGGCTCCCGCCGGACCGCGCGGCGGCGGTGACCGGCGCGGGTGCGGAAGCCGGTGCGAGCCGGTCGACCTCGACCGCGAGACCGGCGATCGTCGGGTTGTCGAACAGCAGGCGCAGCGGCACGTCCACGGAGAACTCCCCGGCGATCCGGGAAACCAGCCTGGTGGCCTTGAGCGAGTGCCCACCGAGGTCGAAGAAGTTGGTGTCGCGGCCGATCGACTCGACGCCGAGCACCGACCGCCACAGCTCGACGAGCTGCCGCTCGGTCGGCGTGGTCGGCTCCCGAACCTCGACCTCGTCGACCGGCCGGTCCGGCTCGGGCAGTGCCCGCAGGTCGAGCTTCCCGTTGCGGGTCAGGGGGAACACGTCCATCGCGACCAGCGCGGCGGGCACCAGGTACGCGGGCAGCGCCTCGCGCAGGTGCGCCATCAGGTCGTCGATCCGGCCCTCCGCGGCCGGTTCCAGCACCACGTAGCCGACCAGCCGGACGTCGCCCGCGCCGTCACCGCGCGGCACCACCACGGCCTCGCGGACCAGACCCGAGGTCTGCAGGCAGTTCTCCACCTCGCCGGGCTCGATCCGGAAGCCGCGGATCTTCACCTGCCGATCGGCACGGCCGAGGAACTCGAAGGTGCCGTCGGGCAGCAGCCGGGCCAGGTCACCGGTGCGGTAGAGCCGGGTGCCCAGCCGTCCGCCGAGGTGGTCGGGCACGAAGCGCTCGGCGGTCAGCTCGACGCTGCCCGCGTACCCGCGAGCCACCCCGTCGCCGCCGATGCACAGCTCGCCGACGGTGCCCGGTGGCACCGGCTCCAGGTAGCCGTCGAGCACGTAGAGCTGGCTGTTGTTCAGCGCGCGGCCCAGCGGGACCCTGGTGTCGGTGGAACTCAGGCCGTTGCAGCGGTGGCTGGCGGCGAACGTCGTGGTCTCGGTCGGGCCGTAGCCGTTGACGACGTTGAGCGGGCCATCCGGCTGCGCGGCCAGCCCGATCAGCGCGGTGGTGTCGGGCTGCTCGCCACCGAACACGAAGTGCCGCAGGCCTGCGACCGCGCCGGGCACTTCCCTGATCACGTGCATGGCCAGCGACGTGGTCAGGAACAGCGTGTCGATCTCGTTGCCGCGCAGCCACGTGCCGAGCGCGGCGGGGTCGAGCGCGACGTCCTTGGGCAGGCCGATCAGCCTGCCGCCGTTGAGCAGCGCGCCCCACACCTCGAACGTGGCCGCGTCGAACGTGGTCGTGGAGCCCTGGGCGACCCGGTCGCCCGGCTCGAACGAGACGTAGTCGGTGTCGCGGACCAGGCGCACGATGTTGCGGTGCGTGACGCAGACGCCCTTCGGCCGTCCGGTGGACCCCGAGGTGTACATGACGTACGCCAGCTCGTCCGGTTCGTCCGTCCTTTCCAGACGGTCCGTCGGGCCGGTCACCGTGGCCAGGTCGACCACCTCCACGTCGGGCAGCGACGGCGCGGTGCTACCCGCGAGCACGACCCGGACACCGGAGTCCTGGCACAGCCCGGCGAGCGCGTCGGCCGGGTAGTCCGGGTCCAGCGGCAGGTACGCGCCGCCCGCCTTGAGCACGGCGACGGCGGCCACCACCCAGTCCAGGCCCCGCACCAGGAACAGACCGACCGGCGACCCGCCGGACACGCCGAGCGCGCGCAGGTGGTGCGCGAGCTGGTTGGCCCGCTGGTCGAGTCCCCGGTAGGTCAGCACCCGGCCGTCGTACTCGACCGCGACCTCGTCGGCGTGCCGGTCCACGACCTCTTCGAACAACTGCGGCAGCGTCGAGTCGCGCGGGTAGTCGGTGGCGTTCGCGTTGAGGTCGTGGACGATCCGCTTGCGCTCGGCCGGGTCCAGCAGCGACAGGTTCGACAGGTGCGTGTCCGGCGTGGCCACCAGCTGGCGCACCACCAGCAGGAACCGGTCGACCAGTTCGAGCACGTCGGCCCGCCGGTGCAGCGCGGTGCGGAACTTCAGCCAGCCCACCATGTCGCCGCTGCCGCTGTCGGGCAGCTGCGCCTCCAGGTCGTACAGGCCCTGCGGGCTGGTGCCCTCGGAGAAGGTGAAGGTGCAGCCACCCGCCTGCGCGGGCCCGGCCAGTGGTGGCGGGGAGGCGAACACGACCTGGAACACCGGGTGGCGCTCGATGTCGCGGTCCGGGCGCAGCTCCTGGATGATCCGGTGGAACGGCGTGGCCCGGCGGTCCAGCGCGGTCAACACGGTGTCGCGCACCACGTTCACCGCTTCGCGCGGGGTCGGGTCGTAGTCCAGCCGGACGCGCAGCGCCAGCATGTTCACGAAGTAGCCGATGAGGTCGAGCGCCTCGGCGTGCTCGCGACCGGCCGACGGCGTGCCGATGACCAGGTCGCGCGAGCCGGTGCCACGGTGCAGCACCAGCGCGAACGCGGTCAGCAGCAGCATGAACGACGACGAGCGGGTCTGCCTCGCCAGCGCGCGCACCTCGTCGGCCAGCGGCTGCGGCAGGACCAGCGGCACGTGGTCGGCGGCGAAGTCGGGGGTGGCCGTCCTGCTCCGCGCGCCCGGCAGCTCCAGTGGCTCCGGCAGGTCCGACAGGTCGTCGAGCCACGCGTCGAGGTGGTCGGTGCCGTCGGCCTCGCGAGACCAGCGGGCCACGTCGCGGTAGCGGGCGGGCAGCTCGGGCAGGTCCGCGACCCGACCGTCGACCACGGCGCGGTAGCAGGCGAGCAGTTCCTCCTGCAGCAGCGCGAAGGAGGCGCCGTCGGTCGCGATGTGGTGCACCAGCAGCGCCAGCCGGTGCGTGACCGGGTCCAGCCGCAGCAGCACGGCGCGCAGCGCCACACCGGAGCCGGCCGGGCCGACGTCGATCGGCTTGGCGAGTTCGTTGTGCACCAGCGCTTCGGCGCGCGCCGCACGCTCGGCGGGCGCGAGCCCGGACAGGTCGTGCCGCACGACGGGCACGACGACGTCGGTGTGCACCCGAGGGACGGGCGAGGAGTCGGTGGCGGTGAACGTCGTGCGCAGCGGCTCGTGCCGGTCCACGATGGCCTGCAACGACTCGGTGAGCGCGGAGTCGTCGAGCGGGCCGCTGATGTCGACGTAGAGCGGCACGGTGTGGAAGGTGGCGCCCTGGACGAGCTGGTCGAAGAACCAGATCTGCTCTTGGCCCGCGGTCGGCACCGGCACGTCCTGGCCGGTGGTCAGCTGTTCGGTCACGCGACACCTTCCTGAAGCGCGGCCCCGTCGAGCAGTGCGGACAGGACGGCGCGGGGATCGTCGTTGAGGTAGAAGTGGCCGCCCGCGAGCACGCGCAGGTCGAACCGGTCGGAGGTCCAGCGTTCCCACTGGGCCACGTCGGCGGCCGACGCGAGCGGGTCGTCGTCACCGGCGAGTGCGGTGATCGGCACGTGCACCTGTTCGTGCTCGGCAGAGGCGAAGAAGTCGGCGCACAGCGCCAGGTCCGCGCGCAGGGTGGGCAGCAGCAGCGCCAGCAGGTCGGCGTTGGCCAGCAGTTCGGCGGGAGCGCCGCCGAGCCTGGTCATCCAGTCCACGAGCCCGGCGTCGCCGAGTTCGTGCGGTGCACCGGGGAGCACCCGGTGCGGCGGGCGGGATGCGGACACGAGTAGCCGCTCCGGCACCGGTCCGCCGTCGCGCTCCAGCAGTCGCGTGACCTCGTAGGCGATCAGGCCGCCCATGCTGTGCCCGAACAGCGCGAACGGCTCGCGCACCAGCTCGGTGATCGCGCGGGCCAGCGGAACCGCGACCTCCGCGATGTCCGTCAGGGCCGGGTCGGCGAACCGCCGCTCACGGCCGGGCAGCTGCGCGCCCCACACCTCGACCCGTTCGCCGAGCAGTTCGGTGAACGGCAGGTACGCCGAGGCCCCGCCGCCCGCGTAGGGCAGGCACACCAGGCGCAGCCCGGCATCCGGCACGGGCTGACGGCACGTCAGCCACTTCTCGTTGCTGGACCGCATGTCCAAGGTCCGCCTCCCGCTTCCGTCGTTGGGGCAGACGTTAGGAAACGACCCTTACGGCAGCCCTCGGGAAACCTGAGCGTGGCCATCGGCCAACCTGAGCGCGGCAGCGAAAAGGGGCCGTGCCCGTGGTGGGCACGACCCCTTCGGCCGCGAAGATCAGCAGGTCAGCACTATCCGGCAGTCGCGTAGACGGCCACCTGCGTGGTCGGCTCGACCCCGATCTCGCTCATCCGGCTGACGTAGACCTCGTACCTCCGCTGCGCTTCGCCGTACCGGCGCGATGTCCGCAGGGACCGCACGAGGGCCAGGTGCGTGCCCTCGTCGTAGCAGTCCTGTTCGAGCAACCGCAGCAGGTACCCGACCTTCTGGTCGTCGTCGGGCACGAGCTGGGTCAACGCCCGCAGCACCACCGCGTAGCTGGCGCGGACTTCCTCGCGCACCTGCACCGCCCAGTCCTCGTACGGGTCGTCGGCCAGGAAGTCGCCCTGGTACAGCTGCTCGGACTCCAGCAGTGCGGGCAACGCCCTTGGCTCGCCCCGCCGGTGCAGCGCACCGGCGGTCTCCGCCGCGGCCAGGAACCGTTCCACGTCGACGTTCACCGTGGACAGGTCGAGCGACACCGCGTTGCGATCCGCGATGACCGGCTCCTCACCGCTCCCCTGGTCCACGGTCAGCACCGCTCGCAGGGTCGACAGCAGCACGGAGAGCCGGTTCGCGGTGCGGTCCACCGCACTCTCCGGCCAGAGCAGCTCGGCCAGCCGCTGCCGGGGCACCGGCCGTCCCCGGTTCGCGACCAGGATCTTCAGCAGGTCACGGGCCTTCTTGGACTGCCACTCCGCCGTCGGCACCGGCACACCGTCGCGCAGCACCTGGAACGTGCCGAGCGTGCGCACCGCGATCCTCGGCGCACGGGGCAGGCTCGCCCCGAGCGCGTCGGCCATCCCGGCATCGGTGCGCACGCCGTGCTTGCGCAGCACGGCCTCCGCCTCGGAGGCCAGGTGCGCCGAGCCCGAGCCACCCAGCCGAGCGGAGGCCAGCGCGGCCACCGCTTCGCCGACCGGGTCGCCGACGTCGCGCCACAACGACCCCGCCTCGGCCAGCA
>JBDSAJ010000616.1:0-6752 GCA_039922235.1 Umezawaea sp.
TGCGGGAGAATGTGGTTGGGGCTGGGGTGGTGTTGTCCGAGGAGGATGTGGCTGAGTTGGATGGGATTGGTTGAGGTGTCTGGTTGAGAGGCCTTGTTTGAGGGCTTCGTTTGAGGGCTTTGCTGGGTGCCTCGTTGGGTGCTTGGCCGGGGGCCTGGGGTCGTGGTTGCTGTTTGCGGCGGTGGCACCTTCAGGTGGCCTGTGCGGTGAGGGCTCCTTGCTGGATGATTCCGGCGTTTTCCCTGGTCCTGAGTGGGTTTCGGGGATTGTCGGACCCCTGGTCTAGCGTGTGAATCGGGGGGTTCTTCACGGTTGGGGGACGCCTGTTTTGTGGTGAACCTGGAGGCGGTTGCTTGGGGTGGTTCGGCCTCACCCCGATCGCGTGATTGTTTCGATGCCGTTTGAGCTTTGTCAAGGCGGGAAAGATGTCTTGACAAAGCTCAAACGGCATGAAAAGCGCTCAGGATCGGGGTGAGGCCGGGGAATGGGCTCTAACTTCATGGGTCCGGTTGCGTTGTGGGTGGGTTGGGGCCGGGGGCCGCTTGGGAGGCGGGCGGTTTTGTTGGGCTTGAGTGTGGCCGGGGGCCGCTTGCCGCTGGCAAGTTCGGTGGTGGGTTGGGGGCGAAGTCCGATTGCCTGCTTGCAAACTCAGGTCGCCAGGCTCGCCGAAACCGCTGCCGGTGAAGCCCGCGTGGTCGGGGTCGACCAGTCCCAGGTGATGATCGCGTTTGTTCCGTGACCGCCAAGGCACTCGAGGCGATCACGGGTGGCGCCAATGTCAGCGCCTGCGCTGTGGGCAGGATCAGCACGTCAGGTCGGCGTCGACCGTTCCCCTGTTCCAGGCCGTGACCAGTTCCGACAGCAGGACGTGCCAGGGCACGGCCACCATCACGCGGCGGTGCGCCATCAGCACGAGTTTGCCGGACCGATCCGGACCGGCATCGAGCCACAGCACCCGGAACAGGGCCGAGTCCGACTCGTGGACGACCGCGTCCACCTCGGCGGCCGTGCGGTCGACCAGCGCTTGGCCGACCAGTCCCCTGGTGGAAATCCGCCGCACACCGCACGGCACCCCGCTTTCACGGAGTTCGTGGTGGCGGTCGAAGACGTCGCGGACCGCGGCGGTCAGCCGTCGCTCGCCCAGTCCCGCACGGACCTGCACTGTCATGGACTCGAACACCGGTTCATCCTCGAACGCAGGGAGTTAGGTTAGGTGATCCTAACTCACTGCTTCGGGGTGTCCACGAAGCGGACCTCGTAACCGAGTGCGCGGAACATGCCATCCAGCATCTTGCGGGTGTTCTCCGTGGCCTTGGCCTCCAGGTTCGACTCCTTGGCGGCGTCGGAGATCTTCTGCTCGGCGGCGACGTAGAACGGCTGCTGGTCCGAGGTCTGCACGATGCTGGTCAGCCGGTCGAACAGGCCGCGTTCCTGTGCGAACACGTAGCTGCGCTCGTGGTTGATGTTCGGCTTGTCCAGTTGTGGCTTCGGCAGTGCGATGTCCACGGTCTTGCGCTCCTGCGACACCACCATCGCGTTCTCCGCGAGACCGCCGAAGTCGATGTAGGCGTTGATCGTGCCGCTGGAGACGAACAGGGTCCGCTGGCCCGCCAGGACGTCCGGCACGAAGCGCACGTCCTTCTCGATGTCGATCACGACCTGGTAGTCGCCGGACGCGGCGTGGTACTGGCTCAGGTCCTTGATCGACCGCAGCAGCGCGGGCTGGCTGCGGTCGACCGTGTCGGTGCTGAACGGGTTCAGCTTGGGCAGCACGCCGACCAGTTGCAGCGCGGCGGCGGCCACGATGACCAGGCACACCGCCACGACACCGCGAAACGCCCACTTTGAGCCGGACCGCCACGGAAGTCTCATACCCGTCCGGGTACCCGCGACTACCCCGTTCAGACGGGGCCAAACGGGCGCATCAGTAGTTGTCGCCGCCGAAGAACATCTCCTCGATCTGGTCGGCCGTGCCGGCGAGCAGTGACAGCGGCTCGACGAACTCGTGGATGTCCAGCGTTGCCAGCGGCAGCGAGTGGCGCAGGACCACGTGCTCGCCCATGATCGCGGCGCCGGAGGCGATGGAGGACCGGCCGACCTCCTCCAGCAGTGCACGCAGATTGCACTTGGCGGCCAGGCCGACGGGCGAGGCGATCTGCACCCACTCGTGCTTCGCGTCCAGGACCTCGCGCACCAGGATGACCACCTGCGTGCGCTCGTCCTCCTCGTCCAGGTGCTCGAAGCCGTAGAGGATCCGCATCTCGTCGGCGTCTTCCGAGATCACGTCGTACTGGTCGCGGACGTACGCCGCGAGGTCTCCCCACGTTGCCATGTGATCAGCTTAGGGCGGTTCGCCGCGGCGATGGCCCACAATCCCACCGTCAGGACGGCGATCACCTCCGTGATCACCAGTGCGCGCTCGACGTACCCGAGCGGGAACACCCGCCACCACGCCGTGCCACCGGAAGCGTGCAGCAGCATCGCGTAGAGCAGCGGCGAGAACGCGATCACCGACAGGATGCCGAGACCGAACACCCAGCGCGCGTGGCCACCCCACACGGAATCCCGCAGCCACGGGCGGGCCAGTGCGAGCACGGCGATCGGCAGGCTCACGAAGGCCAGCAGGCTGGCCATCCGGTGGATGCTGCCGCTCGCGGATGACGGCAGCGACCAGTCCTGCTTCGGGAACGCCACGACGAGCGCCAAACCCAGTGACCACAACGACAACGCGATCGCGCCCGTCGAGTACCAGCGGGTGACGCCGCGGTGCACGAGCACCGCGAGGATGACCAGCGACCCGGCGGCGAGCAGCGACACGGCCACCTCGAAAATCCACGCGTTGGCGCCGAGGCCGTACTGGCTGATCGTCCGCTGCAGCTCGGTCGGCGAACGCAGCGCGTTGCGCACGTCCAGCGCGCCGATCATCGCGATGGTGGTCAGGACGGCGGTCAGCCCGCCAACGGCCACCACGCGGGTCAGGGCACCGGTTCTAGTCAGTTCTGCGGTCGTCACGACCGGCAAAACGCCCGGACCGGACAGTGGGTTCCACGATTCAGCAAACCATCAGGAACTCCGGCCCCCCTGTTTTCGACAGCCGGAACGCCACCACGAGCGCCACTCGATCACCCAGGCGGCTGGTTCCCACGCGACCCCACCTTTCCGACCGCTCGACGGCCGGAAGGGTGGGACCGCTCGGCGTCAGGCGCAGGCGGCCGGGTCGGCCTGGAAGTCCGCCGTGTTCCGTGGACCGACGACCTGGACGCGCCCCGACTCGGTCGCCAAACCTTCGTGAACCGTGTAGGACACCCGCTCACCGGTGTAGACGCCGTGCTCCCAGTCGGTCAGCACCCCGCCGACGGTGACGAGCCTGCGGCTGTCGCCCACCGGCTCGCAGGTGTAATTGGAGAGGGCGCTGATGCCGCCGCCCTCCCACAGGTTCAGCACCGAACCATCAGTCTTGATCACCGGGCGCAGACCGCCGAACAGACCCCAGGCGCTCATCCTCAAGGTGTTCGCACCGATCGACTCGGTGACGATCACCTCATCGCGACCGTCACCGTTCACGTCGACCGCGACCAGCTTCCAGATGCCCACGTTCGACGACAGCGGCGCTCGCGCGGTGAACCGCGTGCCATGGACCCTGGTGATCAGGAGCTGCTCGTCCGGGTTGCCCGCGATGGGCTGGGAGACCACTTTCTCCAGGGTGCCGTCGCCGTCGAGGTCCGCCTGGACGCTCACCTGGCCGGGGACGTACACCTCCCCGATGGGCACCGGCCCGGCGTTCACCGGCGTGGCGGCCGCGGGCACGGCGAACGCCAAGACGGGCGCGAGTGCGAGCAACAGCGCAGCAGCAACAGTTCTCATGATTGGTTCCCCCCTCAAAATCCGGTGCCGCACTACTCCCCATTCGGCACCGGATGTACAAGTGACGCGATCAGCGTCTGGGGAGATCACGTCAAACCAGCACACCTCGTTGCCATGGCCCGCGTTGCATACACTGATGGCCTAACGGCCGAACCCACTGGTCGCGAAGGCGCAACGACGCGGCCCCTGCCGAGAACGCGACGCCGAATAGCCGGCGCCTGCGGGTCACCCCTCCCGGACCCCAGACACCGGCTCGGCCTCGCTCCGAGATCAACACCCCCGACGTTCGACAGGTCCCCCCGTCCGACTGGGGTGAATCAGAGCCAGAATCCATCCACCACAGTTGAAGCGGTGTAAGTTAAGCGCGCTCGGGACATGCCGTCAACAGGTGTGGATGCCGTAGCGACCGGATTCACAGGAGTCAAGAACGAGGTGGCCGGTGACCGACCGCGAGAAGCCCCGGCAGGACACCCTGGCCGAAAAGCTGGAGTACCTGTTCCGCACGATCCGGGAGCCCGGCCGCCGCGAGCACAGCAACGAGGAGGTCGCGGTGGCGATCACCCGCGACCAGGGCGTGACCATCTCGGCGTCCTACATCTGGTACCTGCGCACTGGCCAGCGGGACAACCCCACCCTCAAGCACCTCACGGCGCTGGCGACGTTCTTCGGCGTGCCCGCCGCCTACTTCCTCGACGACAAGGTCCGCGAGGAGGTCGAGGCCGAGATCGCGCTCGTCACCGCCCTGAAGGACATCGGCGTCCGGGACGTCGCGATGCGGGCGTCCGGGCTGTCGGACCGGAGCCTGGACACGATCGCCGAGGTCATCAACCGCGTGCGCGAGCTGGAAGGCTTGCAGCCGAAGGAAGATTCCTGAAGTCGCGGGCCACCTCGGTCAGTTCGGCCACGCCGAGCGCCGACAACTTGCTGGGCGCGTCGGCCACCGGCTCGTCCCGCACCTTCGCCGACAGCGCGGCGGCCATGGCCGCCGCCTCGCCCCGCTGGTGGGCGATCTCGGTGTCCCAGTAGGCCCGCAACGCCAGTCGGGCGTCCAGTATCTCGATGACGCACCGGTACAGGCGGAGGTCGATCGGCACCCGCCGGGCGTCCGGCGGCACGAGCGCGATGCCCGGCATGACGTCGTAGCACGCGCGCCACAGCGGCAGGAGGACGCGGTACTCGCGGTACTGGCGCCACCGCCGTCCGACCACGGCGATCTGCCGCCCCCACCGGTACGCGGTCAGGCCCGCCACGAACAGCACCACGACGATCCCGGACAGCACGGTGGACACCGGCCCCTCACCCCAGGAAGGCCGGTGGTCCAGGCGCACGGCCACCGCGTAGAGGGCTTTGTGCGAGGCGAAGAGGACCCCCACCAGGCTCGCGGCCGACCACAGGCGCAGGCCGATCCTGATGATGCGCTCGCCCGCGTTGCTCGCGTAGCGCAGCGTCAGCCGGGCGATGTCCCCGAGGACGTAGGCGGTGTAGCCGAGGAAGGCGAGCAGGTACTCGGTCACGAACGGGGCGTTGGCGTAGGCCCCGACGAAGTCCTCCGCGGCAGAACCGGGATCGGCGAGTCGGAACAGCACGACCATCGCGACCAGCACCGCGGACGCCGCCACGGCCCGCGGCACCACCCCGTTCACCACCCGCCCGGCGGGCGAGATGACGTGCGTGCCCATCACCTGGCCCCAGAACAGGCTCAGCACGACGAGGCTGTGCTGGATCAACCGGACCATGCTCGGGTTCTCGGCGAGCCAAGGGATGCGCAGGTAGAGCGGCGGCAGTCCGATGGTGAACGCGAGGGTGAGGAAGAGCAGCGACAGGCACGCGGCCAGGTGCCCCACATCCCGTGTCGGCCGCCGGACGAACCCGACGGACTTGTGCACGGTCGCCACCCACGCCACCAGCACCACGACGATGTGGAACGCCCTAAGCACTGAGCACGGCCTTCAACCGGGCCAGCACACCGGACTCGTCGTCGACGGCGTCGGGTTCGACCGCGCCCACGACCTGGAACTCGGCTCGCATGAGGATGAGCGTGGCGAACAGCTCGGCTTCCTGCTCGTCCACGTTGCCGTAGCTGTCCCGGCACAACAACTGCCGCACGAGCCGCGGGTCGAGGTTGGGCGCGAGCAGCCGGGCGGTGAGGTCGTCCAGCTCCGCGACGCCGGTGTGGGCGAACACCAGGTGGCCGAGTTCGTGGAGGATGATGTGCGAGCGGTGCTCTTCCCCAGCGGACGCCTCGTAGAAGATGTAGTCGGCCTTCTTGGCCGCCACCCAGAGCCCCGACGGGTTGGACGACCGCGTCGAGAGCGCGAGCAGGTTGATGGGCCGCCCACGCCGCACCGAGAGCTCCTCGCACAGCGCGACGACGTCCAAGGGCGCCTGGACGCGCAACTGGTCGATCTGCTCCTCGCAGCGCTTGCGCACCCGAGTCAAGTCCACACATCCCCCTGAACGGCCAGGCGTCACCCGCGCGACCACGCCGCCGCCTCCTGGCAGATGGTAGCGACGGCGGCACTGGCGGGACGGTCGGCGGCCTTCAGGCCTGGAGGCCCTCCACGGTCTTGGCGATGCGGCTGCGTTAGGCGCGGTCGTTGATCCGCACCCGGACGCCGGTGGCGGTCTTGCCGTTCGGGAGGACGGTGCCTTCGAAGTTCACGGTGAGGATTGCGCACCGGGCGCGCGCTGCCGTCACGTCGCCCTGCGACGGTGGACGGCATTTGAGACTTCACCACACTTCCACGTGGTAGAGCCATCAAAGTCTCAACCTATCCTTCAACGATACGGTTGAGACCCATGAGTCAGGACATTCAGGATTTCGTCACGTCGTCGTGCGAACTGCTGGGACTTGGGGAGCCGACGCACCTGGAACCGGCATTCGCACG
>JBDSAJ010000617.1:0-8851 GCA_039922235.1 Umezawaea sp.
GCGCAGCAGCACGGTCTCCAGCACCGCCGCGAACTCCTCGCCCGCGATCCGGCGCGCGGCCGTCACGTCGGCCAGCCGGTCGGTCAGCGGCAGCCTCCCGACCTCGGCCAACGCGGCGCACCCGGCATCCGAGCGCAGGTACGCCACGTCGGCCTGCGAGAACCCGTACCCCACCTAGAGCGGCTTGCGGCCGGTGATCGACACGTTGTAGAACACCTCGCGCGGCAGCACCTTGGTGAGCACGTTCTCGTCCAGCCACGACAGCCGCTGCCAGCCGCGGTAGGCGAACATCGCCCAGCTGAAGCCGAGCTTGCCCTTCGGCACGGCGGCCTCGAACGTGCGGACCGGCCAGCCGAACAGCGCGGCGGACAGCTCCTCCGTCACGGCCTTGACCTCACGGGCGCCCGCCGCCCGAGCCGTGCGCTCCAGGTCTCTCGGGTCGAACGTGTGCAGGTCCACCACCGCTTCCAGCGCAGCCGCGCGGGAGGACTCGTCGAGCTCCTCCTGCGGACGGCGCCAGTCGGCGAGCACGGGCGCCTTGGTGACGTTCGTGGTCAGCCACCAGGTGAGCTGGCCGAGCTTGCGGGCGTAGAAGTTGCCGATGTTCGTCGGGTCGCCCGCGAACACGAAGCGGCCACCGGGCTTGAGCACCCGCTGGACCTCGCGCATCGCCGCCTCGACGTCCGGGATGTGGTGCAGCACCGCGTGCCCGATGACGAGGTCGAACGTGTTGTCGTCGTACGGGATCCGCTCGGCGTCGGCCACCCGGCCGTCGACCGGCAGGCCGAGGTTGTCGGCGTTGCGCAGCGCGACCTCGACCATGCCCGGCGAGAGGTCCGTGACCGAACCCTTCTTGATCACGCCGCCCTGCATGAGGTTCAGCAGGAAGAAACCCGTGCCGCAGCCGAGTTCCAGCGCCGTCTCGTACGGGCCGACGCCGCCGGACACCGCGCGGAACCGGTCCGTGGCGTAGGTGATGCAGCGCTCGTCGTAGGAGATGGACCACTTCTCGTCGTAGGTGCCCGCCTCCCAGTCGTGGTAGAGCACGTTGGCGAGCTTGGGGTCCTTCCAGGCCGCCTCCATCTGCTCGGGGGTGGCGTGCGGTTGGGGTGCGGGGTCACTTGCCACTGAAGTTGGCCTTTCCGGGACCGTTCTCGATGAACGACTGCATGCCGACCGCGCGGTCCTCGGTGGCGAAGAGCGCGGCGAACAGGTGGCTTTCCAGCTTCAACCCGCTGGTGAGGTCGGTCTCCAGGCCGCCGTCGATGGCGGCCTTCGCGGCGGCGTAGGCGAGCACCGGGCCGTTGACGAACTGGCCCGCCCACCGCTGGGCCGCCGAGTACACGTCATCGGGCGCGACGACCTCGTCGACCATGCCGATGGCGAGCGCTTCCTGGGCCGTGACGAACCGGCCGGTGTAGATCAGGTCCTTGGTCCTGCTCGGGCCGATCAGCCGCGCGAGGCGCTGCGTGCCGCCACCGCCGGGGATGATGCCGAGCAGGATCTCCGGCTGGCCGAGCTTCGCGTTGTCGCCCGCGATGCGCCGGTCGCAGCCCAGCGCCACCTCGAACCCGCCGCCCAGCGCGTAGCCGGTGATGGCCGCGACGGTCGGCTTGGGGATGTCCGCGACGGAGCCCAGCGCCGACGACAGCGACCACGCGCGGGCGGTGATCTCCGCGTGCGTCATCCCGGCGAACTCCTTGACGTCCGCGCCTGCGGCGAACACCTTCTCGCCGCCGTAGACGATCACCGAGTACACGTCCGAACGCTCGGTCGCCTCTCGCGAGGCCGCCTGGATCTCGTCCTGGACCTGCTTGTTCAGCGCGTTCATCGGCGGACGGGCCAACCGGATCGTGCCGATACCGCCGTCGACTTCCAGCGTGACGAACTCAGCCACAGGTCCTCCTCGACCAGGTCTCCAGCACACTGCCGAACAGCAGGTTACCGCCCGGTAGTCACCGGCTCGTCTTCACTCCGAGCCCGCCGTAGACGGGCAGGTCCTCCGCACCCTCGCGGTCCGGCCGCCAGCGGGGCAGCGACGTGACGCCCGGATCCAGCAACTCGAACCCGTCGAAGAACCGGACGACCCGGTCGTAGCCGCGATTCGTGGGCCGCTGGTACTCCTGCTCGAACAGGTCGATCACCTCGTCCTGGCCCGGCAGCGTCGGGTCCGGTGTCGGGTGGCTCAGCGCGAGCAGGCTGCCGACCGGGATCGCGTCCCGGTACGCGGCCAGCGCGCTCTCCGGGTCCTGTTCGTCCCGGACGAAGTGCAGCGACAGCAGCGTCAGCACCGCGATCGGCTCGTCGAAGTCCAGCAGCGCGCGCACGTTGCGGTTGGTCAGCACCTCCCGCGCGTTCATCAGGTCCGCGTTGAGCAGCGCCGTGTTCGGCGTGTCCGCGAGGATCAGCTGCCCGTGCGCGTGCACCACCGGGTCCACGTCCACGTACACGACCTTGCAGCGGGGGTCGATGGCCTGGGCGACCTCGTGCACGTTGCCGACTCCGGGGATGCCCGAGCCGAGGTCGAGGAACTGCCGGACGCCCTTCCGCACGCACGCCCGCACCACTCGGTGCAGGAACGCGCGGTTCGCCAGCACCACCTGCTTGATGATCGGCATGGCGGCCACGGCCTGCCTGGCCAGCTCGCGGTCGACGGCGAAGTTGTGGGCGCCGCCGAGCAGGTAGTCGTAGACCCTGGCGTCGTTCGGACGGCTCAGGTCGACGGTCGGCGACGGCATCCGATCCTCGCGGTCGACCACCGGTCACACCGCCTTGCGCCGCGCGAAGTACCGGTCGCCCGACCGCTGGAGCTCCAGCGGCTGGCCGAACGTCGTCGAGAGGTTCTCCTCGGTCAGCACGTCGTCCAGCAGGCCCTGGGCGACGACACCGCCCTCGCGCAGCAGCAGCACGTGCGTGAAACCCGGTGGGATCTCCTCCACGTGGTGCGTGACCAGCACCATCGCCGGCGCGTCCGGGTCCATCGCCAGCTCGGACAGCCGCGCCACGAGGTCCTCGCGGCCACCGAGGTCGAGCCCGGCGGCCGGTTCGTCCAGCAGCAGCATCTCCGGGTCGGTCATCAGCGCCCTGGCGATCAGGGTCCGCTTCCGCTCGCCCTCCGACAGCGTGCCGTAGGTGCGCTCGGACAGCTGCTCGATGCCGAGCGTGCCCAGCAACTCCTTGGCGCGCGTCGTGTCCAGCGCGTCGTAGTCCTCGCGCCAGCGGCCGAGCACGGCGTAGCCCGCGCTGACCACCACGTCGACGACCTTCTCATCCGCCGGGACGCGCCCGTTGAGCGCCGACGAGCACAGCCCGATCCGCGGTTTCAGCTCCCGCACGTCGGTCTTGCCGACCCGCTCGCCCAACAGGTGCAGCTTGCCCTTGGTCGGGTGCAGCTCCGCGCTGGCCAGGCGCAACAAGGTCGTCTTGCCCGCGCCGTTGGGCCCGAGCACCACCCAGCGCTCGTCCAGCTCGACGGCCCAGTCGATGTCCCCCACCAGCGTGGTCTTGCCACGCCGCACGGCTACACCCGCCATGTGGACGACCAGATCGGTCACGTCGACTTCCGAACTCTGCACAGTGCCCTGCCTCGCCCCGTGGTCGGTCACGCGCCCATTGTTTCCGACCACCCCCCAGCACTGGTGCAGCGGGGCTACTCACACGCCGATTGTCGGTGCGGCCTGTCAGGATCTAGGCATGGCAGCCGACTCCCCCGTGCTCGCAGGCCGACCGTTCCCACTGGGCGCCCACCCCGAGGCAGGGGGCGTCCGGTTCGCCGTGTCCGCGCCGTCAGCCGACGCGGTGGAAGTGTGCCTGATCAGCGACGACGGGACCGAGAACCGGATCGAGCTGACCGAGCGGACCTTCGGCGTCTGGCACGGCCTGGTGGCGGGCGTGACCCCCGGCCAGCGCTACGGCTACCGCGTCCACGGCCCGTACGACCCGTCGCGCGGCCTGCGCGGCAACCCGGCCAAGCTGCTGGTCGACCCGTACGCGAAGCGCATCACCGGCACGGTCACCGACCTGGACGCCGCGCTGGGCTACGTGGGCGACCCGATGATGGGCCCGCCCTCGGTCGTCGACTCGCTCGGCCACGTGCCGCTGTCCGTCGTGACGTCCCCCGGCGGCCCGGACACCGGCACCAAGCCCGAGGTGCCGTTCGAGGAGGCGGTGATCTACGAGCTGCACGTCCGCGGCTTCACCCGCCAGCACCCCGACGTGCCCGCGCACCTTCGGGGCACCTACCTGGGCCTGGCGCACCCGGCGGTCGTCGAGCACCTGGTCCGCCTCGGCGTGACCACGATCGAACTCCTGCCCGTCCACGCCTTCATCGACGAGCCCGCGCTGGTGCGCGAGGGCAGGCGCAACTACTGGGGCTACTCGCCGCTCGGCTACTTCGCCCCGCACCCGAACTACGCGAGTGAACAGGGCCACGAGGTCGAGGAGTTCCGCACGATGGTCGCCGCCATGCACGCGGCGGGCATCGAGGTGCTGATCGACGTCGTCTTCAACCACACCTGCGAAGGCGGCCCGGACGGTCCCACGCTGTCGTGGCGCGGCCTGGACGCCCCCGGCTACTACCTCCACGTCGCGGGCGGCGGCACCCTGGACATCACCGGCTGCGGCAACACCCTGGAAGCGGCGTCCCCGCAGGTGGTCCGCCTGGTGACCGACTCACTGCGCTACTGGGCGACCGAGTTGGGCGTGGACGGCTTCCGCTTCGACCTGGCCAGCACCCTCGGCAGGCCGGGCGGCGGCTACTTCGACCGCAACTCCGCCCTGCTCACAGCCATCACCACCGACCCGGTCCTGTCCCGCTGCAAGCTCATCGCGGAACCGTGGGACGCCACCGGCGACGGCTACCGCGTAGGCGACTTCGGCGTCCAGTGGGCCGAGTGGAACGGCCGCTACCGCGACACCGTCCGCGACTTCTGGCGCGGCGCCATCGGCGTCCGCGACCTCGCCTACCGCCTATCAGGCTCATCGGACCTGTACGCCGACGACCTCAGGCGCCCGTGGCAGTCCATCAACTTCGTCACCGCCCACGATGGCTTCACCCTCCGCGACCTCGTCTCGTACAACAACAAGCACAACGAGGCCAACGGCGAGGACAACAGGGACGGCACGAACGACAACCGCTCCTGGAACTGCGGCGTCGAAGGCGAGACGGACGCCCCCGGCATCGTCGCCCTACGCGCAAGGCAGGCCCGCAACCTCTTCGCCACCCTGCTCCTCTCCACCGGCACCCCCATGCTCGTCGCAGGCGACGAGCTCTGGCGCACCCAGGGCGGCAACAACAACGCCTATTGCCTGGACGACGAGACTTCCTGGGTCGACTGGAAACTCGACGACGACGCCACGTCGATGCTCGCATTCGCCAGGCGCGTCATCACCCTGCGCGCAGGCAGCCCGGCACTACGCCAACCAGAATTCTTCGAAGGCCGCACCACAGCCACCGGCGAACCAGACCTGGTCTGGCTACGCCCGGATGGTGAGGAAATGGCCGAAACAGACTGGTTCGACGAGGGCAGGCGAACACTGGGAATGTGGATCGACGGCTCCAACAGCCTTTCCCGCTCACGGGAAGGCGAACTGGTCTCCGACGACTCCTGGCTGTTGTTGCTGCACGCAGGCGCCGACCAAATCGAAGTGGTACTCCCCCCAGCCGAATACGGCACCCACTTCGAACCCATGCTCGACACCACCACGGCAGACGGCTCACCAGCCACCCCGGGCACCCTGGCCCCCGGCTCAAGGATCACCATCGCGGGCCATTCGCTGATGTTGCTGAGGGCTCCGAACTAGCGGCGAAGTGGTGGGTGAGGAAGCGGCCAGCCCAGGGGTGACTGGGCGGGCCGACGATTGCCTGCCCGGTGAGCTAGAGGTGTTCCGGGAAGGTGGCGCACGGTCGGAGCCGTGCGCCACCTTCTCAGTCCGGTCTAGTGCGGTGGCCGCAATCCTCACCGTGTTTCGCGCGGCTCAGGTGGATCCCTCGCGGCACCGCACTAGCGGAACTGCCAGGCCGTGGAGTTCAGGGGATCCGAGCCGGGCCCCCCGTAGGTGACCTGGATCAGGGGCGTGCGGTCGGCGAGCGCTTCGGAGCGCATGATCAGGACCTTGCCGCTGTGCCGGGCGACGAGCTGCGGGAAGCCGGCAGCACCGCTGTCCGCCTGTTTCCACTGCTGGTTGAAGTCGAAGTTGCACGGGTTCTGGACGACTAGGGCGCCCTCGGCCTGGCTGGCGCCCTTCACCGCCATGCACTGCCCGCTGGCGGCGACCCGGAGCCGGAAGTAGCCGCTGTCGGTGGGCAGCTTCTCCCACAGCTGCGCGACGGTGCCGTTGCAGGTGTAGATCTGAACCTTGGCACCGGACTCCTGACTGGCCCCGTCGACGTCCACGCACGTACCGGTGTGCCAGGACACGATCGTCCTGAACTCCGCGAGCACCTTGGGTCCTTCCCCGGCGGACTGGTCGGCGCTCGCCACGGCAGGAGCAACCAGACACATGCTCAGACCGGCAGCGAGGACCGCCAACCTGGAAACCTTGCGCAGAAACCTGTTCATCCACTTCCCTTTCATCTCACAGCCCAGGGGACACCTGCCAGCGCGCCAATGGCGGCTGCGAACCCAGGTAAAACCGGTTCTTCGCACGCGGCCACGCCCCCAACCATTCCCCCTCGGAACAGGAAACCACCGTCGCACGACCTGTCGACAATCCATCGACAATCCATCGACATACCCCACACCAATACCCATGCCATTTGACTAACTGCGATCACGCGCCCGACCCGTGGTCGATTTGACTTGGGGATTTGACCCTTGCACTTGTCGATCGGGCAGGCTCTTCCACGCCTGCCTTTTAGCCCGATAAAGGGTCAAATGCGGGGTCCCCAAGTCAAATCGGCCACCAGGCCCGAACCACCTACAGCGCTACCACGAAGAACCAACCGCATACCTCGGCCACAGAGCCATTTTCACCCAATGAGACACCCACCCCACCCACGACAAACGTGGCAACATCACCACCGTGGCCCGCTCCCTAATCACCTGGTGCGACCGCACGATCGACCTCCTCCTGGTGGCCTCGTGCGGCTGTAGCGAGACGCGACGCGGCCTCCGCTAGGCCCCGTGTCGCGTCTGACCGCTACCCGTCACACCAAGTAGCCCTCAGGAGCCACGTTGACCGCCACCTTCACCCAAACCGACCTGCACCCAGCCCTCAACACCCGCCTCCTCCAAGACGTGATCCACCCCGAACGAGAACTCTGGACCCCGCGCGAACTGCGCGACCTGACCTCGTTCGTCACCAGCGAGCTGACGACGCCGCTGCTGGACATCCTGGACTTCGACCCCACCCAACGCTGGTGGGCGCGCCTCGGGCTCACCGAAGGCGTCGAACTCTGGCTCCTCTCCTGGCTACCGGGCCAGCACACCGAGCCGCACGACCACGGCGGGGCGTCCGGGTCGTTCACCGTGCTCACCGGTGAGCTGCACGAGAGCTACCGCTACCCGGCAGGCCCGATCCGCCACGCCAAGCGCGAGGTAGGGGCTTCCGTCGGCTTCGGTTCAGGCAGGGCCCACGAAGTGCGCAACACCGGGACGGTGGGCGCGGCCAGCGTGCACGCCTACTCACCTCCGCTGGTCCCCACCAGGGAGTACGCCAGCCTGGCCGACATCCCCACCGTGATCCCCCCACTGCCCGCACTGCGCCTCCCGCTGGAGCAACTGCGCGAACGAGCCGACCTGGAGGGCCCATGAGCGGCATCGACACCTACCTGGCCGAGGCCCGCAGCCACCTCAAGCGGGTCACGCCACAGGAACTGGCGGCGCTGAAGTCCGGCGACACGCTGGTCATCGACACCCGCCCCCTGCACAACCGCGAAGCCGAAGGCGAGATCCCCGACTCCATCCCGGTGGAGCGGATCGTCCTGGAGTGGCGCCTGGACCCCGAAGGCGACCACCGCCTGCCGGGCTTCACCGCCGACACCACCGTCGTGGTCCTGTGCAACGAGGGCTACTCGTCGAGCCTCGCCGCGCGGGACCTCCAGCGGATCGGCCTGCCCAAGGCGACCGACCTCATCGGCGGCTTCCGGGCGTGGGCCGAGGCGGGCTTGCCCGTTCGGGAGGGCGGCACGCAGGCGGTCACGTAACGTCCAGTCCCCGTGAAGCTGATCAGATCCGGACCGCTCCTCACGGTCGCCGTCGTGGCAGTCGTCTGGAACCACGGGGCAGCCGGGGTCCTCGGCGCACTCGGCGGGCTCCTGCTCGAACTGGCCGCGTTCCAGCTCGGGACACTGCTGGGCGTCCTGATCTGGCGGCTGGAAGTTCGGCACGTGGTCTTCGGCGTGGGCCGCGAACTCCGCGCCTGGTCGACGCCCCGGCTGCGGATCGTCCTGTGCGCGCTGCCGGTCGTGATCCGCGTCGGGGCGGGGTCGGTGCGCTCCCCGGTGCGGCTGCGCCTGTGGCTGACCGGGCTGACGTCGGCGCTCGTGGCCGCTGCTGTCGTCGCGGGCGCCTGGCTGCTGGGCCCGTTCGGCGTGGCGGTCGGCGCCACAGCCTGCCTGGCCCACGAGCTGTGGCCACGCCGAACCGCGGCCACCACGTCACCGGGCTGGTACCTGTTCGGGCTCCCCCGGCTGTCCGGCCGAGCCGCGGCGGAGATGGAGGCGACCCCGCTGGTGAACACCGTCGTCAGCGCGGTGCGGGTCGGCGACCTCGCCGGGGCCGACACGGCGCTCGCGGCGGTGGTGACCGCCTATCCGGAGCTGGTGCTGACCACTTCGGCGCAGACGGTCGTGCTGAACGCCGCCGGGCGGTACGCGGAGGCGTTGCAGCTCATCGGCGGCGCGGTGGGT
>JBDSAJ010000618.1:0-14026 GCA_039922235.1 Umezawaea sp.
CCGGGTGGGGGCATGGGCGGACGACCGCCGGGCGGCACGGGGCCGCCCTGAGGGCCGGGACCGCCTGGCCTGCGCGGTGGCGGGCCCTGGTTCAGCGGGCCAGGGGCGCCGCCGGGGGGCGGACCCTGCTGTGGGCGGGCGAAACCGCCGGGCGGCGTGCCGGGGCGAGGTGGGACTGGGCCCTGCTGCGGGCGCTGGAAACCACCCGGTGGTGTGCCCGGTCGAGGGGGCCGGTCGCCGCCGTGAGACGGGTTCCGGGCGCCGGTTCGATCATCCGGCTGATCCTGGGCACTGTGGCGCCTACCTGCAGCGCCACCGTCCGGGTCGTCCCCGGTCGGCCACTGCGGCTCTCCGCCACGCTGCCTGTCGTCATGCTGGTCGTTCACGAAAAGGCCCTCCCAGACCGGCGCACGCGCGTACGCGGTTCGGTGGTCATACACCGCAGTTGTTCGGTTGCGGCGGTCAGCGGTGGAGCGAGGTTCACTCCGCCGCGGTCCTCCGGCGTGGCTTCTGAGTTTTCAGACCACGCGTTCCCAGGACGTATGACTGCACCAGGTGGTTCCAACTACATGTGCGGCAGACTTCCACGACGTACACGGTGAATTCCTCGTAGAGGTCAGACATCCGTCCGAGCTCGTCGGCGGTTCTTGCCGAACCGGCCGCGTGCTTGAGCTCTTCGCCGTAGACCCAAGACACCAGAGTCAGCGGTTCCTTGCGGCACACCGGGCACGTGACATCGCTCGGCTGGCCGTGGAATTTCGCAGCTCGGAGTAGGTATGGACTCGCATCGCAGACTTCCATGGTACCCACACGGCCGGAGTGCACGTCAGCGAGCAGCGCACGGCGCTGCAACGCGTAGTCCACGACCTGTCTTTGGGTCACCACGCGACCAGAGTACGTGGCGACCGCCCGGCTCCGGTGGTCCGTTCGGGGCAGCGTCGATGAATCCGATATCACGGTGTGCGACAGCACACACTAGCCAGGAGGCGCAGATGTATCGGGCCGATATACTGGGTACACCCATCGGGGCTCAGGCAGGGAGGTGACTCGTGCTGGACTTCGCCATCCTCGGACTGCTGCACGAGGCACCCATGCACGGCTACGAACTCCGCAAGCGGCTGCACGAGCTGCTCGGCGCTTTCCGGGCGTTCTCCTACGGAACGCTGTACCCCACTTTGGGCAGGCTGCAACGTGCGGGCCTCATCGTGGAGGAAGCACCGGAGGACGACGTGCGGGCCTGGGGCCGTCGGGCCAAGAAGGTCTACAAGATCACCGCCGAAGGCAAGGAGCGGTTCGCCGAACTCCTGGTCGACGCCGGGCCGCAGACGTGGGACGACGACTCGTTCGGCGTCCACATGGCGTTCTTCTCCCGCACGCCCGCCGAGATCAGGATGCGGATCCTGGAAGGCAGGCGGCGGCGGGTCGAGGAACGCAGGGAGGGCTTGCGCACCACGTTGGGGAGCGCGAGCGACCGGATCGACCGCTACACCCGTGAGCTGCACCGCATGGGGCTGGACACGACCGAGCGCGAGGTGCGGTGGCTCAACGAGCTCATCGCCCACGAGCAGGCCGAACAGCGGAAGACCGAAGAGTGACCGCCGCTAGCACGGGCAAAACCACAGCAGAACCAGAAGGAGGACTCGGCATGGGCGCACACCGCCGCACTGTTCGGGTGGCCATCGTCGGGGTCGGCAACTGCGCGGCATCGCTGGTGCAGGGAGTCCAGTTCTACCGCGACGCCGACCCGGCCGCCAAGGTCCCCGGACTGATGCACGTCCAGTTCGGCGACTACCACGTCCGCGACATCGAGTTCGTCGCCGCGTTCGACGTGGACGCCAAGAAGGTCGGCAGCGACCTGTCCGAGGCGATCGGCGCGAGCGAGAACAACACGATCAAGATCGCGGACGTGCCGCCCCTCGGCGTGCCGGTGCGGCGCGGGCACACCCTCGACGGCCTCGGGAAGTTCTACCGGGAGACCATCGAGGAGTCCGACGAGGCGCCGGTCGACGTCGTGCAGGTCCTGCGCGACACCGAGGCCGACGTGCTGGTCGCCTACCTGCCGGTGGGTTCCGAGGACGCGGACCGCTTCTACGCGCAGGCCGCGATCGACGCGGGCGTGGCGTTCGTCAACGCACTGCCCGTGTTCATCGCCTCCGACCCGGTGTGGGCCGAGAAGTTCCGCGCCGCGGGCGTCCCGATCGTCGGCGACGACATCAAGTCCCAGGTCGGCGCCACCATCACGCACCGCGTGCTGGCGAAGCTGTTCGAGGACCGCGGTGTCCAGTTGGACCGCACGATGCAGCTCAACGTCGGCGGCAACATGGACTTCCTCAACATGAAGGAACTGGAGCGCCTGGAGTCCAAGAAGGTCTCCAAGACGCAGGCCGTCACGTCCCAGGTGGACCGCGACCTCGGCAAGCGCAACGTCCACATCGGCCCGTCGGACTACGTGGCGTGGCTGGACGACCGCAAGTGGGCTTACGTCCGCCTCGAAGGCCGCGCCTTCGGCGACGTGCCGCTGAACCTGGAGTACAAGCTCGAGGTGTGGGACTCGCCGAACTCGGCGGGCATCATCATCGACGCCGTGCGCGCCGCCAAGATCGCCCTGGACCGCGGCATCGGCGGCCCGATCCTCTCGGCCTCCTCGTACTTCATGAAGAGCCCGCCGGAGCAGTACTCCGACTCCGAGGCGCACCTCGCCGTGGAGGCGTTCATCCGCGGTGACGTCGAAAGCTAGTCGCACGTTCTCCGTACACCCCTTGGGCCGCAGGTCACTAACCTGCGGCCCAAGGGGGTTTTTCACATGCTGAAGCCATTGCTCGTGGCCGTGTTCCTGACCGGCCTGCTCACACCCGCCGCTGCCGCTGCTCCTCCGTCGACGTGCCTGGAGCCGCCGACGTCGGACAAGAACGAACTGTGCGTCGACGTGCTGCCCTACACCGACAAGGACTTCGCGGGCTACGGCCGCTTCGTACCCGTCGACCCCACCGCGTCCGCCACGCTGACGGTCGTGGTGCAGCAGCGCCGAGACCAGTGGCCGGAGCCCATCACGATGGCCGAGAAGACCACGACCGGCAGCGGTGAACTGTCGGCGGTCACCGGCTCGGGCCGGATCGACGCCGACACCCGCGCCGTGCGGGCCTGCGCCACCGGGTGGACCGAGTTCGGGTCGCGGAAGTACCAGGTCTGCACGCCCTGGCAGGGCGTCTAGCGCTTCGACAGCCGCAGCGACTGCCACGACCCGTCGGCGGTCCACCCGCCGTCGACGGGCAGGGCGACACCGTTGACGAACCCGCTGCGCGACGGATCGGCGAGGAACGCCACGGCCTGCGCGATGTCGTCCGGCACTGCGAACCTGCCCATGGGCACGTGGTCGGTGATGTCGGAGTCCACGTAGTACCCACCTGCCTGGGACTCGACGTCCATCTCCGTCTTCACCCAGCCGGGGCACACGGCGTTGACCCGCACCCCGCGCCCACCCCACTCGACGGCGAGCGTCCGGGTCATCCCGATCAACCCGTGCTTGCTCGTGTTGTACGCCGCCCGATCGGCCACCCCGCTCAACCCGGCGACCGACGCGATGTTGACGATCGACCCGGATCCCTGCGCCAGCATCATCCGCCCGAACGCCTGGCTGAGCAGGAACGGACCGGTCAGGTTGACCTCCATGACCCGCTGCCAGGTCTCCAGCGACGTGTCCTCGAACGGCACGATGCCCGCGATCCCGGCGTTGTTGACCAGCACGTCGACCCGGCCGTGGCGGTCGCGCACGTGCTCGACCAGTCGGGTCACGTCGGCGGCGTCGGCCACGTTGCCCGCCACCCCGCCGTCGGTGTCCAGCAGGTCGAACCCGACCACCACGCAGCCCTCGGCCGACAGCACCTCGGCGATCCGCCGCCCCATGCCCTGCGCCGCACCCGTCACCACCGCAACTCGCTCAGTCATGCCGCGAGGCTATGCGGACCACCTGAACGAGGTACCCCCCGCCGCTCGTGAAGCCCGAAAACTGTCAGACCCCAGCCGTAGCGTGTGCGTCGGGGGGTTCCCGCTCGAAGGGGACCCCCGGCCAAGCTTGAACTCCTTACCGCCCGGTGAACAGCCGGGCTGCGGCCCGCCGCGCGCACTAGCGTGTCCCGATGCACATTCGCACCGCCCTAGTCGCGCTGCCGGGCCTGGTACTGGCCGCCGTCGGGCTCACGCACCCGCAGTACCTGGACGCGTCGACCGCCCACCACTGGCGGGACATGCACATCGTGCTGGCGTTCGTCTTCCCGCTGCTGGCCGCCGCGGTCTGGGTGCTGCTGGACGACTCGCCGCCGCTGGTCCGCTGGGCCGGCCGGGCGGCGGCGTTCGCGTACGCGGTGCTCTACGGGGCGCTGGACGCGATCGCCGGGGTCGGCGGTGGGGCGATGGCGATCGCGCAGGGTGGGCGGACGCCGGTGATCGACCCGCTGTTCGACATCGGCAACGCGCTGGGCACGCCGGGTGCGTGGTGCTTCCTGGTGGCGGCGGCGGTGCTCGTCGGCTGCGTGGGGTGGCGGGTCCGGTGGAAGGCGGCGCCGGGTGGGGTGTTCCTGCTGTTCGGGGCATACCTGTTCCTGGACAGCCACATCTACTGGCCGAAGGGCGTGGTCGCGATGGTGTGCATCGCGGTCGGGCTGGCGGCGCTGAGCTTCGTGGACCCGAAGCCGAAGGCGGCCTGATCCGTGGACGTGCCGGAGCCGGTGCACCTGAGCGGCGGGTGGTTCGCCGTGTCGACGGACGACCAGGCCGCGGTGCTGGCGGCGTTCGACCTGTCCGACCCGGTGCCCGTGACCATGCGTTTCGGTGGTTCCACGTGGAACAACGACTGGTACTCCGACGACGAGCACGCGGAGTGCACGCGGATGTACGTCACGCCCGTCCTGGACGGGTGGACCCTGGTGTTCGGCACCCCGCCTGAGCAGGTGCACGACGACGTGGGCGTCCGGCTCCGGTGCGCCGAGCTGAGTGCGCGATTCGGCGCCGCGCACTGGTACGACCAGCGGGCGAGTACCGGCTGGTCCGCGTGGTGCCTCGCCGAGGACGGCCGGGTGGTCCGCGACTACGACGGGCTCAGAGGTGAGGACCCGTTCGGGCCGCCGCACCCGGCCGAGAGCGGCTACCTGCTGCCCCACGAGGAGCCGCCGCTCCCGGCGGACTGGCGCGACGGCGTCGACGTCCTGGTGCCCGGCGCGCTGGCGGCCCGGTACGGGCAGCTCCAGCGGGAGTTGGGCATCCCCAACCACTGCGGCGCGACGCTGATCGCCGCCCGCACGTCCGTCGACCCCACGAAGCTCGGCGCGCACACGGTCCACAGCGGCACCGGCGTGCTCGCACTGACCGCGTGCGGCCGTTGGTACGGGGTCCCGGTCTAGCCCAAGGCGTCCGGCAGGTCCGCGATGGAGGCGACCACGGTCACGTCGGCGAGCACGGCCGGGTCCGGCGGGAAGTGCGGGTTCGGGATGGCGTAGACGGCCATGCCCGCGGCGATGGCGGCGCGCAGGCCGTTCGTGGAGTCCTCGACCGCGGCGCACTCGGCGGGCTCGACGCCGAGTTCACGGGCGGCGGCCAAGTAGACGTCCGGGGCCGGTTTGCCCGCGCCGGTCTGCTCGCTGGACAGCGCGACGGGCACGAGGGAGGACAGGCCGGTCGACTCCAGGAACACCCTGATCAGCACCGGTGGGGACGAGCTGGCGATGGCGACGGGGTAGCGGGCCGCGACCGCGCGCACGGCGTCGACCGCGCCGTCGATCACCGGCGGGCCCTGGGCGTAGCGGGTGGCCATCTCGTCGACCACACCCGCCGCGGCGTCCTCGGGCGTGAGGCGCACGCCGACGGTGTCCACCAGGTAGGTGGCCCACTCGGGGGTGCTCATGCCCTGCATGGCTCGTGTCGAGTCGGGCAGCCACGTGCCGCCGTGGGTGGCGGCGAACGCCTGCCGCACCTCGTCCCACATGCGCTCGGAGTCCACGAGTACGCCGTCCAGGTCGAACACCACTGCTTCCACAGCGGAGACGGTACCTGTGAGGCAACATACTTAGGTACGCGAAGCAAAATCGGTTAGCATGGCTAAACGTGAGCGAACACCCGAAACTCCTCGACGCGATCAAGGGCCAGCCCCGCCCGGTGTGGATCACCGCGTTCGCCGCGGTGATCGCCTTCATGGGCATCGGCCTGGTCGACCCGATCCTGCTGTCCATCGCGGAGGGCCTGCACGCCACGCCCTCCCAGGTGACCCTTCTCTTCTCGTCGTACCTGGGCGTGCAGGTGCTGGCGATGCTGTTCACCGGCGCGATGGCCGCCCGGTTCGGCGCCAAGCGCACCGTCCTCACCGGCCTGGTGCTGATCGTCCTGGCCACGCTGGCCTGCGCGCTGGCCGGTTCCATCGGCCAACTCGTCGGCCTGCGGGCGGTGTGGGGGCTCGGCAACGCGTTCTTCATCGCGACCGCGCTCTCGGTGATCGTCGGCGCCGCGTCCGGCGGCCAGAAGGGCGCGATCCTGCTCTACGAGGCCGCGCTCGGCATCGGCCTGTCGGTCGGTCCGCTCCTCGGCGCGCTGCTGGGCAGCATCTCCTGGCGCGGCCCGTTCTTCGGCACCGCCGCGCTGATGGCCATCGCGCTGGTGCTGTGCGCGACGATGCTGCCGTCCGACGCGAACGAGCCGCGCGCGAAGGTCGGCGTGCTGGACCCGTTGCGCGCACTCCGGCACGGCGGCCTGTTCCGCACGTCCGCGGGCGCCGCGCTGTACACCGCCGCGTTCTTCACCGTCCTGGCCTGGTCGCCCTTCGTGCTGCGCTGGGGCGCCATCCAGATCGGCCTGGTCTTCTTCGGCTGGGGTCTCTGCGTCGCCGTCGCGGGTGTCGTGCTGGCACCGCGCCTCGCCGCGCGCTTCGGCGAGCGGCACGCGACCGTGCTGGCGGTGGTCGGCTTCGCCGTCCTGATGCTCGTCATGAGCGTGGACGACAAGGCCGTGCTGGTCGTCGGCGTGATCCTCAGCGGCGTGGTGTCCGGCCTGCTCAACACCCTGTTCACCGGTGCCGCGATGAGCATCAGCCCGGCACCGCGGCCGGTCGCGAGCGCGGGCTACAACTTCCTGCGCTGGCTCGGTGGCGCCGCCGCCGCGACGCTCGTCGGCCACGTCGCCGAGTGGTTCGGCTCGGACCACGCGCCGTTCGTCGCCGCCGCCGTGCTGTGCGTGATCGCCGCGGGGCTGCTGTCCATCGGCGGGCGCGAGCCGGACGTCCACGAGCTGCCCGCCGGAGCGGTGCTCGTGGGGGACGAAGCCATGAGTTAACAAAAGGTGAACGACGGCTTACGGTCAGTGGGTTCTCAGGACTGACCGTAGGAGGCGTTCGAGTGCGACACCTACCCCTGCTGTCCAACCATTCCACCAGCAGAGCAGCGCTGACGTGCGAGTACCGGTGCGGCGACGCGTGCTTCCACGACGTGCCCAACACGTCGGCCAACACCTACCTCGGCGACGTGGTCCAGCAGCTCATCAGCAGGCGGACCGCGATGAAGGCCGGAGCGGTCGTCGCTTTCGGCGTCGGTGCAGGCCTGCCTGCCGTCGCCGTCGCAGACCCGGTCGCTCAAGGCGGACGTGCCCCGCGCGGCCTCGACTTCACCCCCGTGGCGCCGAACCAGCTCGACGCGGTCGTGGTGCCCGAGGGGTACCAGCAGCACATCGTGATCCGCTGGGGCGACCCGCTGTTCCCCGGCGTGCCGGAGTTCGACTTCGACCACCAGACCGCCGAGCTCCAGGCGAAGCAGTTCGGCTTCAACTGCGACTTCGCGGCCCTGCTCCCGCAGGATCCGCTCGGGCTGGTCAACCTGCTGGTGACCAACCACGAGTACACGACCGAGCCGATGATGTTCCACGGCTACGACCCGAACAACCCGACCGAGGAGCAGGTCCGCATCGCGTGGGCGGCGCACGGCCTGACGGTCGTGATGGTCAAGCGGACCCCGTTCTCCGGCGAGCTCACGCCGTCGTTCAGCAGGTACAACCGCCGGATCACCCTGCACACGCCGTTCGAGGTGCGCGGGCCCGCCGCGGGCGGCGACCTGCTCAAGACCTCGGTCGACCCGACCGGCAAGCGCGTGCTCGGCACGATGAACAACTGCGCGGGCGGTGTGACGCCGTGGGGCACGATCCTGTCCGGTGAGGAGAACTTCAACCAGTACTTCGGCAACGCGGCCACCCGCAACGACCCGAGGCTGACCCGCTACGGCGTCACCGGGACGGCGACCACGCGCAAGTGGGAGCGGTTCGACAAGCGGTTCGACCTGGCCCAGGAGCCCAACGAGGCCAACAGGTTCGGCTGGGTCATCGAACTCGACCCGAACGACCCGGACTCGACACCGGTCAAGCACACCGCCCTCGGCCGGTTCAAGCACGAGACCGCGAACATCCGCGTCGCCAAGGACGGCCGGGTCGTCGCGTACTCCGGTGACGACGAGCGGTTCGAGTACATCTACAAGTTCATCTCCACCGGAAAGATGCGCAAGGGCGACAGCAAGGCCGCGCGCAGGCACAACATGACGCTGCTCGACGACGGCACGCTGTACGTCGGCCGCTTCACCGGCGACAGCCCGCCCGCCGAGATCGACGGCACCGGCAAGCTCCCGTCGGACGGGAACTTCGACGGGTCCGGTGAGTGGATCCCACTGGCGTCCGGGAACAAGTCGTTCGTCCCCGGCATGACGGCCGAGGAGGTCTACGTCTTCACCCGGCTGGCGGGCGACAAGGTCGGGGCCACGAAGATGGACCGCCCGGAGGACATCCAGGCGCACCCGTCGACCGGTGTCATCTACTGCGCGCTGAGCAACAACGTCGACCGCGGCAAGCCGGGCAAGGAAGGCGCGACCGAGCCGAACCCGCGCGTGCTCAACAAGCACGGCCAGGTGCTGGAACTGACCGAGCGCCGCGGCGACCCGCTCGCGCTGGCGTTCTCCTGGAACCTGTTCCTGGTGTGCGGCGACCCCGCCGCGCCGGACACCTACTTCGCGGGCTTCCCGAAGGACCAGGTGTCGCCGATCTCCAGCCCGGACAACGTCGCGTTCGACCCGCACGGCAACCTGTGGATCTCCAGCGACTCGGCCGCCGCGCTGAACGGCAACAACGACGGCCTGTTCGGCGTCCCGGTGTCGGGAGCGCACCGCGGGCACCTCAAGCAGTTCCTCACGGTGCCGCGCGGCGCGGAGACGTGCGGGCCGATCATCACCGAGCGCGTGGTCACGGTGTGCGTGCAGCACCCCGGTGAGATCGACGGGGCGACGGCGGACAACCCGGTGTCGCACTGGCCGGACGGCGGCACCAGCCAGCCGCGGCCGTCCGTGGTCGCGGTGTGGAAGCAGGGTCGCCGCACGCCGGACGAGATCGGGTCCTGACGTGCCCTGATCGGCGGGTGTTCGTCCTGCGTTCACCTCGATGACCACTGGACAACGGCTTGTCCTCCTACGGTCGGCCGGTTCCCACCGATCCACCACGGAGGTCCACGTGTCCGCACCCGCCGATCGGGCTCGTCGCCTGCTGCCCCTGCTGCTGCCCAACCACCCGCTGGGGCGGTCGGAGACGACCTGCCTCTACCGCTGCGCCAACGCCTGTGCGCACGACGCCCCCAACACCTCGGCCAACGCCTACTTCGGCGACGTCGTCCGCGAGGTCGTCAGCCGTCGCGGCGTGCTGAAGGCCGGGGCCGTCCTCGCCGTCGCGGGCGCCGGTGCGGCCGCACTCGGCACCGGCACCGCGGCGGCGGCTCCGGACGTCACGATCGACGCCGACCTGGGCGCGGGCCGCCGCAGGGACGGCCTGAACTTCACCGCCGTCGCGCCGAACACCGAGGACCGGATCGTCACGCCCGACGGCTACGAGTCCGCCGTCGTGATCCGCTGGGGCGACCCGGTCGTGCCGGGCGCTCCCGCGTTCGACTTCGACCACCAGACGCCCGAAGCGCAGGCCATGCAGTTCGGCTACAACAACGACTTCTGCGGCTTGGTCCCGCTCGACGGCTGGAACCGCTGGCTCATGGGCAGCAACCACGAGTACACGACGGAACCGTTCCTGCACAAGGGTTACGACGCCAACAACCCCACCGAGAAGCAGGTCAAGATCGGCTGGGCCGCGCACGGGTTCTCCGTCGTCGTGGTCGAGCAGGACCACCGCAGCGGCAAGCTCGTGCCGAAGCTGGACCGCAAGTACAACCGCCGCATCACCGCCACGACCCCGTTCGCGGTCGACGGCCCGGCGGCGGGCAGCAAGTTCCTCAGGACGTCGACCGACCCGACCGGCAAGCGCGTGCTCGGCACGTTCGGCAACTGCGCGGGCGGCGTGACGCCGTGGGGCACGATCCTGTCGGGCGAGGAGAACTTCAACGGCTACTTCGCCGGTGGCGCCGCGATCACCGACCCGGTCGAGAAGGCCCGTGTCGCCCGCTACGGCACGCCCGCCGCGGCGACCGAGCGCAAGTGGGAGCGGTTCGACAAGCGTTTCGACCTGGCGCAGGAGCCCAACGAGTTCAACCGGTTCGGCTGGGTCGTCGAGATCGACCCGCACGACAAGGACGCCGCGCCGGTCAAGCACACCGCGCTCGGCCGGTTCAAGCACGAGGGCTGCACCATCCGCGTCGCCAAGGACGGCCGGGTCGTGGCGTACATGGGCGACGACGAGCGCTTCGACTACATCTACAAGTACGTGTCGAAGAACAAGATCGTGAAGGGTGACAGCAAGCGGGCCCGCGAGCAGAACAAGAAGCTGCTCTCCGACGGCACGCTGTACGTGGCGAGGTTCAGCGGCAACAGCCCGGCCGCCGAGATCGACGGCACCGGCAAGCTGCCCGCCGACGGCCACTTCGACGGCACCGGCGAGTGGATCAAGCTGGTCAGCGGCGACAAGTCCTTCGTGGAGGGCTTCACGGCCGAGGAGGTGTACGTCTTCACCCGCCTCGCGGCGGACAAGGCGGGCGCCACGAAGATGGACCGCCCCGAGGACATCGAGGCCAGCCCCCGTACCGGCAAGGTGTACGCGGCGCTGACCAACAACACCGACCGCGGCAAGCCCGGCAAGGAAGCGGGCACCGAGATCAACCCCCGCGTCGGCAACAAGAACGGCCACGTCCTGGAGTGGGAGGAGAACCGCGGCGACCCGACCGCGACCACCTTCCGCTGGACGCTGCTGCTGGTCTGCGGCGACCCCGCGACCGCCGACACCTACTTCGGCGGGTACGACAAGACGCAGGTCAGCCCGATCTCCTGCCCGGACAACGTGGCGTTCGACAGCAGCGGCAACCTGTGGATCTCCACCGACGGCAACGCGCTCGGCTCGAACGACGGCCTGTTCGCCGTGCCCGTGGAGGGGAAGTACCGCGGTCGGGTCAAGCAGTTCCTCACCGTGCCGAAGGGCGCCGAGACCTGCGGTCCGGTCATCAACGACCGGTTCATCCTCGTCTCGGTCCAGCACCCCGGCGAGATCACCGGCGCCAGCGCGGACAACCCGCTGTCGCACTGGCCGGACGGCGGCACCAGCCAGCCGCGCCCGTCCGTCGTGGTGACGTGGAAGAAGGACAACGGCCGCATCTGCGGGTAGGTCCATTCGAGGCGGTGGCCGGGGACGTCCCCGGCCACGCTCCACTGTGGACCGTCCCTACGCGTCCGCCTGGTCCTCCGCTGGTCGTCCCGCGGTCCGTTCGAGCCGCAGGACGACCAGCGCGGCCGACACCATGCAGATCCCCACCACCCACAGACCCGCGCGCTGCGTGCCGGTCCAGTCGCGCAGCCAGCCCGTCACGTACGGGCCGACGAACCCGCTGACGTTGCCCAGCGAGTTGATCAGCGCGATCCCGCCCGCCGCGGCCGCGCCGGTCAGGAAGCTCGACGGCAGCGCCCAGAACGTCGGCAGCGCCGCGCACACCCCCACCGCGCAGACGGTCACCGCGGCCATCGCCGCCACCGGGTTGCCCAGGTAGAGGGCGATCGGGATCGCCACCCCGCCGATGAGCACCGGCAGCGCCACGTGCCACGTCCGCTCGCGGGTCCGGTCGCCGTGCCGCGCCCACAGCACCATCACGACCGCGCCGATCGCGTACGGGATCGCGTTGACCAGCCCGCGCTCCACCACCGACAGCTTCGTGCCGAACTGCTGCTCGAAGCCCGCGATGATCGTCGGCAGGAAGAACCCCAGCGTGTACAGGCCGTAGACGATGCCGAAGTAGACGAACGCCAGCGCCAGGATGCGCGGGTGCGTCAGCGCCTTCCGCAGCGGCCAGTGGTGCTCTGCCTCGGTCCGCCGCTGCTCCTCGCCCAGTTCACGGGCCAGCCACCGGCGCTCGTCGGCGGTCAGCCACTTCGCGTCCGACGGCCGGTCGGTCAGGTAGAACCACGTGACCACGGCCAGCACCAGCGCGGGCACGCCTTCGACCAGGAACATCACCCGCCAGCCGGACAGGCCGAACAACCCGTCGCCCGCCTCGATCAGCAGGCCCGACAGCGTCGCTCCCAACGCGGAAGAGATCGGCACGGCCGCCATGAACAGCGCCACCACCCGCGCCCGCTCCGACGCCGGGAACCAGTACGTCAGGTACAGGATGATGCCGGGGAAGAACCCCGCCTCGGCCACGCCCAGCAGGAACCGCAGCAGGACCAGCACGGACCCGTTCGGCACGAACGCCATCGCGGTCGCCAGCACGCCCCAGGTCACCATGATCCGGGCGATCCACCGCCGCGCCCCGAACCGGTGCAGCGCCAGGTTGCTCGGCACCTCCAGCAGCAGGTACCCGATGAAGAAGACCCCCGACGCGAACCCGAACGCCGTGGCCGTGAGCTGGAGTTCCTCGCGCATCCCGTTCGGACCGGCGAACCCGATGTTCACCCGGTCCAGGTAGTTCACGAAGTACAGCAGGCACAGGTACGGAACCAGTCGCAGCGCGACCTTCCGCACGACACGGGAGCGCGGTTCGGTGTCCACTCCCCTGACCCTAGGGTTTGGTCATGTCTCCTGTCGCTTTGATCACCGGCGCCTCGCGCGGCATCGGCGCGGCCATCGCCCGCTCACTCGCGGACACCCACGAGCTGCTGCTCGGCGGCCGCGATGGCGAAGCCCTGAAGGCCGTGGCGGCCTCCCTCCCCAACGCACGGGTCTGGCCGGTCGACATCACCGACCACGCCGCGGTGGCCGAGGCCGTCGCGGGCGTCGACCGCCTCGACGTGCTGGTCCACAGCGCCGGGGTCACCGAGCTGGGCCACATCGCCGACTCCACGCCCGACCTGTGGCGCCGCACGTTCGACCTCAACGTCTTCGCGGTGGCGGAGCTGACCAGGCTGCTGCTCCCGGCCCTGCGAGTCAGCAGGGGCCAGGTCGTCCTGATCAACTCCGGCGCGGGCCTGCACGCCCACCCGAACTGGGGCGCCTACGCGGCCAGCAAGTACGCCCTCCGCGCCTTCGCCGACTCCCTGCGGGCCGAGGAGGAGCGCGACCACGGCCTCCGCGTCACGTCCGTCCACCCCGGCCGCGTCGACACCGACATGCAGCGTGACGTCCGCAGTCAGGAGGGCGGCGAGTACGAGCCGCAGTTCTACCTGGAGGCCGATTCCGTCGGCCGCGCCGTCGCCGCCGCCGTGCACGCGAGCGCGGACGCCCACCTGACCGAGATCATCGTCCGGCCTCGCGCGCACTAGCTACAGGGCCAGCCTGCGTGCGGTCAGCACGGTGTCCTGGATGGTGAACGGGTTGCCCTCGCCGTTGACGGCGGTGCGCTCGCGGGCCTCGTTGGCGACGATCGTCCACTCGGTCGGGTCCAGGTCGGCGGCGACCTCCGTGCCGGTGAAGAACATGCCGGGCACGTGCGACCACGTCTTGTGCGTCATGTCGTTGGGGTGGTGGCCCACGACCAGGAACGTGCCGCCGGGACCGACGGCCTGCGCCAGCGCGCGGAACAGCGGCACGCGCTGCTCGCCCGGCAGGTGCAGGTAGTGCGCGGTCACGAGGTCGAAGCCCGTGCCGGGTGAGGTGC
>JBDSAJ010000619.1:0-22466 GCA_039922235.1 Umezawaea sp.
AAGGCCGACAAGGAGGTCGCCGCCCTCCCCGCGGGGGAGACGGCCTAGCGCGAGTTCACCCCACGAGGCGGTGCGGAGCTGCGGGTGGTCACGGTGTCCCTCGGGGACGGTCGGGGCTCCGTCCAGCTCGCGCGGTTGATCAGCCGGACCGAGGCCGCCGTGACCTCGCTGGCGTGGCGCACGGCGGGCGCGGCGGTGGTCGTGCTGCTGCTCGCCGTCCTGGCCGGGTGGCTCGTCGCCCGGCGGCTCACCCGCGGGCTGGAGCGGCTGACCGGCGTCGCCGAGGAGGTCGCCTCCAGCGGTCGCCTCGACGTCGCCGTGCCGAGGGAGGGGACCGACGAGGTGGCGAGGCTGGGGGCCGCGTTCGACTCGGTGCTGGTGCGGTTGGCGAGTGCCCGCGAGGACCAGCGGCGGCTCGTGCAGGACGCGAACCACGAGCTGCGCACGCCGTTGACCAGCCTGCGCACCAACGTGTCCGTGCTCAAGCGGATGGACGAGCTGTCGCCGGAGTCGCGCGGGCAGCTCGTCGAGGACCTGGACGGCGAGACGCGGGAGCTGGCGCACCTCGTGGCCGAGCTGATGGAGTTCTCGTCGGAACGGCGGGTCGACGAGGAGTACGGCGCGGTCGACCTGCACGGGCTGGCCGAGCGGGTCGCGACGAGAGCGCGGCGGCGAACCAGCCGGGAGGTGCTCGTGGACGCCGAGGGGGTCGTCACGGGCCGCGCGCGGGGGTTGGAGCGGGCACTGGCCAACCTGGTCGACAACGCGCTCAAGTTCGCCCCCGACGGCCCGGTCGAACTGGTGCTGCGGCCGACCGGGTTCCGCGTGCTCGACCGCGGCCCCGGTGTCGCGCCGGAGGACACCGCACGGATCTTCGACCGGTTCCACCGCGCCACGACCGCGCGCTCGCTGCCCGGTTCGGGGCTCGGGCTGGCGATCGTGCACGAGGTCGCCACCACGCACGGCGGCGCCGTGTTCGCCCGATCCCGGCCCGGTGGCGGGGCGGAGATCGGTTTCACCCTGTGACCGCAGTCGACTCAACGTCGTGAAGAGTTACCAGGTGAGAGGCCGTGGCCGCGCAACTAGGGTGGACAGGTGGGCAACGAAACCTCCTTCCCGCGCCAACACGCGCGCACCCAGCGGTTCACCCTCGGCGCTCCGAGGACCTTCACCGTCGCACCCGACGGTTCACACGTGTTCTTCCTGCGCGTCGCATCGGCCACGAGCCGGGCGAACGGGCTGTGGTCGCTGGACACGGCGACCGGCACCGAGGCGCTCGTCGCCGATCCGGCGCTCCTGCTGACCGACCCCGAGGACCTCTCGCCGCAGGAGCGCGCGCGGCGTGAGCGCAGCCGCGAGTCGGGCGCGGGGATCGTCGGCTACGCGGTCGACGGTTACGCGCGCCAGGCGGTGTTCGCCCTGTCCGGCAGGCTGTTCCTGGCCGACCTCGCCTCGCACGAGGTGCGGGAACTGCCCGCGGCGGGCCCGGTGATCGACCCGCGGCTGGACCCGACCGGCGCGCGCGTCGCGTACGTGGCGGACGGCGCTCTGCACCTCGTCGACCTGGCCGGTGGCACGGACACCGTGCTCGGCCACGACGACGACCCCGAGGTGACGTGGGGGCTCGCGGAGTTCATCGCGGCCGAGGAGATGAGCCGGTCCCGCGGCTACTGGTTCGCGCCGGACGGCACGGCCGTGCTGGCCGCGCGGGTGGACAACACGCCGGTGCCGCGCTGGCACATCGCCGACCCGGCCAACCCGGCGACGCCCGCCGCCGAGATCGCCTACCCGGCGGCAGGCACGCCCAACGCGGTGGTGAGCCTGTCCGTGCTGGGCGTGGGCGGCTCGTCCGTCGACGTGGAGTGGGACCGCGACACCTACCCGTACCTGGCGTCGGCGCACTGGTCGGCTGCGGGCGAGCCGCTGCTGCTCGTGCAGACGCGGGACCAGCGAACCGCGCTGGTGCTGGCCCTGGACACCGCGACCGGCGCCACCGAGGTCGTGCACACCGACACCGACCCGCACTGGGTGGAGGTCATGCCGGGCGTTCCGGTGTGGACGCCGGACGGCAGGCTGGTGCGGATCGCCGTGCGCGACGGCGCGAACCGGCTCGTGGTCGGCGACGACGAGTGGACGCCGGACGGCTTCCAGGTGCGCGCGGTGCTCGACGTGACCGAGGACGACGTGCTCGTGACCGCGTCCGAGGACGACCCGACGCAGGCGCACGTCTACCGGGTGACGGCCGACGGCGTCGAGCGGCTGTCCACTGAGGACGGTGTGCACAGCGCCGTGCGCGGCGGTGGCGTGCTGCTGATGGTGTCGGCCGGGCTCGGCTGGTTCGGTGTGCGAGCGGCCGTGGCGGGCCACGAGATCGCGTCGTCCGCCGATACCCCGGTGCTCACGCCGGACGTGCGGCTGTTGACGGTCGGGGAGCGCGACCTGCGGGTGGCGCTGCTGTTCCCGACCGGTCACGTGCCGGGCTCGGCGAAGCTGCCGGTGCTGCTCGACCCGTACGGCGGGCCGCACGCGCAGCGCGTGCTCTCGACGCGCAACATCTACCTGGCCTCGCAGTGGTTGGCGGACCAGGGTTTCGCGGTGCTCGTCGCCGACGGCCGAGGCACGCCCGGCCGTGGACCGGTGTGGGAGCGGGAGATCGCGTTCGACTTCGCGGGCGCCACCCTGGAGGACCAGGTCGACGCGCTGCACGCCGTGGCGGCGCGGTTCGAGGACCTCGACCTGTCACGGGTGGGGATCCGGGGCTGGTCCTACGGCGGCTACCTGGCGGCGCTCGCCGTGCTGCGTCGCCCGGACGTGTTCCACGCGGGCATCGCGGGCGCGCCGGTCACGGACTGGGCGCTCTACGACACCCACTACACCGAGCGGTACCTGGGGATGCCCCAGGAGCGGCCCGAGGTGTACGAGGCGAACTCACTGCTGGCCGACGCGGCGAAGCTGGAACGGCCACTGATGATCATCCACGGGCTGGCGGACGACAACGTGGTGGCGGCGCACTCGCTGCGGCTGTCCTCCGCGCTGGTCGCGGCGGGCAGGCCGCACACCGTGCTGCCGCTGTCGGGCGTCACGCACATGACCACGCAGGAGCAGGTCGCGGAGAACCTGTTGCTGCTGCAGGTGGACTTCCTGCGCAAGGCGCTGGGCTGAGCCGAGGGGGAGCCGGGGAACCGGCTCCCCCCAAGGGTTCTACGCCAGCGACTGACGCACGGTGAACGGCGGGATGGAGCCGGACAGCAGCGCCAGGTCGTCGATCGTCTCGGGCTGGTAGCCCGAGGTCGCCAGCCGCTCGGTCATCAGCGCGGTCGGGTCCTCGACCGCGTCCGCGCGACCGAACAGGTACGCCCACTCGTGCTCGTCCGAGCCGTAGTAGACGATCGTGTCGAACACGTCGTTGAACCGCTGGAACGAGCGGATCAGCGTCTTGTTGCGCCACATGGTCTGGCACCCGGCCTGCGTCACGACCACACCTCCGGGCGTGAGCAGCGCCTTGCACATGCGCAGGAACTCCTCGCCGTACAGGCGGTTGTGCTGCGCCTCCTCCTCGCGCTCGTCGGGGAGGTCGACCAGCACGATGTCGTACCTCGCTCCGCCTTCCCCTTCGGAGGCACTGCGGATGTACTCCCACCCGTCGATGTACTTCACCCGAACGGGACCGTTACCCGCTTCGGCCTCGGCCAGTTCGGACTGCGAGTAGCCGTACGGCAGGTGCTCGGCGCACAGCTTCACGGCCTGCGAGTCGATGTCGATGTGGTCGACGACGGTCGCGCCTGCCGCGACGGCCATCTGGCACACGACGCCCTCGCTGGAGCCGATGACCAGTACGCGGTCGACGGTGTCCGCGAGCAGCAGCGCCGGGACCATCAGCGCCTCGTGGTAGGTCAGCTGGCTGAACTCCGTGCTCTGGCGGTCGTCGTCGCAGAACAGGGACCGGCCCTGCGCCGTGTCGGCGATCACCAGGTGCTGGAACTCGGTCTTCGTGTCCACCACGACGTTCTCGACGTCCCAGAGGCGGTGCAGGCCATCGCCAAGGGGTTCACGAATGGAGTTGTCGATCGTGGTCATACCTTTTCCTCACCAACGAGAGCCGGGACGCGGTTGCCCCGGCTGATCATGTCCGTCCGTGTCGACGCGGCGCCCAGCGCCTCGGCGAGCAACTGCACCGCAAGCGCGGGTTTCGCCTTCGTACCGCAGGTGAACACGTCCACGAACACCGATCCGACTTCCGGGTAGGTGTGGATGGACGCGTGCGACTCCGAAAGCAGGGCCAGCACGGTGACCCCCTGCGGGTCGAACTGCTTGGAGATCACCTCCAGCACCGTGGCATTCGCCTGGGTGAGAGCTTCACCGAGCGCATGTCGCAGGAACTTCTCGTCATCGAGGATCTCGGGGCTCACGCCCTCCAACTCGGCGAGCACGTGCTGTCCTGCGAACAAGCCGACCGGCTCCGTCTCGCACGGAACTTCGGACATCAATCACTCCAAACATCTTCAGCGGAACAGGACTTGTGGACATCCGGGGGCGTGCTCACCGCACGCAGTAGGTGGCCAGCGGGCCGAAACCGTTGAAGGCCACTGAGGAATAGCTCGACGTGTAGGCGCCCGAGCCGAGCAGGTCGACGTGGTCGCCCGCGAGCAGGTCCAGTGGGAGGTCGTAGCGGACGCGCTGGTAGAGCACGTCGTCGGCGTCGCAGGTGGGGCCTGCCAGCACGACCGGGCCGCGCTGCCCGTCGTCCTTGCTGGTGCGCAACGGGTACGCGATGGCTTCGCCCTCGGTCTCCGCCAGCCCACCGTAGCGGCCGATGTCGAGGTAGACCCACCGCCGTTCGTCGGAGTAGGACTTCCGCGACACCAGGACGACTTCCGAGCGGATCACGCCGGACTCGGCGACGACGGCGCGGCCCGGCTCGATCATCACGTTCGGCCGGTGCTCGCCGAAGTGCCTGGCGACCGCCGCGGTGATGGCCTCGGCGAAGTCCGCCAGCGGCGGCGGTTCCTCGAGGTACGCCGACGGCAGGCCGCCGCCGAGGTTGACCGTGGTCAGGTCGAGGCCCTCGGCCCGCAGCTTCGCGGTGATCGCACCCGCGTCGGCGATCGCGGCGTCCCAGCCGTGCGGGTCGAGCTGCTGCGAGCCCGCGTGGAACGCGACGCCCAGCGCGCGCAGGCCCAGTTCGTCGGCCAGCCGCAGCAGGTCGGTGGCCATCTCCGGGTCGCAGCCGAACTTCTTGCCGAACGGGTAGGTGGACCTGTTCGCCTCGACGAAGATCCGCAGCAGCACCGAGGACCCCGGCGCGTGCTCGGCGATCGCCCGCACGTCCTGCTCGCTGTCGGACACGAACAGCCGCACACCGCGGCCGAAGGCGTACGCGACGTCGGCCGCCTTCTTGATCGGGTTGCTGTAGGAGATCCGCTCGGCGGGCGCGCCCTGCGCGAGGCACAGGTCGATCTCGGCCGGGCTCGCCACGTCGAAGGAGCTGCCCTCGGCGGCCAGCAGGCCGACCACCTCGGGTTCGGGGTTCGCCTTCACGGCGTAGAAGACACCGACACCGGGGAGCGCGGACGCGATCGCCGTGTAGCGCTCGCGCACGGTCTCCAGGTCGATGACCAAGCAGGGTGTGGCCGGTCGCTCTTGATCCAGAAAACGGCGGATGCGAGCTTGTGCCTCCTCACGCCCGGTTCCAGCGGGACGCGGCATCGGCGGGGCTACCGCCGGTGTGGCAACGCTCTTAGTCATTCCGCCAGGGATCTCCCATCACACCGTGTTCGGGCACGGCCGTCCACTCTAGGTGGTGTTGGCGGAAAACGGGGCATCAGACCCGGTCAATGTGATCGATCAGGCGTTGCGCAGCTCGACCAGCGTCACGTCCGGAGGTGCGCCGACGCGGACCGGCGGTCCCCAGAAACCGGCGCCGTTGCTGACGTAGACGGGCATCCCGCCGACCGTCGCGAGGCCCGAGACGACCGGCTGCTGGAGCGTGACGACGTAGTTGAACGGCCACATCTGACCGCCGTGGGTGTGCCCGGACAGCTGGAGGTCCACGCCGAGCTTCGCGGCCTCGACGGCCTGCACGGGCTGGTGCGCGAGCAGCACGACCGGCGTGGCCGGGTCGCGGCCGGCGAGCGCTTTCGCCAGGTCCGGGCCGTCGCCGTAGTTGCGGCCGGTCACGTCGTTCACGCCCGCGAGGTCGAACGCGGCGCCGCCGCGGGAGATGGTCAGCCGCTCGTTGCGCAGCGGGTCGACGCCGAGGCGGCTCAGCTCCGCCAGCCACGGCTGCGCGCCGGAGAAGTACTCGTGGTTGCCCGTGACGAAGAAGCTGCCGTGCTCGCTGACCAGGTCGCGCAGCGGTGCCGCCGCCTCGCCCAGTTCCTCCACCGTGCCGTCCACGAGGTCGCCGACGATGGCCACCAGGTCGGGCTGGAGGCCGTTGATGGTGGTCACGATGCGCTCGGTGTGCGCGCGGCCCAGCAGCGGGCCGAGGTGGATGTCGCTGACCACGGCGATCCGGAAGCCCGCGAGCGCCGGGTCGAGCTTGCCGAGCGCGATCGGCACGCGCTTGACCACGGGTCCGCCCAGCGCCTGCGCGGCGCCGTAGCCGACGACGCCGGTGGCGGCGAGCCCGCCCGCCACGGCCAGCGAGCGGGCGATGAACAGCCGCCTGCTCGCGTCGACCGGTCCGGCGGAGGGCTCCTCGGTCGGCGTGACCTCGAGTTCGGCGGGCACGGTCACCGGAGCGGGCACCTGCTCGCGCTTCCACAGCCGGTTGAGCACCGCCCGCGGCACCTCCAGCACGGCCAGCAGCAGCGTGAGGTAGAGCGTCATCGCCAGCCACAGGTAGCCGGGCCAGGCCAGCACCGCGCCGAGCGTGGGCCCGAGGAGCCTGCCGCCGAGCAGCCCGCCGAACAGGAGCAGGAACATCGCGACGACCGCCGCGGTGCCCAGCCTCCGGCCGCGGGGGGTCGTGGTGGTGTCGCGGACCAGCCGCTTCCACAGGTAGAGGTGGGCGAGCCCGCACGGCACGCCGAGCAGCAGCAGGAAGATCACCGCTCCAGTGTCCACGTTCGGGTGTTTTGTGAGGTGTCCGGGCCGAGGCTCGGCCATTCGGGTTGTCGTGTCACGGCCCCTAGATCGCCTGCGCGGGTTCCGCGGTGGCGGGGACACGGGAAAACGCGGAAAGTGACAAAATATTCCTTGTCCCACCCCCGTGGAATCAAGTATTGACAGGTTATCCACGCCGCTGTCACGCTCCCCGCAGCACCATTGAAACCGCTTGCTCCCTACGAAGGAGCGCAGCGGTGTGATTCCCGGAGTTTCCCGGTGGCGTGGAAAGGAGATATCAGGCAACTAGGTGGGGGTTCCCTTTTTCTTGATGAGGGGAACCTTCGTTGGGGATAGCGGCTGAAAAGAGGCGACGAGATGACCTCGACCTTCGACGACGTGCGTGAGTCCATTTTCCTGAACGGCCATGACCTGACGCCGCCCGAGGTCGCGGCCATCGTGCGGTGCCCGGTGCGGCCGCGCGTGGACGTCGACCCCGAAGCGCTGGCGCGCATGGAGTGCTCGCACGGCCTCAAGCTCAGGCTGATCGACCTCGGCCTGCCCCTCTACGGGGTCACGACCGGTTTCGGCGACAGCAGCACCCGGCAGATCTCCGTGGCCAAGACCGCGGAGCTGCAGCGCAACCTCGTCCGCTACCACCTCAACGGAACCGGCCCCGACAGCAGCCCCGAGGTCGTCCGCGCCACCATGCTGATCCGGGCGAACTGCCTGGCCAGAGGTCACTCCGGCGTCCGCCCCGCGCTGGTCGCGCGGCTGCTCGCCCTGCTGGAGAACGACATCCTGCCGATCATCCCGGAGCGCGGTTCGGTCGGCGCGAGCGGTGACCTCGTCCCGCTCTGCTACCTGGCGAGCGTCGTCATCGGTGAGGGGACCGTCCGGTTCCAGGGGCAGGACCTGCCCGCCGCCGACGCGCTCGCGGCGTGCGACCTGGAGCCGTTCGTGCTGGAGGCCAAGGAGGGCCTCGCCCTCATCAACGGCACCTCCTTCATGTCCGCGTTCGCCGTGCTGGCGGTCGAGGCGGCCAAGGAACTCGCCGCCGTGGCGGACCTGTGCACCGCGCTCGGCGCGCAGGTGCTGCTCGGGAACCAAGGCCACTACGACCGTTTCATCCACGAGCAAAAACCACATCCCGGTCAACTCGCGAGCGCGGACAACATCCGGCTCCTGTTAGCGGGCTCCGGACTTTCGCGCACATACGGCGACGTGTTGACCTCCGATCCGATGCCTTCCGGCGCGGGGTTCCACCGACTCGATCACGCCGTTCAGGATCGTTATTCGCTGCGTTGCGCACCAGCCGTCACGGGCGTCCTCCGTGATCTGGTGGAATGGGCCGAAAAATGGGTGACCATCGAGATCAACTCCACGAATGACAACCCGCTCTTCGACGCCGCCGACAACGCCGTGCGCAGTGGCGGCAACTTCTACGGCGGTCACATCGGCCAGGCGATGGACGGGTTGAAGCTCGCCGTGGCCAACGTGGCGGACCTGCTCGACCGCCAGCTCGCGCTCGTGGTGGACGAGAAGTTCAGCAACGGGCTGCCCGCGAACCTCGTGCGCCCGTTCGAGCCGGACGACTGGCGGGCCGGACTGCACCACGGGTTCAAGGGGATGCAGATCGCGGCCTCCTCGCTGACCGCCGAGGCGCTGAAGCTGACGATGCCCGCGAGCGCGTTCTCGCGGTCGACCGAAGCGCACAACCAGGACAAGGTCAGCATGGGCACGATCGCGGCGCGCGACGCGCGGACCGTGCTCGAACTGGCCGAGCAGGTCGCCGCGATCCACCTGCTGGCGCTCTGCCAGGCGGCCGACCTGCGCGGTGCCGAGCTGCTCAGCCCTGGTACCCGGCTCGCGTTCGAACTGGTCCGCGAGCACGTGCCACCGCTCGACGCCGACCGGCGGATGGACGCGGACATCCACACCGTGGTCGCGCTGATCCGCAGCGGCGCGCTGCGGAAGGCGTGCAAGGTGCTGTGAAACCGGCGGCGCGGGGTGCGCAACTGCTGTCGGGCGTGGCACTGCTCGTGTCCGGTCGGTCACGGTCACCCGTCGGGGTGGGTTCTGTTCGTTGTCGGTCGAGATCGATCGTGCCGATCCGGCTGGCCTTGGTGGCTTCGGTTTCCAGCGTGCTGTGGCCGATTTGACTCGGGGACCCCTTGTTTTGACCCTTGATCGGGCCTAAAAGGGCAGGTCGTAGAGCCTGCCCGATCGGCAAGCGTAAGGGTCAAAACCCCCGAGTAAAATCGGCCACGGTGGTGCCCCGTGGCCTACTTGCCGTCGTTGTGCACCCAGGCTCGCATCGCGACGCTGCGCACCGCCGTGGCGAACGCCCGTCGTGAGCCTGATGGAAACCCACGTCAGACCCGCATCGCGCGGGCAGCGGGTACTGCCACGGGAAGACCCGGACCCCGTCCGGGCAAGGTGACGACTGCTTGAACAGAGCGAACTCACACTCGCTCACACCTCGGGCAACGGTTCTACAGAGGAGGGATGAGTCCGGTGAACGTCCGGTTGCCGTCGCAGTGCGGGCAGGAACGCCCGTTGTCGACGGTCCTGGGCGTGCCGCCGATCACGGCGAGCACCGGGTTCGCCACGAACCCCGCGCCACCGCACAACTGGCACACCGTGCGCACTTCGCGCGTGACCTCGAACAGGTCCGACGGGTCTTCCTCGAAATCGTCCTCGAAGCCCTCGTCGTCGTCTTCCGAGTAGTCGTCGTCTTCCGGCTCTTCGTCCTCGCTCATCAGGGCACACGGTACCCGGTGAGAGCTGTGCCACCGGCCCGCGGTCGGGGTAGGCCGTTCGTGCGTTTCAGCAGGTACCGTGCCGTACGTCATGCGCACGCTGCTGGTCGACAACTACGACTCGTTCACGTTCAACCTGTTCCAGTACCTCGCACGGGTGAACGGGCACGATCCGGTCGTCATCCCGAACGACGACCCGCACTTCCGGCTGGCCGATCTCGACGGTTTCGACAACGTGGTGATCTCGCCCGGACCGGGCAGCCCCCGGAACAGCTCCGACTTCGGCCTCTGCCGAGACGTCATCGCCCGTGCGCGCATCCCGCTGCTCGGGGTGTGCCTCGGCCACCAGGGGCTGTGCCTCGAACACGGCGCCACCGTCGGGCTCGCGCCGGAACCGCGCCACGGCCGCGTCGACCTCGTCCGGCACACCGGCGTCGACCTGTTCGACGGGCTCCCGTCACCGCTGCGGGTGGTGCGGTACCACTCGCTGGCGGTCACCGACCTGCCGCCGGAGCTGGAACCGGTCGCGTGGTCGGACGACGGCGTGCTCATGGCCGTGCGCCACCGGACGCGGCCCGCGTGGGGCGTGCAGTTCCACCCCGAGTCGATCTGCACCGACGACGGGCACCGGCTGCTGGCGAACTTCCGCCGCCTGACCGAGGAACACCACCAGGTCGCGCCCGTTCCGCCGATCACCGTCGTCCGGCTGACTCAGGCACCGCCTGCGCGGGAGGTCCTGGTGCGGTCACTCGATGTGCACCCTGATCCCGAGGCGGCGTTCGCGCGGCTGCACGGCTCGTCGCCGGAGGCGTTCTGGTTGGACAGCGGCGAACGCGGCCGGTTCTCCGTGATGGGCGACGCGAGCGGGCCGCTGGCGCGGGTCGCGACCTTCGACGTGTTCACCGGGCAGGTGACCGTGACCGGGACCGGTGGTGTCGCCGTGCACGACGGGCCGTTCTTCGACTGGCTGGAACGGGACTTGGCGGCGAACGCCGTGCGCCCACCCGACCTGCCGTTCGAGTTCGCGCTCGGCTGGGTCGGCTACCTCGGGTACGAGCTGAAGGCCGAGTGCGGCGGCGAACCCGCCCACCGCTCCGAGCACCCTGACGCCGCGATGGTGTTCGCCGACCGCGCGGTGGTGTTCGACCACGAGCTGCGGCGGGTGCACCTGCTGTCCCTGGCCGACGATGGCTGGTTCGACGTGGCCGAGGCGGCGCTGCGCGGGACCGGGCCGTCGACCGCTCCGGTGCCCGCCGCCCGGTCCGGGGTCGCGGAGGTGTCGCTGCGGCACACCAGGCCGCACTACCTGAAGCTGGTCGACGCGTGCCTGGAGGCGATCACCGCGGGCGAGAGCTACGAGGTGTGCCTGACGAACGAGGTGACCTGGCGCGGCGACGTCGACCCGTGGGCCGCCTACCGGTTCCTGCGGCGCGCGAGCCCGGCGCCATTCGGGGCCCTGCTGCGGTTCGGTGAGCTGTCGGTGCTGAGCACGTCGCCCGAGCGGTTCCTGCGGGTCGACCGGCACGGCGTCGTGCTGTCCGAGCCGATCAAGGGCACCAGGCCGCGCGGCCGCACCCCCGCGGAGGACGCCGCACTGCGGGAAGACCTCGCCACCAGCGAGAAGGACCGCGCCGAGAACCTGATGATCGTGGACCTGGTCCGCAACGACCTCGGGCACCACGCGGAAGTCGGCTCGGTCGAGGTGCCACGGCTCTTCGACGTCGAGACGTACGCGACCGTTCACCAGCTCGTGAGTGGCGTTCGGGCGAAACTCCGCCCCGACAGTTCGGCCGTTCGGTGCGTTCGAGACGCGTTCCCCGGTGGTTCGATGACCGGTGCGCCGAAGATCAGGACAATGCAGATCCTCGATGGGCTGGAAGGGGGACCCAGAGGTGTCTACTCCGGCGCGCTCGGTTACTTCTCGCTGTCGGGATCAGCGGACTTCAGCATCGTCATCAGGACACTCGTGGTCCACGGCGACGAGGTGAGTTTTGGCGTCGGCGGAGCCGTCATCGCCCTCTCGGACGGCGCCGAGGAATTCGAGGAGACAGCGGTCAAGGCGACCGCGATGCTCCGGCTGCTCGACACGCCGTTTCCCGGTCGCTAGTAGCACGTCGTGGAATCTCCCACGATGTGGTTAACAAGGCGGTTTCCCCGCGTTGCCCCGCCCGCAGGCGAGGCCAACGCGGCGAAACGACGTCAGGAAGCGTGCGCTTCCTGGAACTGCACGACCAAGCCCTGCGGAATGCGGCCACGGTCCGAGATCTGGTGCCCCTGAGCACGCGCCCAGTCGCGAATCGCCTGCGCCTGAGCCTTGTCACCAGCCTTGACGGTGCTCTTGCCGGTCCCCTTGCGCTGCTTGCGGCCACCCGCGCGACGCGCCTTGGCGACGAAGTCGCCGAGCGACTCGCGCAACTTGTCCGCATTCCCCTTCGACAGGTCGATGGAGTACTCCACACCGTCCAGCGCGAAGGTTACGGTCTCGTCGGCTTCGCCGCCGTCGAGGTCGTCGATGAGTTGGACGACGGTCTGCTGTGCCACTGTTCCTCCGTATGTGCTCGCATAGCGCGTGCTGCCGTCGACTGTAACTTCGCCACACGCTTCGGGGTCACCATAGTGCACAAGTTGAATATCGGCTAACCTTTGAGAGTCAAAATGTGACTGATCCCCCCCGGTCGGGTCATTTTGGTCCCCGACGTTTAAATGCACGCCAACCGGCGACCGTTACCGTCACAATCGGTGCACAGGACGGCGGCGAGGCCGCCTATCCTGGAGGCGATACCCACCCAGGGTAGGGAAGGCCGGGAGTGATGCACGGGTACACCTCGAACAAGGACGCCTACCTCAAGCGGCTCCGTCGCATCGAAGGCCAGGTGCGCGGACTCCAGCGCATGGTCGACAACGACGACTACTGCATCGACGTCCTCACCCAGATCTCAGCGGCCACCAAGGCGTTGCAGGCAGTCTCACTAGGCCTCCTCGACGAACACCTGAAGCACTGCGTCGCCCAAGCCGCAGCCGAAGGCGGCGAGGTCGCCGAGGAGAAGATCCGCGAAGCCACCCAAGCCATCGGCCGCCTCGTCCGCTCCTAGGGCCCCTTTCCCACGGGGGCTACCTGATCCAGTACAGTTGCCCCCTGCCGGCCCCCGTAGCCCAACCGGCAGAGGCAGCGGACTCAAAATCCGTCCAGTGTCAGTTCGACTCTGACCGGGGGCACGTACAGCATCTACACAATTGCCCGTGACCACGCTGGTCACGGGCAATTGCGCGTCTGCGGCCATGATCTCGGCGGCCCTCTCCGCGGTCTGGGCGATCGCCGGCAGTTGGTCGATGGGAAGTCGGATACCGATGGTCACGTCGTCCGTGTCGTCGTGGAGGCGGATGCTGAGCTGGGTGATCTCGAATAGCTTTCGCAGAAGTGGTTCAGGGGCGTCGGCGAGGGCGAGAGCGAGGTGCGGCAGCGCGTCCAAGAGCGCCAGGTCCGCCTGTTCGGGATGGCGGGGTTCGGCTTCGTCCGCGATGTCGAGTTGGGAGATAGCGGCCAAGGCGGCGGTCTTCTCGGCATCCAGTTCGTTGTAACTGCCGCGGAGCGCCTTGGCGAACGGATCGTCAGGGTCACCGTTCTGAGCTTGCCGTAGGAGTGAGTTCTGGCGCTTGGCGATGTCTGCCAGCGATCGTTGGAGGCGTTCTCGTTCAGCCTCGCGTTCGCGGGTGGCGCGGTCGTCGATTCCCTCGATGTCAGCGGCCAGTATCGCGCGGCGGTCGGGGCCGAATACCCGGTCGGCGAAGAACCGCGACACGGCGTCGAGGACGGCGTCTTCCCGGATGTAGACGGCCTTGGCGTGACCCGCGTACTTGTCCGGTCGGCCCCGATTGTTGTTGCGAGGCCAGCACAGGTAATAGCCGGCCTTGTGGCGGTGCGTGCCGAACATTCGCCGCTCACACCCGTCGAAGATCATTCCGCGCAGGACGTAGGTACGCCGCGTGTCGGGATGGGTGTTGAACCCGTCGCCGTCGCGGGATCCGCGTTTGGCCGTGCGGCGGGCGTTGATTTCGTCATACATCCATTTGGGGATCAGCGGCTCGTGCGCGGGCTCGGTCGACCACACCCACTTGACCGGGTCGTTGACCTTCCCACTCCGGGAGCGGGACGCGCGTCGGTTGAACACCTGGAACCCGGCACCCGCGGGTCCGGCCCGCCGCTCCCCGGTCTGGAGGTGCGGTGTGGACCTTGGACAGATGTCGGTCCTGGCGGTGATGGGCGCGGTCGTCGTGACGGTGCTGGTGTGGCTGGTCTTCCGTGTGCGTAGGGAAGCCCTGCGACGTCGAGAGGTGGTGAACGTCCGCCACCGGCTCGATCACCGGCCGACCGTGGCAGAACTGCGCGCACGCTGCGGCGCGGAGCGGCTTGCGCGCTATCCACGCGTCCCGTCGCCCGCAGTCCGTGTATCGACCGGGAAGCATGTTCGGGGCGCGGCATGACAGGCCAGTGCGTCACCACCTGGCGCACTCATCGCCTGGAGCGCCGACCGTGATCACCTTCGATCTCGACCTCCTCGAACAAATGAACCGTCTGCGGCACCTGCACCTCGGCGGGTGGCGATTCGAGCGCCGGTACTCACCGGACCCGCCCCACGACTTGGACGAGCTGGTCTATCTGTTCCACCACGGCGAGTGGCTCGACGTCCTGCGAGTCCACTCCGGCAGCACCGCCAGAGCCGGGCGGTTCCTGGCCGAATCCGTGATCGGCGGCGGATGCCCGCAAGCCTGCTGGCAGGCGGAAGGCTCGCTCTCGAACGTGCTTGACCGCCTCGACGAGCTACCGCCACCCGCTTCTCGGCTGTCGCCTCGACTGATCCTGCCGACCGTCGTGAGGACGCCATGACGCACAACGACCGGCGGCCCCGCCCTGGGATCGGCACCCGCGAAGGACCGCTGACAGAGCACGAGGCCGCCGCACAGTCCTATCAGGACGATCAGGGCTGGACCGTCGGCGTGTACGGCACCGGCGTGTGGCTGGTCACTGGACATGAGATCGAAGCCTTTGACATGCCCAAAGAACTAGGCAGACGCGTGTCGACCTTGTTGGACGTCCCGGTGCCGCTCTTCGAGTCTCCGGATGATCACGGCGTCCGGTGGGTGTTCCCCGTCGCGCCGCACACCGGAGGCGTCGTGCGGGAATTGGCTGGGCTCGACGTCGACCACGTCCGGTCTGGCCGGTCGGTAGACCTGCCGCCCAGCAGGTTTGGGCGGCAACGGCTGCGCTGGATCACCTGGCCGGGCATCATGCCCAGTTTCGACACGGTGCTGCACGCGGTCATGGCCGATCGACGATGACCAGATCAGCGCAGCGCCCACGGCCTGATCGATCGCGCTCATTGTTACGCGCCGAGCGTGGGCGGTACGACCATTCCTATGTCACCGACGATCTCGTTGCCGTTGTCCTCGTTGACCAGATACGACGGGGTCTGGTGTTCCAGGTCCTCGCCGCCCTCACCCTTGGCACCACCTGCGCCCATGCCACCCATCGCGCCCGTACCAGCACCGCCACGACCGGCCGCCGCACCACCGGGACTCAAGCCGCCGCGACCTGCCGAGCCCTCGCCAGACAGCAACCCGGAAGACCCTCCGGGGCCGAAACCCTTGGGCGCGTTGGGGACACCGATGCCCTTGGCGACGTTGGATCCGCCGATTCCGCTACCGGCAGGCGAGCGGCCACCACCAACACCAGTACCAGTACCGCCGCGTCCACTGGAGGAACCGCCCGTACGACTACCACCCAGGCTGCCCTTACTGCCCGTACCAGGACCAACTCCAGGCACAAAGCCGCCACCGAGCCCCGGCCCACTGCCACCCTGGTTGTTTCCGAGCTGGCTACCGCCCACACCGGGCGGGTTTTTGCCGACGTCCAGGCCGGCGTTGCCGCTGGGATTGGTATTACCACCGGGACCGATGGTGGGCGGGGCAATCGCTGACGTGTTCGTGGTGTCGCCGACCGACGGAGGCGGTGTGAACCCACGACCATTCGAGTCATCGCCATCGGTCGGTGGCTGAGGAGATGGCTCCGGCTGAGGCTGCGATGGGACCGCAGGCGCGGGGGCGAACGCGGGCTGCGCTGCGGCTGTCTGCGCCACCGTGCGGTCATAGGTCTCCACCGCCCGCGCGGCTTCCTGATGATCCTTCTGTTGCTGCTGGAACGCCACCCTGTCAGCCGCAGCCTGTTGGATGAACGCGATGGGATCGGTGATCGTCATCAGTTTCGCCTGCGACGCCACCGGGTCGAACGGTTGGGCGGGTGGCGGCGGCACGGTGTTCTTCGCAGTGCTGAGCGACCGTGCCTGCTGGGTGAACAGTGTGCCTGCCAACTGCGCGGCGATGCCGGTCTCGCCAGCGCGGTTGCCCATGTCGGCCAACGCCTGCCGTGCTCCGTCACCCGCACGGCCGGTCCAGTCGGTCTCGCTGCTGCCGATCGCCTTGACGATCTCGTCATTGAAAGTCGCGACCTGGTTGCCGATCTGGGTCCAGACATCACCGGTCTCACCGACTGCACCTGAGTCGACCCCGTTGTTGACCATCTCGTGCAACTGGGCATGCGGGATACCGATGTAATAGGCATCCGGCGCCGCAGGGGCGGACCGGGTCAGCACCTGGGCCTTCAGACTTGCCGCCTGCGAGTCGAGCATGTCGTCCACCCGCCCACGCCCTTGGACCAAGCCGCGACCAACCCGATGAAGGGGCCATACCGTTCCTTGATGTCCTGGTTGACCCTGTCCTGCACCTGCTGACCGGTCTGTACCTCGTTGTGGTGATGCAGCCCGTAACGCGAATACACCTCGGACGGCTGCCCCGCAGGAACCTCGCTCATCCCCACGTTCCCCTCTCGCCCACGACTGTCGTCACGGCAGCCTCGGCTCGACAAGCTCAGCGACCCGAACCGCGAGCGGGCACGGATCGTCCACGCCGCCCGCGTTCAACGTCACGTCGACGCGCGATGACGACGTGACGCCCATCGCGACGACGCAACTGCCGCCCGAGGCGACGAACTTCTTGGCCTGGTGATCGCCGATCGTCAGATCGGTCACCTCGCCGGGCGCCTGCACCCCTGCCAACCCCACGTTCGTCCTGATGTCCACGCCGAGGTTCTTCCCCTTCGGCTTGAACTCACAGCCCTTGGCAGAACCGAGGTTGTTCGGGGCGGGGTTCTCTCGAAGCGGACCGGTCACCTGCTCCGCTTCGCTCTTTGTGAGCAAACTGCATGGGTCGGTATCTCCGAGCGAGCTGCCGCCTGCGGTAGAAGTCGGCGAACTGGTGGTAGTCCGAGAGGTATTCCCGCTGGCCGACGAGCTGCCAGTGTCGGGTGTGGGCTTGGCCTCGCCAGTTGTCGACCCACTGCAACCGGCGACGGCGATCAGCACGGCGGCCAGACTGGTCAGGACGATCCGAGAGTTCACGAGTGCTTTCCCTGGTAGGTCACGCGGATAGGGTGGGGCCGCCGGCCTTGGTGATGCCCTGCCGGGCACCCTGGTCAACCGCTTCATAGGCGGCCATCGATTTTTCGACATCCGCGCGGAACGTCACCAAGTCTTCCTGGAACTTCCTCATCGCGGGGATGAAGCCTTGGACCGGATCGGTGGCGATGGTGGCCAGGAAAGGTTTGTAGACCTGCGCGGCCGGGGTCGTCCCCAGCGGCGGCTCTTGGGCCAGGCGGTCTGCCTTCCCAAGAGCGTCGGTCACCCCGTCGTGCATGGTGTCGATGGCCTTGAGCAGTGCTTGACCGCCGGACTCGTTGACTCCAACGCCTGCGGAGGCCGCGGCGCTGAACCGAGCCACGGCGTCGCTGATTCCGCCGAGACCCGAGAAGAACGCGTCCGCCATGACAACCGCCCTCCCCTAACGCTGTGTCGTCCAACGGTAACAAGTAGTTGCGGTCGTGTCCGTCGATTCCAACGCATCGACCCCGCTTGCGGGTCTTTGCCTATCGGTGCGAGTCCGCAATCTTCGTCAAGTGCCGGTCCAGCCCGGTCTGATCGGTCGGGGTGTACGTGACCGCCATACGTCCGTCCGGCTCCGTCGTGGGGATCACCGCATATCGACCGATGTCGGTGTCCAGGTAGTTGATCGTCCCCAGTGCCGACTCCTGGTCGTTGCGCCCTCTGGCGGTGACCAGGAAATATCCCGCGCCCAGCCGTGGACGACGCAAGATCTCCTCGGCCGCAGCCTGTTGACTTCCCGAAAGCGGTGCTGGGGCCTTCACCTTGGTGGTGAACGTGAGGTCGGAGAAGTCCTCCTCCACAGGCTGGCCGCGTGCTGGCGCCGACGCGTCGGTCACCGTGACGGAGGCCCCAGGACCTGGCCGCATCACAGGCAGCAGTCCCACCAAACCGCGCGCGACAGCGTCCGGCTGACACAGCCAGAACTCGATCGACTCACCATGCTGCACCGCGACCACGCCGGTACGGTCGTCGGCCGCGGCCAGCGCGACGGGTTGTGTGTCCCCGGCGGTACCGACCAGCGCGATCGCCAGAGGCCCTCGGGCGAACAGGTGCAACGCCACAACCAGATCGGGCGCGAACCCCTCCCCGTGGGCAAGTCCGCGGTTGCTGAGGTCGCGGTGCACGGCCTCAGCCAGCCTGACCCGATCCTCGCGCGTGGCGCTGTAGTGCTGAATCGCGAACGGGAATCTCCGCACATCGATTCGCAACGCTTCGCTGATCACGTCCAGCGCGGCGAACGAGCAGACGATCTCCCGAGACACCACGGACCACTCCCTTGCGTACATCCCCTGACACGGTGCGTGACTGACTGCAAATCTGCCAGTTGAACAGCCATCAGCAGAGCGTTACTGCTCAGGTTCCGCAAGAGACCTCACCTGGAGCCGGTCGGCTACTTGGCCGGATTAGGTAGATCCGCTCATGTCGCCAGCGGTTGATCATGAGCACACTGGAACGGCTGCGGATCTGGGAGCAGCGTGAAGGGGGTAGGGGTGGGATTCGAGGCGACAACGGACCTGTTACGGCAGGCCGCCGACAAGGTCGACGGTCGCGCCGAGGCAGTGGCGTCGGCTGATTTAGCTGGACCTGCCGACCGGGTGGCCGAGTCAATGCCCGGCGGTGCCGCTACCGGACAGGCACGAGAACTGTCCGGCGCGTGGCGCACCACGCTGTCCGGGTGGACGGCCGACATCCGCGAGTACAGCAAGGACTTGGCCGACAGCGCGGCTACGTATCAGGAGGGCGATCAGGCCAACGAGACCAGGTTCTCCGGAGTCGCTCCCAGGGGTGTGTCCTGATGGTGTCGTTGGCGGACGTGCGCCGCTGGAACCCCGCCGGACTGGAAGAGGCGTTCACGGGTCTGCGGCGGCAGGAGGAGATCCTGATCGAGGCCGGGGACGGGTTCGCCACTGACGCCAAGGTCGAGGGCTGGAGTGGGCTGGCATCGGAAGCCGCGGAGACCAATCGCCGCCCGCTGGTCGAGCGGATGGAGGTCATCGTCGCCGGTGTCGCCGGAGTACGTCGAGGGGTGGCGGATGCGGCGGATGCGATCACCGCTCTGCACACCGGGCTGGCCGAGACCAACGAGTTGGCCCGCCGGTACGACTACCGGATCGGCGAGGACGGCACGGTCGTCGACACCTCCGTGATGACCCCGACCAGCGACCCCGCCCAACTGGAACAGCGACGGCAACTCTCCCACGAGCGAGACCGAGTCCAGGCGGAGTTGGCCGATCGGGTCCGCGAGACGCTGCGGCGGGCCGAGGACATCGACCGCGACCTGGCCGAGGTGATGCGCAAGGCCGCACACGGCGAGATCGGCACGGACGGCGCCACCACGGTGGCCTCCGCCGCCTACGCCGGGCAGGGCCACGGCGCGCTGTCCACACTGGAGCCCCCGTCGGGTGCGACGGTGGCGCAGAACGCGGCCTGGTGGCAATCCTTGTCCAGCAAGGAACGCTGGTCGGTGTTGGAGTTCCACCCGGACTGGGTCGGCAATCTCGACGGCATCCCGGCCTCGGCGCGCAACCAGGCCAACCGCAGCCGTCTCTGGGCCGAGCAGAAGGCCTTGGGCCAGGAGTACGGCCAACTCCAAGCGGTCCTCGACGACCCGAAGTCGAAACCTGCCGACTTCCAGCACGCGATGGTGCGTCTGGACGAACTCGACGCGAAGCTCGCTGCCCTGGACAAGATCGGAGACACCCTGCAACGGCCGGGTGGTAGACAACTGCTCGTCCTGGACGTCAGCGGTGAGAGTCCACGTGCCGCGGTCGCGTCCGGCGACGTGGACACGGCCAAGAACGTCGTGACCTTCACCGGCGGCTTCGGGTCCACCGTGACCGGCGACATCGGCGACTACGACACCAAGATGAACGAACTTCGTAAGCAGGCCGACTACATGTCCAAGCGGTATGGAGATGGCGGTGAAACCGCGTCGATCACGTGGATGGGCTACGACGCGCCGCAGTCGGCCGATGTCGGATCGGACGAGAAGGCTCAACAGGGCGGTAAGCAGCTGGCGAGGTTCCTCGACGGCATCGATGCCGCGCGTCCTGACAGCCCCCCGCACACTGTCGCGGTGGGGCATTCCTACGGATCCACGACCACTGGGCTCGCCCTGCAACAAGCCACCGGAGTCGACGACGCGATCTTCCTCGGCTCACCTGGGATCGGTACGCACGACCTGGCCGACCTCAAGGTGCCGTCCGGGCATTCGTTCCTGCTCGAGAACAAGGATGATCCGGTCGCTGACCTCGGCAGATTCGGAGGGGACCCCACCACCATTCGAGGCATGAACCACCTATCCACCAGCGACGCCGTTACCGCGGACGGGCAGAAGCTCGAGGAATCCACCGGGCACTCCAGCGTGAACGAATACTTGCGACCAGGCACCACGAGCCAGTACAACATCGCCGCTCAAGTCGCGGGCATCCCCGACCGAACCGTCAGGGGAGCCACGCTTGGCGCCGGTGACGTCATCCGCAACGGCTCGCCGACGAACTGGTAGGCACCAACAATCATGACCAGGCAACAATTCCGCCCACGCCGAACCACTGTTGGTGTGCTGGCCGCAGTGGTACTGGCCCTGCTCGCCGCGGCCTGTGGATCAGGAGGACCCAACGTGAACAACGCCTTCACCGAACTGATGAAACGGCCCGACATCGAGCAGGCCATGACCACCTACACCGAGATGACCGCCAAGATCCGCGACGCGCTGACCGCTGAATTCGGCCGAACATGGGACCAGGACGACGACCTCAGCGGCGGGGGATGTGAAAGCGACTTCCCCGGTGTCGATGCCGATGGGGAGACCCGCATCCTGCCGAGATGGGACTCGCCGGGCAATCTCCCCGACGACCAGTGGGCCCGAGCGGAAGCCACGGTCGGCAAGATCGCCGCCACCTACGGTTTCCACCCCGAACCTGAGATTCTGATCAATCGGCCCGGTGATCACGAAGTGGTCTACCGCAAGCCTGACGGGGCACGGATCACCTTCGGAACCGCGGTCAACACGCCGTTGTCCGTGGCGACCGGCTGCCATCTGACCGCCGAAGCCCACCAGCGCGGTACACCCAAATCCGGGCGCGGCTAGCTTGACTCCGACGTCGGCCTTCGTGGTCCGCTATCGGACGTCGTTCCTCGACCAAACGGGCAACATCAAGTTCCGAGGTCCCACGTATCCCGTGGGACTGTTCGACCACCGCGAGCCAGTGGTTGTCGTCGTCGAGGAAGAACTGGACGTCAGGCCAGTTGATGATCATCTGAGCGTGATGCCCACTCCTGCTGCGGCCTTGCTTCGTCGCCGTTCAGGAATCGTACGTGCACGTCTCCTTGCTGTCGCGGACCATCGAGCTGACGACATCCATCCGGAGTGCGAGCACCCCGAGTTCCCTTGGCTGATCCCGGAAGACATGGACTTTTTCGATGATCCATCGCAACTTGGTAGGCACGGCGGTCAGTAGCCGTCCATGATCGGCTGTCTGAACCCAGTGCCTGCGGCTCCGTGACTTGCCCAACGGTTACGATCTCCAGTCGGGGGCGAGTGAGGCAGCGGCCCATGAAGGACTCGTACGTTCTGCCGGTCTGATCAACAACCTCGGCCCGCTGATGCTTGAGCGCTTGGTTCAGCAACTCAACCGCCAGCAGCAGTGCCAGCGGCGGGCACGCCGCGACCGCCACCGTGAACACGTTCAGTTCGGGGGCAGCCGCGATGTTGGCGCACAACGACAGCACGATGCCGAATACGAACGCCAACCACGCCTTCCATCGCCCACTTTCGCGACCGGTCTTCCACAGTTCGACCGTCGCGGTGGTCAACAATCCGTCCACGATCAGCGGCCAGATCATCGCCGTCATCTCATCCGCGCCGTGCCGTAGCGCGAACTCCCGCCCATGCCGGAAGGAGACGTACGCCGCGCCGAGCGCTACCAGGCCTGTGCAGGCGCACTGGATCCGCAACGAACGGTCTGGACGAGTCTCAGCGTTGTTGTTCATCGCGCATCACCACCTGAAGGGCGGCAGCGACGCCGCACTACCTCGACCGTGGCGGAAACCTGCAGTTCACGATGGGTACGGATACGTGTAGATGCTGTACGAGCCGCGCCGGGGGCACTCTCTCTGGGCGACGTGTGTTCGCGGAATGCGCGAACCTCGTCGCTCGTCGTGT
>JBDSAJ010000620.1:0-3641 GCA_039922235.1 Umezawaea sp.
GTGCGCGCGGAGGGCGGCTTCGCGTACGGGGCGGTCGGCGCCGACATCCACGTCTTCGGCGACGGGCTTCCCCTGTACCTGCTGGAAAACTGGCACGCGGCACCGCCTGCCGACCCTCAGTTCCTCATGGATCTGCCCAGCAGGATGCTGAACGCCCGCTTCGCCGTGGTGGGCTTCACCGGCCGCGAACGGGAGACCCTTGAGCTGAACGAGTGGTGTAACCGGGGTCCCCGCCGGGCCACCCGCCTGCTGCACGCCCCCGGCGGGCAGGGCAAGACCCGCCTCGCCGACCGTCTCGCGCAGCAGTGCCGGGACGCCGGGTGGAAGGTCACGACCGCCACTCTCGGTCCGGGCTCGGTCCTGCCGCCCCCTGGCAGCCAGGACTTGAGCACCGGCGACGCTCCAGGCCTGCTGATGCTAGTGGACTACGCCGACCGATGGCCGCTGAGCCACCTGGCCTGGTTGTTCAGCAACGCGCTGCTGCATCGCGACACTCTGCTCATCCGGGTGCTGCTCATCGCCCGCAGCACGGACAACTGGCCCGCGCTGCGCGGCGTGCTGGCCAACGAGCAGATCGGCACCTCGACCCAGCGGCTGCCGGACTTGTCGAGCGCGAGCGGCGCCCGCGCACAGATGTTCGCCGCGGCCCGCGACGACTTCGCGGCCCGATACGCGGTCGCGGATCCGGCAGCGATCGAGCCGCCTGGTTCGCTGGACGATCCCAGCTTCGGCCTCACCTTGGCGGTGCACACGGCCGCGCTGGCGGCTGTCGACGCTCACCAGCGCGGTGTGCGCCCGCCCATCGACCCGATCGCACTGACGGGCTATTTGCTCGACCGGGAGCAGGCCCATTGGACACGGCTGCACGGTGACCGGAAACGTGACCTGCTCAACCGCAGTGTGTTCACCGCGGCGATCACAGGACCGGTCTCACGCGCGGAGGGAACGGCCGCCATCGACACGTTGCGGCTCACGACCGCGTCCGGCGAGGTTCTGACCGATCACGCCGCCTGCTACCCGCCCACCGACCCGACACGGGACACCGTCCTCGAACCGTTGTACCCCGATCGCCTCGCCGAGGACTTCGTCGCTCTCACTCTGCCCGGCCACCACCACGGTTACCCCACCCAGCCCTGGGCCGCGGAGACCCTCAGGACACTGCTCACCCATCGCCGGGACCAGCGCGGCCTGGCTTTGCTCGTCGCTGCCGCCGACCGCTGGCCCCATGTCGGCGCCAGGCACCTTTACCCGTTCCTGAGGGAAAATCCCGCGCTTGCCATCCAGGCCGGTAGTCCGGTGCTCACCGCGCTGGCGAACCTGCCCGACCTCCCCGAGGAGCTGATCGAGGACCTCGCTGACGCCCTGCCCGGCAGCAACCCCGCGAACCTGGAACTAGGCGCAGCCGCACTGGGCGTACGCCGGTCCCGAGAGATCCTGTCCCACCACGGCGACCCGGCCACACGGGCCCGGAACCAGCTGAACCTGGCCAACCACCTGAACCAACTCGCGCGCCCAGAGGAGGCACTGGACGCCACGAGGCAGGCCGTGGCCACTTGGCGGGAACTGGTCTCCACCGCGGCCGGCACCGACCGGGAGCAGCACGAGCAGTACCTGGCACAGAGCCTGACGAACCTGAGCCACACTCTCATGCGAGTGCGCCAACCCGCCGAAGCCCTCGCCTCCCTGCTGGAAGCCGTGGCGATCAACCGCGCCAGGTCCGCCGGCGATCACCTCCACGACCTCGCCCTGTCCTTGTCCAACCTGGGCACAGTCCTGCAATCGGTGGGCCAGCACACACACGCATTGGAGACGTTGACCGAAGCGGTGCCGCTCTACGAACAGCTCGCCCGCACCGATCCCAGCCACGAATTCGGGCTGGCAGTGGCGTTGACCAATCTCGGAGGCGCGCTCGCACGCGCTGGGGAGCAAGCTCACGCCGTCGATCCGACGCGCCGCGCCGTACGGATCTGGCGGCAGCTCGCCGAGGCGGACCCGGACGCCTACGAATCCCACCTCGCGCTGTCGTTGTCCAACCTCGTCTCCCTGCTGCGCGACACGGACCGGATCGAAGACCAGCTGCCAGTGGTCGAGGAAGCGGTGGCGATCCTGCGTCGACTGACCAGCGCCAACCCGCACGCTTACCGGAAGTCCTACGCAGTGGCGCTCGGTCTGCTCGCCGAGGCGCAGTATCGCCCAGGACAGTTTCCCCGAGCTCTGGAAACCGCACGGGAGGCGGCGGCTGCCCGCCGTGACCTCGTGCGGGACGAGCCCACCGCGAAGAACGTCATCAGGCTCAGCGAGGCCCTGCAGACACTCGGCACCATCGCCGCAGCGGCGGGCCGGCACGGCGAGGCGGCCGCAGCACATGCCGAGGCCGAGGCTGAGAACCAGACTTGGCAAGACTGGGTAAGCCGAGTGGGTACGACACACCACATGGCACCGCCCAAGATCGTCGAACGTGCCGCCCAGACACCCGCCGAAGCCCAAACCGCCAACCGGCTGCCGCCGGTGGCGGACCTCGACGAGGACCCCCTGCCCTGGCGCACGACCCGTGACATCTCCCGAGCCGGGCGAGAACTCGCGCGGAGGAAACTGTGGCCGGAGCTGTGGAAGCTGATCTGCGCGGTGCCGCTGCCGAACGCGTGCGCACTGGCTCGACGACTACCCCTGGACCGCTGCACCCTGCCAGGCGGTCGGCAAGCGCAGGCCCTCGCCCACCGCCTGGCAGCAATCGACCTGCGTCGCGCTACACACCTCGTCGAAACCGCTGACCGCCCGGCACAGGCCACATCGTTCCCACTCAGCTTCGCCGGTCAGCTCTCCTTCGCCCCCGGCGGCAGCGCGGTCGCCCGACAGGAGTTCATGCGTCCGGATCCCAAGCACACCAGCATCACCGTGTACGACCTCGCCTCGGGTCAGGAGTCGGAGGTGTTCTGCGGCCGGGCCGACCACCGCTCCCTCGCCTGCCTCGGTACCCGTTCGGTAGTCGCGGTCCGCGAAGACGACACCGACCCCGCCACTCTCGTGTGGTACCACGACGGACACGTTCAACCACTACTCACCGGCATCCCGGTCGACAACGCCGCCACGGTCGCCACCGCGTACGGCATCGTCGCGGGGCTGGACACCGCCCCCGTGGCATTCGCTGGTACACCCGGCAGGCCCTTGCACCAAGCCAACCTCTCATCGCTTGGACTGTGGCGGGCCAACATACTCGCCGTCGACCCGTCCGGCACCCGCCTCGCGATCAGCGACGGCACAACGGTCGCGGTCGTCGACGCGGACCTGCGGGAGGTCTACGCCGTCGCGGAAGTCCCCGCTGCGCTTGGTGACGCCGCAGATCTGGCTTTCAGCTCAGCAGACGAGCTGCTGATCGCCGGCACCCATCGGGGACTGCTGCTGGGACAACTCAAGTCCGGCGAGCTGCACCCGATCGCCGCCGTCGGCACGCCGTCACTGACAAACCTCTTCTCGGTGCCCGCTTGGCGTGCGGTCGGTGGTTGGGCGCTCAGCGAGGGCACCGCGTACTTCCTGGACGACAGGACACTGCACCGCATGCGTCCGCCACCTGCCCTCGCTGGCCTCCTTCGGGCGTTCACCGCGTCACCCGACGGCCGGTACGCTGTGCACAACAGCTTCAT
>JBDSAJ010000621.1:0-2659 GCA_039922235.1 Umezawaea sp.
CACCGGCCCGGCCACCCATCACTGTTCACACCTGCCGCGGCCGGCCGTGCCAGCTGACCCCGACCACCCGCCGGTCCGGCGAAGACCAGTTCACCTTCGCGGCACGGTCCCCACCGGCCCTGCGGGCACCTTCCTACAGCCCGCACGACGGGCGTTCCGCGCCACGGAGTCCTCGAATGTCCTACACCCACGCCACCATCCCACCTGACACCAACAGCACACTGCCCACAACCCACCAGCCCGGCGAACCCACCGCGGCCACCCTCACCCGCGCCGTCGTCATGCACCTGGTGCCAGAACTCTGGGTCCCCGCCCTCGATTGGGACACCAATGAAACGATCGCGACCGCGCGCATCACCATCGCCGCCGCCGGCGTCCGCGTGCCGGTAGCACTGACCTGGCGGGCCGGACAGTTCACGCTGACCCTCGACGGCCACCGCGACCCGCTGCACCACTCCCAGCTCGCCCACCGAGCCGAACATCTGGCCACCCTCGTCACCGACACCGCCGCGGCGACCGTGGCCGAGTTGGCCGAACAGCAGGTCGCCCAGCGCTTGGCCGCCACGATCGTCTACGGCGGACTGCACGTCGTACGCGAACGCTCCGGCGCCGACCTCGCCCTGCTGGCCTACCAGTGCGCGCAATGCGGTGACGTCGACTTCACCGCGGCCGCAGGCGGTGAGACCACGCTTCAGGGCCACCGGTGCCCGGTTTGCCGGGGCGTCACCATGCCACCCGCACCGGCGACCAAGTCCAGGCCACACGTGCGCCGTCGTCGCAGGCCGCGGCCGGTGCAGGAGGAACTGCTCGACGCCCGAACTTTGTCGGTCTTCCGTGCCCAACAGCACCACGGGCCTCTGGCCGACTGGCCACTGCACCGGCTGTTGCAACAGGTCACGCAGGACCGGTTCACCACCTGGCAGAACGATCTCTACGAGGTCACCGTCGACGAACACGGCTACCACCACACCGTCCAGCCCGACCCGCGTGACGCCGAGCTGATCGGACGGCTGCGCACCGCTGGATTGGTGAACGTCGGGCTGTGGCTGTTCGCCGACGTTGACGGCCAATCCTGCGAGACCCGCCCGCTCAGCCTGAGCCGCGACGGCTGGACGGTGCTGCGCCGCTGGACCGCCCTGCGTGCGACCACGAACCGGTGAGCACGAAAAGGACCAAGACCAAGAACGGGGTCGAGTTCGGGGGATAGGCAGGTTCGGGCCGGGGGCTGTCGATCCGCTCGAAGCGAATCAGATCGCGGCCGGGTTCGCGCCGATGAACCCGGCCCAAAAGACGAGCCGGAACCCCCGCCGCCCCCTCCGGGGCCCTGCCACGACCTGATCACCGCTCCGCAGATCGACAACCCCCTCGGGCCGAACCCGCTCGATGCAAAGCCATCGGGTAAAGGAAGACCGAGGCGAGGTGCCGATGACCGGTTCACCGAACTGCAAGGGAGTTCTCGCCATGGCCGGAGAAACCACCATCACCGTCGTCGGCAACCTGACCGCCGACCCGGAGTTGCGCTTCACCCAGGCAGGCGCGGCCGTCGCGAGCTTCACCGTCGCGTCCACCCCGCGATTCTTCGACAAGGCCTCCGGCGAGTGGAAGGACGGCGACGCACTGTTCCTGCGGTGCAACCTGTGGCGCCAGCCGGCGGAAAACGTCGCCGAGTCGCTGACCCGAGGGGCCCGTGTCCTCGTCCACGGCAGGCTGCGGCAGCGCTCCTTCGAGACCAAGGAGGGCGAGAAGCGCACCGTCATGGAGCTCGAGGTCGACGAGCTCGGCCCGTCGCTGCGGTACGCGACCGCGAAGGTCAACAAGGTCTCCCGCGGGCAGGGCCCCGGCGGTGACGGCGCGCCGGTCGACGGCGGCAGCCCGTGGGACTCGGCGCCGCCCGCCGGTTCCGGCGCCGAGCCCCCGTTCTGATCAACCACCGTCCTGAGACCCCACCGCGAACGGCGGGGTCTCAGGACGGATACCGGGAGGTGCTGTCCATCCGCTCCACCCGTCATCAATCCAGAAGGAAGGCGCGCGGTGTCCGACCAGGAGAGCGTGACCGGCTACACCGAGGAGCAAGAACAGAACATCCTCGACCAGTACGCAGACCTGCTCAAGAGCATCGACGAACATCCCCGCTACGTGACCTGTCCGTGCTGCCCGGAAGACGGCTACGACGACCACTGCCCGCTGTGCTTCGGCACTGCCGTGCTCGGACCATGAGGATCGCAGTCACAGCTTGGTGCAGATAGGCAGCTGACCGCCGACCCGGAGTCGCGGTTCACCAGGCCACCCCCGAACATCGCGCGTCCGCACTCAGCTGTCACCCCGTTGCCCAGTGCCGCGACGAGGACGAGTTGAGCAAACCCGTCCGCTCGCCTGCAAGGACGCCTTCGGTGTCGCTGCGCCACGGGTTCTCGGCCTCGGCCCACCTTTTTCGCGCCATGGCCGATCCGCACACACAGCTCTCCCACGCGAACTCACGGGACACACGCCGCACCTGACCCAGCTTGACCCGAGCAGGTCACCAGGCCATCAAAGGAGAACTCTGTTGTCCCTCACCACCGCACCCGGCACCGCCTCCACACCGCCACTCGGCTTCAGCGAGCAGGCCGCCGAGTTCGCCCGCTCCCAGGGCCGCACCCCATATGAGACACCGAACCTG
>JBDSAJ010000622.1:0-6426 GCA_039922235.1 Umezawaea sp.
GACGTAGTCCTGCAGCCAGGCCATAAAACTGCCAAGCATGGACTTGGACTTGCTCCTGCCAACGCGGTGCGCCGACTGACGAACATCAGCGCGTGCTCGTGCCACCCCCATCGTTGACCGCCCTTCCCCGACACATACTCGAAGAATAAGGGCAATTTCCTGGGCGTGGGGCCGCAGTTGTTACTCCACCTCGGTGAGAATGCGCTGTACAACTCCGAAAGAACTCTCCACCCGAACGCGCTGAGCCGTTCGGGTGGAGAGCCATTCCGCACTGGTGCGGAATCATCGGTTATCGGTTGACGGAATACCGTTCAGTGCGCCCCGACGTGCCGCGAGTCGGCGTGGCGTTCACCGCGCCACTTCAGGTAGTACCCCGTCCACGACCCCGCCACCACCACGGCCACCAGCAGTTGGACCGCGCCCGCGGCCGACTGCGGGTAGAGCACGCCGTCGATGTAGTGGTCGATGAAGCCGTCCACCAGTTCCGGTTCCCCCGCGCGGACGCGGAAGAAGTTCTCGCCTGCCGTCAGCGGACAGCTGAGCGGGAACGCGACGACCAGGATCCCCCAGGTCGCCATGGCCAGGTGCGGGTAGATCAACCCCCGCCAGTGCCAAGCGAGAAAGCCGCCCACGATGAGGAACACCAGGACGACGAAGTGCACAACCATGATCAGCTCTGCCAGCGCTTGAGAGACCATGCCCACCTCCCCGTTCCAATGTAGAACGGGGGTTCCACCCAGCGCTCGCGATAAACGCGGTGTTCACCCGCGCGGTAGAGCCTGCCAGGGCACGCGGCTCCCCAGATCGAGCAGCAGATCGGCCAGTTGACCCAACGGGACCTGCGTCAACCCGCCCGGCACGACGGCGGCGATGGCGTGTTCGTCGAACGCGAGCGCCACGCCCGCCGCGCGCGGGTCCTGTACCAGTGCTTGGGCGAGGCCCGAGCCGAGCAGCGCCGTGGCGAACGCGGGATTCTTCCGGCGCACCTCGTAGCGCTGGTCGAACACCGGGTCGCCGGTGGTGGTGAACTGCTCGAAGACGCCCCACACGCTGTCCTCGCGCGGGCTGATCAGCACCCACGGGCCGGGCATCGGGCGGGGTACGACGACGGCGGAGTAGGTGCGGAACTCGTGCGTCACGACGTTGTCCGTGCGCAGCACGACCTCGACCGCCAGGACGGGCACGCCGCGCCACTGGCCGACGAGCTGGAACTTCACCCGGCTGCGGTCGGCTTCGAGCATCCGGCCGACGTGCGGGACGCGTTCCTGGAAGCCCTGGTCCTCCGCGACGAACCGCCAGCCGAGGCTCGCCTCGACCGCGCGCATCCGCTGCTCCCACTCGTTCACGAACTGGGGGTTCGTGAACGGGTTGCGCTTGCGGCGGGCCAGCCCGACCGCGACCCCGACCCCGACGATGGCCAGGATCACCAGCAGCAGGACCAGGGCGCCCACGTCAGCCCAGACCGAGGTCGGCCAGGTCCAGGAGGTAGCGGTAAGGCAGCCCCTGGGCCTCGATGATCTCCTTGGCTCCCGTGCCGCGGTCCACGACGGTGGCCACGCCGACGACGGTCGCCCCGGCCTCGCGCAGCGCCTCGACGGCCGTCAACGGGCTGTTGCCGGTGGTGGTCGTGTCCTCCACGGCGAGCACGCGCTGGCCGGTGACCTCGATGCCCTCGATGCGCCGCTGCATCCCGTGCTTCTTGGCCTCCTTGCGGACCACGAACGCGTCCAGCACGTCACCGGCGGACGCCGCGGCGTGCATCATCGCGGTCGCGACCGGGTCGGCGCCGAGCGTGAGACCGCCCGCGGCCACGTAGTCCCAGTCCGAGGTGAGCTGCCGCAGCAGCCTGCCGATCAGCGGGGCGGCCGCGTGGTGCAGCGTCGCCCGCCGGAGGTCGATGTAGTAGTCCGCCTCACGTCCGGAGGACAGCGTCACCTTGCCGTGCACGACGGCCAACTCACTCACCAGCCGGGCCAGTTCTGCTTTGGCACCGGCGTCCAGGACCACTTCGGTTCGCACGGGTCCCAACCTTTGCACACCTGCCGGGATCAGCGCGATCAGGTCCGGCCTCGACCGCCCGCGAACCGGGACGCGGCCTTGCGCAGCAACGCCCTCGGGATGAACTTGCTCACCGCCACGAGTGCCTTGTACTGCGCGCCGGGGATCGAGATGGCCTTGCCGCCGCGCAGGTCGGCGAGGCAGTCGTGCACCAGCCGGTCGGCGTCCAGCCACAGGAAGTCCGGGGTCGTGCTCATGTCGATCTCGGCGCGCTCGTGGAACTCGGTGCGGACGAAGCCGGGGCACAGGACCATGACCCGCACCGGCGACCCTGCGGCCTCCAGCGTCATCGAGATGCCCTCGGAGAACAGCGTCACGTACGACTTCTCGCCCGCGTAGGTCGTGCCGCGGCCGGGCAGGAACCCGGCGACGCTGGACACGTTCACGACGCTGCCGTGGCCGCGTTCGACCATGCCCGGCACGACCGCCCTGGTGAGCCGCAGGACGCTCGTGACGTTCACGTCGAGCTGCGCCTGGAGGCGGTCGACGTGCATGGTCAGGAAGTCGCCGGAGCTGGCGAACCCGGCGTTGTTGACGAGCAGGTCGACGGGCCGTTCGGGATCGGAGAGGCGTGCCTCGACCTTGGCCCGCTGTCCCGCGTCGGACAGGTCGGCGGTCAGCACCTCGACGACGACGCCGTGGCGCGCGGTCAGGCGCTCCGCCAGCTCTTCGAGCCGTGACGTGGTCCTGGCGACCAGCACCAGGTCATGGCCTTCGGCGGCGAGGCGGCGGGCGAACGCGGCTCCGATACCGGCGGTCGCGCCGGTCACCAGTGCGATTGGCATGCGACGAAGTTAGCTGGCGGGCTTGCGACCGAACGACGGGCGGTAGACCTCGCCGCCGCCGTCGGACTCCTGCTCGGCGTCGAACGGGTCGACCACGTCGGCCAACTCGCCCACGTCGCGGAGCAGCCGCTCCAACCGGGCCGGGGTGGAGTTCGGCGGCGCGGCGGCCATCACCCAGTCGCCCTCGAACCAGACCACGGTGACGTCCGCGCCGATCTCCTCGGCGGCGTCGACCAGGTCCGGCGTGATCAGCTTGCGGGCCGCGGCCAGCTCCGTGACGAACGCGTAGCGCGAGCCGACCGGGCCGAGCAGGTCCGGCATCTGGTCGCGCTGGAACGGCACGCTCGGCAGCCACAGCTCGATGACCACGGGCAACGGGCGGCGGCAGCGGACGCCGACCAGCACCGAGTTGACCTTGCCATTGGTCTCGTGGTCCAGCACGTACACCTGGCGCCTGCCATCAGCGGTGAACGTCGACCCGGCCACCACGTCCCTGGCCATGCCGGTCCCGTAGTAGGCGATCGCGCCGCTCTCCCAGCGGGTGGGCAGCACGTGGTCGGTCTCCTCGAACTGCCAGCCCCGGAGCGCGGCCCACCTGCGGCGTTCGCGGTTGCGCGCGGTGCGCTGCGCCCGATCGGTCGCGAGCAGCGCGAAACCGGCTACTCCCGCCACCGCGCAGACGGTGAACCAGACCCAGGCAGGTATTCCCACAGGTGCGAGGGTAGCGGTCCCGCCGAGCATTACGAAGATCACTTGCGGGGTGGTTCGCACGAACAGATCAACCCGTTACCTCTCACGGGGGGTCTGTCGTCGCCGAAGTTGCCCCTAGATCCGGCCCATCGGCGAGGGCGGACTCCCGGACCGGACCCCTCTTTGGCAAGCCCCGACTCGCCGGCGTGGTGGGTCGCCCGATGGCCCAGGCCTGTGGTGGGTCACCCGGAACGAGCAGCAGATATTAGTGCCCAAAACCACCCACCCACCGCATACCGAAGGCCCGCCCCAGCGGGAACGGGCCCTCGGTGTGTGGGCTTAGGAGCGGCCGACGATCAGGCCCGAGTTGTCGTCCATGACGTCCACCCGGACGGTGTCGCCGTCGCGGACCTCGCCTGCCAGCAGTTCCTTCGCCAGCTGGTCGCCGATCGAGGACTGGATCAGCCTGCGCAGCGGTCGGGCGCCGTACACCGGGTCGAAGCCGTTGAGTGCTAGCCAGTCCCGCGCCGATGGCGTCACTTCCAGCGTCAGCCGTCGCTGCGCGAGGCGCTGTGCCAGCTTGCGGACCTGGATGTCCACGATGGACGTCAGTTCCTCGGTCGCGAGGGAGTGGAACACCACCACGTCGTCCAGTCGGTTCAGGAACTCCGGCTTGAAGTGCTTGCGGACCACGGACATCACTGCGTCGTTGCGCTGGCGCTCGTCCAGGTTCGCGTTCGCGATGGCGTGTGACCCGAGGTTCGAGGTCAGTACCAGGATGGTGTTGCGGAAGTCGACCGTGCGGCCTTGACCGTCGGTCAGCCTGCCGTCGTCCAGTACCTGGAGCAGCACGTCGAACACGTCCGGGTGGGCTTTCTCCACCTCGTCGAGCAGCACGACCGAGTACGGCCTGCGGCGCACCGACTCGGTGAGCTGGCCGCCCTGGTCGTAGCCGACGTAACCGGGGGGAGCGCCGACGAGCCGGGCCACCGAGTGCTTCTCGGAGTACTCGCTCATGTCGATCCGGGTCATTGCCCGCTCGTCGTCGAACAGGAACTCCGCCAGCGCCTTGGCCAGCTCGGTCTTGCCGACACCGGTCGGGCCGAGGAACAGGAACGACCCCGTCGGGCGGTCCGGGTCGGCCACGCCGGCGCGGGTCCGGCGGACGGCGTCGGACACGACCCGCACCGCCTCCGCCTGGCCGACGACCCGGTTGGTCAGCTCGTCCTCCATGCGCAGCAGCTTGGCCGTCTCACCCTCCAGCAACCTGCCCGCGGGGATGCCGGTCCACGCGCTGACCACGTCCGCGACGTCGTCCGGGCCGACCTCCTCCTTGAGCATCGCCGAGGCCTGCTCGGTCGACTCGGTGGCCACTTCCAGGTCCTTCTCCAGCGCCGGGATGCGGCCGTACCGCAGTTCGGCGGCCCGGCCGAGGTCGCCGTCGCGTTCGGCCCGCTCGGACTCGCCGCGCAGCTGCTCCAGCTGCTCCTTGAGGTTGCGGACCCGGTCGATGGAGCCCTTCTCGTTCTGCCACCGCGCGGTGAGGCTCGCCAGGGTCTCCCGCTTCTCGGCCAGCTCGGCGCGCAACGCCGTCAGCCGCTCCTTCGAAGCCGGGTCGGACTCCTTGGCCAGCGCCATCTCCTCGATCTCCAGCCGGCGCACGGCCCGTTCGACCTCGTCGACCTCGACCGGCCGCGAGTCGATCTCCATGCGCAGCCGGGACGCGGCCTCGTCGACCAGGTCGATCGCCTTGTCCGGCAGGAACCGGGAGGTGATGTAGCGGTCCGAGAGCGTCGCGGCGGCCACCAGGGCGGTGTCCGTGATGCGGACGCCGTGGTGGACCTCGTAGCGCTCCTTGAGCCCGCGCAGGATGCCGACCGTGTCCTCCACGCTCGGCTCACCGACCAGCACCTGCTGGAACCGGCGTTCCAGCGCGGCGTCCTTCTCGACGTACTTGCGGTACTCGTCCAGCGTGGTCGCGCCGACCATCCGCAGCTCGCCGCGGGCCAGCATCGGCTTGATCATGTTGCCCGCGTCCATCGCGCTCTCGCCCGTGGCACCGGCGCCGACGATCGTGTGCAGCTCGTCGATGAACGTGATCACCTCACCGGCCGAGTCGGTGATCTCCTTGAGCACCGCCTTCAGCCGCTCCTCGAACTCGCCGCGGAACTTCGCGCCCGCGACCATGGACCCGAGGTCCAGTGCCACGACCCGCTTGCCGCGCAACGACTCCGGCACGTCACCGGCGACCACGCGCTGGGCAAGGCCCTCCACGATCGCGGTCTTGCCGACGCCGGGCTCGCCGATCAGCACCGGGTTGTTCTTGGTGCGCCGGGACAGCACCTGCACGACCCGGCGGATCTCCGAGTCGCGGCCGATCACCGGGTCCAGTTCACCCTTCCGGGCGCGAGCCGTCAGGTCGACGCCGTACTTCTCCAGCGCCTTGTAGGTGCCCTCCGGGTCCGGGCTGGTCACCCGCGCCGACCCGCGCACCTTCGCGAACGCCTCGCGCAGCGCGTCCGGCGTGGCGCCGTGACGGCGCAGCAGGTCGGCCACCTGGCCGCCGTGCTGGGCCAGGCCCACCAGCAGGTGCTCGGTGGAGACGTACTCGTCGCCCATCTCGGTCGCGAGCTCCTGCGCCTTGGCGAGCACCCGCACGGCGTCGCGCGAGAACTGCGGCGCGGACATGGAGGAGCCGCTCGCGGCGGGCAGCGCACGGGCCAGTTGGTCGAGCTCCTTGCGCACGACGCCCGGATCGGCGCCGACCGCGGCCAGCAGCGGCGCGGTCAGCCCGTCACCCTGGGCCAGCAGCGCGCCGAGCAGGTGCACAGAGCCCACGTCCGGGTTCCCCGCCACCGTCGCGGCCTGCACCGCGGCCGAGACCGCCTGCTGG
>JBDSAJ010000623.1:0-3174 GCA_039922235.1 Umezawaea sp.
CGTCCACGACCCTGGTGTGGAACGTGTGCTCGCAGTCGAGCAGGCAGCGGTTCACGCCGACACCGCTGCTCGGCCGGGTGCTCACCAGCCACCGCGCGCTCGCCTGGGGCCTGACGCCGCTCGGCGCGCTCGCGGGCGGGTTCGTGGCCGCGCAGTGGGGGCTGCGCTGGGTGTGGGGGATGGGCGCGGCCGTGCAACTGCTGTCCGTGGTGCTGATGTGGAGGACGTTGTCGCCCAAGGGTTTCGCCGTGGAGGAGGCCCGAGTCGCGGACAGCGCTCGGGCCTCCTGAGTCACAGCTCGCGGCTCACGTGCGTGCCGTCGCGGACCGTGCCGACGTACTCCTCGACCAGGTCCTCCATCGCGACCACGCCGCACAGCTTCCCGTCGGCGTCGACGGCCTTCGCCAGGTGGCTCTGGGCCCGCCGCAGCGCGGCCAGCGCCTCGTCCAGGTGGGCGTCGACCGGCAGGTCCGGCAGGCCGCGGATGCGGGTGCGCGGAACCGGCGTGCCGGGGTCGGCGCCCGCGAGGTCCAGCACGTCCTTGACGTGCAGGTAGCCGATCAGCCTGCCGTTGTCGCCGCGCACCGGGAACCGGGAGAACCCGGTCTGGGTGACGGACGACTCGACCTCGCCGACCGTCGGGTTCGACGACAGCGTCGTCAGCCGGTCCAGCGGCACCAGCACGTCCGCCACGGTCCGCTCGGCCGACGACAGCGTCTGCGCGAGCCTGCGGTGCTCGGAGTCCTCCAGGAGGCCTTCCTGGCGGGACTCGGCGATCAGCATCGCCAGTTCGTCCGGGGTGTACGCCGACTCCAGCTCGTCCTTCGGCGTGACCTTCATCAGCTTCAGCACGGCCGTCGACACGACGGTGAACATCCGCAGCACCGGGCCGACCAGCTTGCAGAACCCGTAGTGCACCGGCACCAGCCAGACCGCCAGCTGCTCGGGGTTCGCGATGGCCAGGTTCTTCGGCACCATCTCGCCGAGGATCGTGTGCAGCGCCACCACGATGATCAGGGCGATGGCGAACGAGATGCCGTGCCGCACCGCCGTCGGGATGCCGACGGCGTGGAACGGCGATTCGAGGATCGACGCCACCGCGGGCTCGCCGATCGCGCCGAGGCCCAGCGAGCACAGCGTGATGCCGAGCTGCGCGCCCGCGATCATCAGCGGCAGCTCCCGGCCCGCCTTGATCGCGGTGCGGGCGCGGCTGCTGCCCCGGTCGGCGAGCGCTTCGAGCCGGTCGCGGCGGGCGGTGATGATGGCGAACTCGGCGCCGACGAAGAACGCGTTGCCCGCGAGGAACAGGAACAGCACCAGGATGCTCACTGGGCCACCACCTGATCGGCGTCGGCGACCTTGGCCACGCGCAGCTCGGCCGTGCGATGCCGGTCCATCCGCATCACGGTGACGCGCCAGCCGTCGACCCTGATCTCGTCGCCCACCTCGGGGATGCGGCCGAGCCTGGCCATGACCAGCCCCGCCAGCGTCTCGTAGTCGCCTTCGGGCATCCGGAACCTCGTGGCCTCGGCGACCTCGTCGTCGCGAAGCAGCCCGGACACCATCCAGCTGTCCTTGCCCAGCGGGCGGACCGGGGCGGCCTCGCCCCGGTCGTGCTCGTCGCGGACGTCGCCGACGATCTCCTCGACCACGTCCTCCAGCGTCACCAGCCCGGCCGTGCCGCCGTACTCGTCCACGACGAGCGCGGTCTGCAGCCCGGAGGCGCGCAGCCGGTCCAGCAGCGCGTCGCCCTCCAGGGTCTCCGGCACGGTCTGCACCGGCCGGGTCAGCGCGGAGACCGGCGTGGTCGCGCGCTGGCTCACCGGCACGCTGAACGCCTGCTTGACGTGCACCATCCCGCGCACCTCGTCGATGTCGCCGTTGTGCACGGGGAACCGGGAGAACCCGGTCGCTCGGGTCTTCTCGATCAGGTCCAGCACGGTCGCGTCGACCCGCAGCGCCTCGACCTGCACGCGCGGCGTCATCAGCTCGCCCGCGGTGCGGTCGCCGAAGCGCAGCGAGCGGTCCAGCAGCCTGGCGGTGCCCTGGTCGAGCGTGCCGTGCTCGGCGCTGGAGCGCACCAGCGCGCCCAGCTCCTCCGGCGACCGGGCGGACGCCAGCTCGTCGACGGGCTCCACGCCGAAGCGGCGCACCAGCCAGTTCGCCGTGAGGTTCATGCCGCTGATCAGCCAGCGGAACATGCTGGAGAACGCCGACTGGTAGCCGACCACGGCTCGCGCGGTCTCCATCGGCTTGGCGATGGCGAGGTTCTTCGGCACGAGTTCGCCGAACACCATCGACACGGCCGTGGCCAGCGCCAGCGCGATGGCCAGCGCCAGCGGGTCGGCCACCACCAGCGGCACGCCTGCCGCCGTGAGGCCGGGCTCGACGAGCCGCGCGATGGCGGGTTCGGCGATGTAACCGGTGATCAGGGTGGTGATGGTGATGGCCAGCTGGGCGCCGGAGAGCTGGAAGGACAGCGACTTGTGCGCCTTCTGGACCTTCAGGGCCTTGGCATCGCCCACGACGGCGGCGTGGTTGTCCACGGTGCTGCGTTCGAGGGCGGTGAGGGAGAACTCGGCGGCGACCGCGGTGGCGGTGCCGATCGTGAGGGCGACGACGGCCAGCAGGCCGAGGACGCTCAGGAGGGTTCCGATCACCTGCCGCCTCCGACGAGGGACGGGATCGGGCTGGTGTGGCAGCCGGGTGTTCGACCCGGCTCGGTACTGAAGCCAGGTGACTGCGCGTCGCGCACGGAAGGAGTCACTCCTCGGTGATCTTGCAGGTGGAGAGCAGTTCGGTCCAGTTTAGAGGGTATGGCGGTCAGCGCAGCCCAGTTCCGGAGGGTGCGCGCGTGCTCGCCCTGAGTACCACCTCGCCGGCGACCTTAACCGTGCGCGGCTCATCGGCTCCCTCGTCGAGCACGAGCCGCGCGGCCCGCTCGCCCAGCTCCTCCAGCGGCAGCCGAACGGTGCTCAGCCCGGGCACGAGGTCGCGCAGGGTCGGGATGTCGTCGAAGCCCGCCACCGACACGTCCTCCGGCACCCGCAGCCCGGCTTCGCGCAGCGCCGCCATGGCACCGAGCGCCATCACGTCGTTGACGGCGAACACGCAGGTGGCGCCGGTCTTCGCGGTCAGCAGCTCGGTCGCGGCGGCGTGGCCGCCGTCCCTGGT
>JBDSAJ010000624.1:0-2767 GCA_039922235.1 Umezawaea sp.
TCTGGCACCACCAGCACGGAGTGACCAGGCTCATCCGCGAACGCCATGCTGACGAAGGCGACCGGTCCGGTGCCCGGTCTGCCGACCTCGTCCTGGACGTCCAGCGTGGACGTGAAGTCGCGCCACCAGCGGTCGGCGTCGGCGAACCGGTCCGGCCCCGACACCTCGAACCGCGCGGCCTCACCCCACCCGACCAGGCCTGATCCTCCTCGCACCCAGGCGAGCGCGTGGTCGGGGTGCGGCAGCCTGTCGAGCAGGGCCTCACCCGTCGCACGTCCGGTGTGGACGCGCAGACGTTGTCGGGTTCGCGACGCGGGTGCGGTGGTCACGCTTCGAGGGTATGGACTCACGCCTGAGATTCCTCCTCCGGCCAGCCCTAGACTCCTCAGCTGTGGTGGACGACGCAGTGCAGACCAGTCCGCGGGCACCCGTCGGGGTCCGTGTCCGGCGGGGCGTCGCCCGTGCGTTGCTGGTGGTCGGGGCGGTGGTGACCCTCGTCGGGGTCCTGCTGATGGCCGCCGCGTGGCGCGACGACCAGGCCATCGAGGCCAGGCTGGGCAACGCGACCGCCGAGGTGGTGTCGGTCGCGTTCAACCGGACCGTGATCAGGTTCGGCACCCCGGACGGCAAGGTGCAGAGCCCGTCGCAGGGCGTCCTGTACCCGGAGGGGTTGGAGGCCGGGCAGCTCGTGCGGATCGAGTACGACACGGCGAACCCAGAACTGGCCCGCATCTGGGGTCGGAACGCGTCACTGGCCGTCCTGCCGATCTCGACGTTCTTGCTGGTCGTGTGGGCCGTGCTGCTCCCGGCGATCTGGTTCGTCCGGCGGGGACTCCGTCGTTTGTGACAGTTTCTCCCGAAATCGTCGTTCAGGTGTAACATCCACCTCATGGTGGATGACCTGGCGGCGCGCTTCGAGCACACGGTGGCGTCCGAGGCGCGGATCGAACCCCGCGACTGGATGCCGGACGGCTACCGCAAGACGTTGATCCGGCAGATCGCCCAGCACGCGCACTCCGAGATCATCGGGATGCAGCCGGAGGGCAACTGGATCAGCCGCGCGCCCTCGTTGCGCCGCAAGGCGATCCTGCTCGCTAAGGTGCAGGACGAGGCCGGTCACGGGCTGTACCTGTACGCCGCGACCGAGACGCTGGGCGCGGACCGGGGTGAGCTGACCGAGAAGCTCATCGACGGCAAGCAGAAGTACTCCTCGATCTTCAACTACCCGACGCTGACGTTCGCGGACATGGGTGTGATCGGCTGGCTGGTCGACGGCGCCGCCATCTGCAACCAGGTGCCGCTGTGCCGCACCTCGTACGGCCCGTACGCGCGGGCCATGATCCGCATCTGCAAGGAGGAGTCCTTCCACCAGCGGCAGGGCTACGAACTGCTCATGACCATGATGCGGGGAACGCAGGCACAGCGCGACATGGTGCAGGACGCCGTGAACCGCTGGTGGTGGCCGTCGCTGATGATGTTCGGCCCGCCCGATTCGGAGAGCGCCAACACCGAGCAGTCGATGGCGTGGCGGATCAAGCGCAACACCAACGACGAGCTGCGGCAGAAGTACGTGGACATGTCGATGCCGCAGGCCGCGAAGCTCGGCGTCACGTTCCCCGACCCCGAGCTGAAGTGGAACGCCGAGCGCGGCCACCACGACTTCGGCCAGCCGGACTGGGACGAGTTCTGGCAGGTCGTCGGCGGGCACGGCCCGTGCAACAGCCAGCGCATCGCCCACCGCCGCAAGGCGCACGAGGACGGCGCCTGGGTCCGCGAAGCCGCCGCCGCGCACGCCGCTCGCAAGTCGTCGCAGACCCAGGAAGGTGTGGCATGAGCACGTCGTGGCCGCTGTGGGAGGTCTTCGTGCGCGGCAAGCGCGGGCTGAACCACGTGCACGTCGGATCGCTGCACGCCCCGGACGCCGAGATGGCCGTCCGCAACGCGCGCGACGTCTACACCCGGCGCAACGAGGGCGTGTCCATCTGGGTGGTGCCCGCCGAGGCCATCACCGCGTCCTCGCCGGACGAGAAGGACCCGTTCTTCGAGCCCAGCGGCGACAAGGTCTACCGGCACCCCACGTTCTACGCGATTCCCGAGGACGTGCCGCACCTATGAACTCGGGTGCGGGTGTCCCGCAGAACACAGTGACAACGCGTACCCGACGAGGCTGGTGGCCGCGATGAGCTTCGACAACGCCTATGAGTCCCTCATCGACCACGAGGACACGCACTGGGCTTTCGGCACCGGCTTCCACAGCGCGCTGGAAGGTGTGGACCGGGACATCCCGTCCACGGTGGACAAGGCGGACCTCGTCGCCTACTGCCTGATGCTCGGCGACGACTCGCTGATCCTCTCCCAGCGACTGGCCGCGTGGTGCTCGCACGCGCCGGAGCTGGAGGAGGACATCGCGCTGGCCAACATCGCGTTGGACCTGCTCGGCCAAGCCCGCCTGCTGCTCACCCGCGCGGGCGAGGTCGAGGGCGAGGGCCGCGACGAGGACGCGTTGGCGTACCTGCGCGACGAGCGCGGGTTCCGCAACGTGCACCTGGCCGAGATCGACTGCGGTCCCGGTCCGGGTGGCGACTTCGCCACGACCATCGTGCGGCTGCTGGTGTTCTCGTCGTGGAAGGTCGCCCAGTTCTCCCGCCTGCGCGGCAGCGCGGACCCGGTGCTCGCGGCCATCGCCGCCAAGGGCCTGAAGGAACTGGCGTACCACCGCGACCACGCCGCCCAGTGGGCCGTGCGGCTCGGCGACGGCACCGAGGAG
>JBDSAJ010000625.1:0-7258 GCA_039922235.1 Umezawaea sp.
AGGCCGACCACCGCTATCACCACCGCGACGCCCGCCAACCACCGCAGGCCAACGCCGATGTCGACCGGCCGCTGCGCGGGCAGCAGGAAGTACACCAGGAGCAAGGCCGCGGTGGTCGCCGAGGTCCCGGCGACCACCCCGATCGCCCGGCTCACGGCGACCCCGCTCCCGCCGCCTCCTTCGCCGCCGGGACCGCGGGCGGCTCGTCGGACAGCAGCAGGAGCAACGACGTGCCGGGGCGAATTCGCCTCCGGGCGTCGCGGACGACGTCATCGGACAGCACCGGTCGCGTGAGGCGCCCGAGGAGCAGACCCACAACGGCACCGGCCACTGAGCACGCGACCACCGACGGCAGCGGGAGCCCGATCACCAGACCCCAGAACGCACCACCGAGCACGGTCCCCCCGGCACCCCGGCCCGGCAGTCGCGCGCTGGTGCTGTCCAAGCCGGGCGGCCACGACAGGACCGCCGCGTCGTACAGCCCCACCTGGCTGTCGAGCACCGCGTCGAGCGCGCCGTCCGCCCCGTCGTGGGTGGCGAAGCACCACGCCGTCACCACGGCCACGACTCCCCCCTGTTCCGCCGCCCGGTCAGCGCGCGGTCCAGCACGACCGCCGCCTCGACCAGCGCCAGGTGGGTGAACGCCTGGGGGAAGTTGCCCAACTGCTCACCTGTGGGCCCGAGTTCCTCGGCGTACAGGCCGAGGTGGTTGGCGTGCGTCAACGCCTTCTCGAACACCAGCCGCGCTTTCGCCGTCCGGCCCGCGCGGGCCAGCTCGCACACGAAGTCGAACGTGCACAACGAGAACGTGCCCTCCGCGCCCACCAACCCGTCCGGGGAGACCGACTGCTCGTAGCGCAGCACCTGGTCGTCCACCACGAGGTCGCGCTCGATGGCCGTCAGCGTGTCCTGCCACGCCGGGTCGTGCGGTGCGATGAAACCCGTGCGCCCCATCCTCAGCAGCGAGGCGTCCAGCGCGTCGGATCCGTAGCGTTGGGTGAACGCCCGCCTGCCTGTGCTCCAGCCACGCTGCCACACCTGCTCGTGGATGTCGTCGCGGATCGCGCGCCAGCGCTCGACGGGAGCGGGCAGGCTCTGGCTGTCGGCGATCTTCAGCCCGCGGTCGAACGCCATCCAGCTCATCACGCGGCTGTAGGTGAAGTCCTGCCGACCGCCGCGCGTCTCCCAGATGCCCTCGTCGGGCTGGTCCCAGTTGTCGGCCAGCCAGTCCAGGACACCCGACAGCGCCCGCCACCCCTGCCTGCCCACGCGCAGACCCGCTTGGTGCGCCCGGTGCATCGCGTCGAACAGCTCGCCGTGGATGTCGAGCTGGAGCTGCCCGCCCGCCGCGTTGCCGATCCGGACGGGCGCCGAGCCGCGGTAGCCCTCCCAGTGGCCGAGGACGTGCTCCGGCACGTCCGGTGAGCCGTCGACCCGGTAGAGCACCTTCAACGGCCCGTCGCCGCGCTCCTCGTACCGGTCGGCCAGCCACCGCGCGAAGGCCGCGGCCTCGTCGGTGAAGCCCAGGTCCAGCAACGAGGAGACCGCGAACGAGGCATCCCTGACCCACGTGTAGCGGTAGTCCCAGTTGCGCTCGCCGCCGACGAGTTCGGGCAGGCCCGCGGTGGGCGCCGCCACGATCGCGCCGGTCGGCGCGTACGTCAGGAGCTTCAACGTGATCGCCGACCTGTCCACCGCCTCCCGCCACCGGCCGCGGTAGGTCGACCGCGAGAGCCACTCGTGCCAGTGGCGGACCGTCGCGTCGAACGCCTCCTCCACGTCCGCCACGCCAAGGGCCATCGGCGGGCCACCAGGGTTGGTCTCCAGCACAACGCCCCTGACCTGGCCCTCCTCCAGCGGGATCACCGCGTGCACGTCCCCCTGTCCGATCAGCTCCACACCGGCCGCGCGGGGATCACCGGGCCCGCGGACGGTGTGCAGCACCAGGGTCGTCTCGGAGTTCTCGAACACCGCGCCGTCGTCGGTCAGGATCGTCCGGTGCCGACCGAGCCCGTAGTCGAACCTCGGTGCCACCTCGAGTTCGAACTCCACCCGGCCCCGGACGCACCGGACCATGCGGATCAGCCGGTGCCGGTTCGTGGCGGTCGTGCCCGCGGGCGGCATGAAGTCGACGACCTCGCCCACGCCACCGTCGGTCGCGAAGCGGGTGATCAGCACCGGCGTGTCGGGGAAGTAGAGCTGGCGCCCCGCACGCCGGTCGCCCACCGGACCGATCCGACAGCGCCCACCGCGTCGGGCGTCCAGCACCGACCCGAACACGCTGGGCGCGTCGAAGCGCGGTACGCACCACCAGTCGATGGTCCCGTCCCTGGCGATCAGCGCCGCGGTCTGGAGGTTGCCGACGAGGCCGTGGCCCTCGATCGGGGGGTAGTCGTACTGCTCTTGAGCGGTCATGGCACGACGTTCGCCGCTGGACCGGGGGGCGGCACCACCCGCGACGGGTGACGTCGCGTCGCTCCTCGCCCCCCGTTGGCGAGGAGCGACGCCCCCACCGGCTGCCACGGTGGCGTCACTCGGTCAAAGGAGGGGTGATGTCGGGAAGTCACGTCACAACGGCGGGTTCGCCGCTGCCACGCGGCCTGGTGATCCTGCTGGGGTGCGCGTCGGCCGTGGTCGCGGTCGCCGGACTGCGGGCCGTCGCCTGGCTCGTCGGGCCCGCTCTGCTGGCGCTGGTGGTGGTGATCACGGTCGCGCCGCTGCGTCGGTGGCTGCGCGGGCGGGGGGTGCCCGCATGGGTCGAGATGTCGGCCACGGTGGTCACGGTCTACGGCGTGATCATCCTCTTCGGACTGGTCGTCGCCGTGTCCGCGGCCCGGCTGGGCGAACTGTTGCCCGGCTACCTGGATCGCGGCCGCGAGCTGCTCGCCCACGGCGCGGAGGTGGTGGGAGCCGCGGGCGGCGAGCCGACCGCACTGCGCGACCTGGTCGGCTCGATCGAACCCGCGCGGGTACTGCGAGTGGTCGGCGGGCTGCTCGGCGACCTCGCCGGTCTGACCACGAACCTCGTGTTCCTGCTGGCGCTGCTGATGTTCCTCAGCACCGAGGCGGGTGGCGCGGACGACCGGATGGGCGAACTGGCCGCGGGCCGACCGCTGCTGGGCGACGCGCTGGACGGATTCGTGGTGCGCACCCGCCGGTACCTCGTCGTCACCACCGTGTTCGGCCTGGCGATCGCGGTGGTCGACACGGTGGCGCTCCTGCTGCTGGGTGTGCCGCTCGCGCTGCTGTGGGGGTTGTTGTCGTTCGTCACCAACTACATCCCGAACATCGGGTTCCTGATAGGACTCGCGCCACCCGTCCTGCTGGCGCTGCTGGAGCACGGCGGCAGGCGCGCCCTGGTGGTGTGCGCGGTGTACCTGCTCGTGAACTTCATCGGGCAGTCACTGGTCCAACCGCGGTTCGCGGGCAACGCCGTCGGGTTGTCGGCCACGACCGCGTTCCTGGCACTGGTGTTCTGGGGATGGGTGTTGGGGCCGTTCGGGATGCTGCTCGCCGTACCGGCGACCCTGCTGGTCAACGCGGTGCTGGTGGAGGTGGACCCGCGCGCGGGCTGGGTCGCCGCGCTGATGCGCGCACGGCGCGGACTCACCCGTGTCGAACCCGAGTCGTCCGCACCGGGTGAGGAAACCGCGGCGACGACCGGCCATCGTGATCGATGAACGTGATCACCAACGAGAGGACGGACATGAACCGCAGGACGGGCATGACGGACGAGACGAACGGGATGTGGGAGCAGCAGGTGCCCGCGCCCAGTCCGTGGACCGGCTGGATCGGGTTCGCGGGCGTCATGATGCTCATCATCGGGTCGTTCAACGTGATCGAGGGCGTGGTGGCCTTGGTGGACAACGAGTACTACCTGGTGACGCCGGAGAACGTGCTCGTGTTCGACCTCACCGGCTGGGGCTGGGTGCACCTGGTCGTCGGCGTCCTGGTCGCCATGGCCGGTGTCGGGCTGTGGACGGGCGCCGCGTGGGCGCGGGTGGTCGCCGTGGTGTTCGTGTCGGTCAACGCCTTGCTGCAGCTCGGGTTCGTGGGCGTCCAGCCCATCTGGTCGACGATCGTCATCGCCCTGTGCGTGGTCGTGATGTGGGCGGTCGTCGTGCACGGCTCCGAAGTGGCGCGCGACCGGTGACCGGGATGGCGAGCGCGGAGCGTCGGAGACTGGACGAGGACGAGGCGGGAGTCTCCTGGCGGCGATGGGGCCCCTACCTCGCGGACCGGCAGTGGGGCACGGTGCGCGAGGGCTACGGCGGCGGTGACACCTGGTCGTCGTTCACCCACGACCAGGCCCGGTTCCGGGCCTACCGGTGGGGCGAGGACGGGCTGGCGGGCATCAGCGACGACCGGCAGCGGCTGTGCCTGGCCCTGGCGCTGTGGAACGGCGTCGACCCGGTCCTGAAGGAGCGGTTGTTCGGGCTGACCAACGCCGAGGGCAACCACGGCGAGGACGTGAAGGAGTGCTACTTCCACCTCGACGCGACGCCCACCGCCTCCTACCTCAAGATGCTCTACAAGTACCCGCAACGGGAATTCCCGTACGCCGACCTGGTCGCGACCAACGGGGCGCGGAGTCGCCAGGACCCGGAGTACGAACTGCTCGACACCGGCGTCTTCGACGAGAGCCGCTACTTCGACGTGGTGGTGGAGTACGCGAAGGCCGGGCCGGAGGACGTGCTCATGCGCGTCACGGCGCACAACCGGGGTCCCGACGCGGCTCGGCTGCACGTGCTGCCGACGCTGTGGTACCGCCACACCTGGTCGTGGGCGGGCGGCGACGAGCACCCGTCGCTGGTGGCCGCGAGCGACGGCGTGCGGGCGGAGGGAGCCGGTGTGGGCCCCCGGCTGTTCACCGTCGACCCGCCTGCCGCCGTGCTGCTGACCGAGAACGAGACCGACGACGAGAGGGTCTTCGGGTCGCTCGAGAGGGCCCCCTTCGTCAAGGACGGCATCGGCAGGGCCGTCGTGAACGACGACCGGTCGGCGGTGAACCCGGACGGGAGCGGCACCAAGGCCGCCACGCACCACGTCCTCGACATCCCCGCGGGAGGCAGCGCGACCGTCCGCGTCCGGCTCGCCGAACCGACCGACGACGACCCCTTCGACGACTTCGACGAGGTGGTCGCGGCACGGATCGCCGAGGCCGACGAGTTCTACGCCGAGGTGCTGGCGGGCGACCTCACCGACGACGAGCGGGTGGTGGCGCGGCGAGCGCTGGCCGGGATGCTGTGGTCCCAGCAGTACTACGTGCTGGACGTCGAGCAGTGGCTCACCGAGCAGGGCGCGGACCCCTTGGACCGGTCGGCGCTGCGCAACCACGACTGGCGGCACCTGGCCGCCGGGGACGTCATCTCCATGCCCGACACGTGGGAGTACCCGTGGTTCGCCGCCTGGGACCTCGCCTTCCACGCGGTGACGCTCGCACTGGTCGACCCGGCGTTCGCCAAACGCCAGCTGGAACTCCTGCTGGACCGGCGGTACCTGCACCCCAACGGCCAGCTCGCGGCCTACGAGTGGGACTTCGGCGACGCCAACCCGCCGCTGCACGCTTGGGCGGTGCTCTTCCTCTACGAGCACGAGAAATCGGTTCGTGGCAAGGGTGACCGCGCGTTCCTGGAGCGGGCGTTCCCCAAGCTGATGCGCACCTTCGACTGGTGGCTCAACCGCAAGGACGTCGACGGGCGCAACGTGTTCCAGGGCGGGTTCCTCGGGCTGGACAACGTCGGTGTCTTCGACCGGAGCGCCCCTCTGCCCTCCGGTGGGCACATCGACCAGGCGGACGGCACGGCGTGGATGGCGCTGTTCTGCCAGAGCCTCACCCGCATCGCGCTGGAACTGGCCGTCGACGACCCCACCTACGTCGAGCAGGCGCAGGCGCTGCTGGAGAACTTCGCGTGGATCGCCGCCGGGACGCAGCACGTCGGACCCGACGGTGTCGGGCTCTGGGACGAGGAGGACGGCTTCTTCTACGACGTCCTGCGGCTGCCCGACGGCACCTCGACGAGGCTGAAGGTGCGGTCCGCCGTCGGGCTCGTCCCGCTGGCGGCGGCGACCGTCGTGGACGGGGCGGTGCGGGACAGCTTCCCCGACCTCGTCCAGGGCGTGGTGGAGTTCCTGGACCGCCACCCCGCGGTGAAGACCGCCCTGTGGGGCCACGGGAACCAGGCGCACGGCTCGGATCCGGTGCTGTTCGCGCTGTTCGACGAGCAGCGGTTGCGGCGGATCCTCGCGCGGGTGCTCGACGAGGAGGAGTTCCTGAGCCCGCACGGTGTCCGCTCGATGTCCCGGTGGCACCGCGACCACCCGTACGTGTTCACCGTGGACGGTGCCGAGCACCGGGTTTCGTACCTGCCCGCGGAGTCCGACAGCGGCATGTTCGGCGGCAACTCGAACTGGCGCGGACCGGTCTGGTTCCCGCTCAACGTCATGCTGGTGCGAGCGCTGCTGAACCTGCACGTGTACTTCGGCGACGATTTCCGGGTGGAGTTCCCGACCGGGTCGGACCGGTGGGCAACGCTGCGCGAGGTGGCCGAGGACATCTCGAACCGGTTGGTCCGGCTGTTCCTGCCCACGGCCGACGGGCGCCCGGCACACGGCGGGAACCCGCTGCTGCGGGACGACCCGCACTGGCGGGACCTGGTGCTGTTCCACGAGTACTTCGACGGCGACACCGGGGCCGGTCTCGGTGCGAGCCACCAGACCGGGTGGACCGGGACGGTGGCGCTGCTGCTACTGCTGTTCCGGGGGGTGGCGCGGCGATGAAGGGCCCTGTCGTCCACGAGGTGAACACCGCCGTGTGGTTGAACTCCTTCGGTCGGCCGGTGACGCTCGGGGAGGTGCCCGACGCGGCGTGGGACGACCTCGCCCGACCCGGCGTCGACGCGGTGTGGCTGATGGGCGTGTGGGAGCGCAGTGCCTCAGGGCTCGCGCTCGTGACCGAGGACATGCGGGCGTCATTCCGGCGGACGTTGCCGGACCTGCGGTCCGACGACGTGATCGGCTCGCCGTACTGCGTGCGGCGGTACGTGGTGGACGAGCGGTTCGGCGGTCCCGAGGGACTCGCACGGGCACGGAAGGCGTTGGCCGAGCGCGGCGTCCGGTTGGTGCTGGACTACGTGCCCAACCACGTCGCGCCGGACCACCCATGGGTCGCGGAGCACCCGGACTTGCTCGTGCGCGGCACCGCGCAGGACCTGGCCGAGGACCCGGCCGGGTGGGTCGAGCTCGACGGTCGGGTCCT
>JBDSAJ010000626.1:0-6807 GCA_039922235.1 Umezawaea sp.
CGAGGTGCACCTGCTGCCCGTACCCGATGCCGCGCCGCACGGTCACCGAACCGGCTTCGTCGACCTCGCACGGGTTGTCCTGCGTGCAGCGCTTGCCGTTCTCGTTCAGCGTGTTGTTGACCCCGACCACCTTGCCGCTCGTGGCGTCGACGATCGGCGACCCGGACGTGCCGCCGACCGTGTCGCACGGCGCGGTGTAGCGGATCGAGTCAAACCACGTCCACGCGCCTTCGCGCAGCTCGTGCGCGAACCCGTCGATCTTGCAGGAGTACAGCCGCTTCCAGTACCCCGACACGACCCGGATGTCCGCACCCGCCGCCGCCCGCTTGGGCGACAGCTCCAACGCCCTGCTGCCGAACGCCTCCACCTGCGCGTAGGTCTGGTCGAGCCGGTAGAAGGCCACGTCGGTGGTGGTCATCGTGGCGTAGGCGATCTCGGTGGCGCGCACCGTGCCCAGCGTCGCCGTGCCGGTCGGGTTGAGCAGCGTGAACGTCCGCTCGCTCGGCTGGCCGACGACCACCTCGCCCGCCGCCATCAGCTTCACGCAGTGCCCGTTGGACATCACCAGCGCCGCGTCCGACGGCTTCGCCGACGGCGTCCGCACCACCGCCCCGGAACACCCGCTCAACGCCACGGTCCCGGTGAAGTCCACGCCCGTCACCGCTTCCGCGGGTGCCGGGGACAGTGCCAGCAGCAGTACGACCACCAGCGCGCGCTTGATCATTGCCGCATCAAACCAGGAGAAGACTGCCCCCACCGGCCGAATCGCTTCGCCCGATCGGGCTAGCTCAGCGGTGGCGGCGGCAGCCGGTAGGTCGCGGGCGTGCGGGACAGCCGGATCGGGTTGGCCACCAGGTTCAGGCCGTCCACGGCCACGACGGGCTCCAGGCCGAGGTTCGCGGCCAGGTCGAACGCACCCGCGAGGTCGTTCACGGGTCCACAGGGGACGCCAAGCGGCGTGAGCGCCTCGAACCACTGGTGGGCCGTCCTCAAGCGCAGCCTCGGGTTCAGCAGCGCCATCAGCGCGTCCACGTGCGCGACCCGCTCGCCGTTCGTGGCGAACCTCGGGTCGGCCGCCAGCTCCGGCGCGGCGAGCGCCGCGCACAGCTTCGCGAACTGGCGGTCGTTGCCCACGGCCAGCACCATCGGCCGGTCCGCGGTCTCCACCAGCTCGTACGGCGCGATCGACGGGTGCCGGTTGCCCATGATCCCCGGCACGACACCTGCCGCCGTGTAGCCCGCGCTCTGGTTGACCATCGACGACAGCAGCACCGACAGCAGGTCCACCTCGACCAGCTGCCCCTCGCCGGTGGCGTCCCGGTGCCGCAGCGCGGCCAGGATCCCCACGGCCGCGTGGATCCCGGTCAGCACGTCCACCAGCGCCACGCCGGTCTTCACCGGCTCGCCGGGTCGGGATCCGGTGACGCTCATCAGCCCGCCGACGGCCTGCACCAGCAGGTCGTACCCCGGCAGGTCCCGCCCCCGGCCCGCGCCGAAGCCGGTGACCGAGCAGTACACCAGTCCGGGGTGGACGGTCCGCAGGTCCTCGTACGACAGGCCGAACCGCGCCATCGTGCCCGGTCGGAAGTTCTCCACCACGACGTCGGCGCCGAGCGCGATCCCGCGCGCCGCGGCGCGGCCGTCGGCGGTGGCCAGGTCCAGCACCGCGGACGTCTTGTTCCGGTTCACCGACAGGAAGTACGTCGCCTCGCCGCGGGCGTGCGGAGGGCCCCACGCGCGGGTCTCGTCGCCGCGCGGGTGCTCGATCTTGACCACCTCGGCGCCCAGGTCGGCCAGCACCATCGTGGCGTAGGGCGCGGCCAGCACCCGCCCGAAGTCGGCGATCACGAGACCGCCGAGCGCGCTCACGTCACCTGACCCTTCAACCGCATCGCGGCGAGCACCCGGTCCTGCGCCAGCCCGCGGGCGGCGTCGTGCGTGGTCAGGCCGAGCCTGCCGGCCTCGCGCACGACCAGCGCCGCGTTCGCCCGCAGCTTCGCCGACACCGCCGTCATCACGGTCGACGGCACCACCGGGAACGGCGAGTAGCGCGCGTCCATCCCGAACGCCGCCGCGATGATCCCGCCCGCGTTGGCGATGAAGTCCGGCACGACCGTGATGCCCCGCGCCGCGAGCACCTCCTGCGCGGCGGGCGTGGTCGGCAGGTTCGCGCCCTCCACCACCATCCCGGCGGTGATCCGCCCCGCCCAGTCCTTGTCGATCACGTCCTGGGTCGCGGCGGGCACCAGCACGTCGCACGGGGCCAGCAGTTCCTTGCCCAGCGGCAGCACCCGCCCGTACTCCGCGACCGCCGCGTCGCCGTGCGCCTCCCGCAGCGCCAGCAGCCGCGGCACGTCCAAGCCGTCCGGGTCGTGCAGGGCGCCGTTCACCGACGACACCGCGACCACGACGGCGCCCAGTTCGGCGAACCGCTTCGCCGCCGCCGCGCCGACCGCCCCGAACCCCTGGATCGAGACCCGCTTGCCCCTCAGCGACTCCGACAGCTCGTCGGCCACCTCGGCGACGCCGAACCCGGTCACGCCCAGCTCGTCGTACGGCAGGCCGCCCAGTGCCGCGGGCGCGCCCATCATCGCGCCGCGGTCGCCCAGCTCGTCCTGCACGATCGCCGCGTCCCGCTCGGTCAGGCCGACGTCCAGGCCCAGCACGTACTCGCCGGGCACCTCGTTGGACAGCGCCCGCGCGAACGCCCGCAGCGCCTTCTCCTTGTCCGGCGAAGCCGGGTCGAACACGATGCCCGCCTTGGCGCCGCCGAAGAACAGGTCGACCGCGGCCCACTTCCACGTCATCACCCGCGCCAGCCGGGCGATCTCGCCGGTCGTCACCTCCGGCCCCATGCGGGTGCCGCCCTTGCCCATGCCGCGGGCGGTGTTGTCGATGACCAGCACGCCCTTCATCCCGGAGCGGCGGTCGGACACCGTGACGACCTTCTCCGGTCCCCACTCGTCCATGAGCTGCAGCACGTCGGTCATCGGATCCCTCAGACGGTGTTGAGTTCGGGCCGGTGGGTGTTCGAGGCGAACCTGCTCGCGTCCAAGGTAGACACATCGACGACGGGCTCGCGCCCCAGGTACAGGTCGCGCACCACCTCGCCCACCGCCGGGCCCTGGAGGAACCCGTGGCCGGAGAAGCCGGTGGCGTAGAAGAACCGCCCCGGCGCCTCCCCGATCAGCGCGTTGTGGTCCGGCGTCACCTCGTACAGCCCGGCCCAGCCGCTCGCGATCCCGACGTCGAGCAGGCCTGGCGCCCGGACCCCGATCGCCTCGGCCAGCCGCGGCAGCCACTCGTCGGACCGGTCGAGGTGGAAACCCGGCTCCTGCTCCGGGTCGGACATGCCCATCAGCAGGCCCCGGCCCTCGCGGTGGAAGTAGAACGACGACCCGAAGTCGATGGTGAACGGCACGACCGGCGCCAGGTCGGGGATCGGCTCGGTGCAGACGATCTGCCGCCGCAGCGGCGTGACGGGCAGGTCGACGCCGACGAACCCGCCGATCCGCCGCGACCACGCACCCGCCGCGCAGACCACGGCCGACGCGCGGATCGCGCCGCGGTTCGTCACGACGGTGCTGGTCCCGTCGTCGTGCACCTCGATGTCCAGCACCTCGGTGCGCGTGCGCAGCACGGCCCCCAGCCGCCGAGCGGCGGTCGCGTACCCGAGGACGACGGACTCCGGCGTGCAGTGCCCGTCGTCGGGGGAGTAGGTCGCCGCGAGCAACCCGTCTGTGGACACCAGCGGCGACAGCGCCTTCGCCTCAGCCACGTCCAGCATCCGACTGGGCACGCCCAACTCGTTCTGCAACACCACGTTCCGCTCGAACGCCACCACATCCGCCGGATCCGACAACAGGAACAGGTACCCGGTCCGGTGCAGGTCGATCTCCTGCCCCGGCCGCTCCCAGAACCTGGCGAACGCCTCCAGACTGCGCGCGCCAAGCCGAATGTTGACCTCATCGGAGAACTGCGCCCGCACCCCGCCTGCGGCCTTGCTGGTGGATCCGGCCCCGAGTTCGTCGCGCTCCACCAGCACGACGTCGCGCACGCCCGCCTCGGCGAGGTGGAAGGCGGTGCTGACGCCCATCACCCCGCCGCCGATCACGACGACCTCAGCGGAGGCGGAACTCAAGGTCGGCCTCGATCTCGACGGTGTCCATCTGGGCCTTCTGCAGGGAACCGGAGTAGTCCCAGTTCATCGATTGCCAGCGGGTGAACTGGTCGAGCACCCAGACCCCGGACTGCCGGGACCCGTTGCCGGACTTGCCGTTGCCACCGAACGGCAGGTGCGCCTCCGCCCCGGACGTCGAGTTGTTGACGCTGACCATGCCCGCGGAAATCCCGGTCCGGAACCGGAACGCCTTGTTCGGGTCCGTCGTGTAGATCGCGCTGGACAGCCCGTAACCGGGCAGGTTCCCCAATTCGATCGCCTCATCCAGGTCCCGGTAGGTGGTCACACCGACGATCGGCCCGAACGTCTCCTCCAGGAACAGCTCGTCGTCCGCCCGCACACCGTCGACGATCGTCGGGTGGTAGTACAGGCCAGTCTCGAAGGAGCCGACGAACCCCTTGCGAGGATTGTCTTTCGTGACGCGCCCGAGCCCCGTCGACCCGTGCACGACGTGGTGCTCCCCGATCGCGGCAAGCGATCGTTCGAAGCCCGCCGCGAACTTCGCGTCCAACAGCGGTCCGAAGAGGACGTCCTCGGTAGGGTCACCGACCACAGCGTTCTCGGTCGCCACGACGAAGCGCCGCAGGAACTCCGCGTGCACCGACTCGTGCGCGATCACCGTGCCGAGCGACGTGCAGCGTTGGCCGGCCGACCCGAACCCGGAGAACAGCGCACCCTGCACGGCCAAGTCCAGGTCCGCGTCCTCGGTGACGACCATCGGATTCTTGCCACCCAGTTCGAGACATGGCGTCTGCAGGTGCCGCCCGCACAACTCACCGATCCGCACGCCGACCGCCGTGGAACCGGTGAACCCGACCTTGTCCACCAGCCGTTCCGCCAGCGCCTGCTCCAAACCGCCGAACGTCTGCTCCCCGTCGGAGAACACGATGTTCAGCACACCTTCAGGCAGACCGGCACTGGTGAAGATGTCAAAGAACGCCTGCGCGGACGCGGCGGAGTACTCAGCGGGCTTCCACACCACAGCGTTGCCGCAGAGCAGAGCAGGCACTACGTACCAGGATGGCACCGCCACCGGGAAGTTGCCCGCAGTGATGATCACGGCCACCCCGACCGGGTTGCGGAAGGTGAAGAGCTGCTTGTCCGCCATCTCAGACGGCACAGTCTGCCCGTAGAGCCTGCGCCCCTCACCGAGGAAGAACTCGCAGGTGTCGACGATCTCCTGGACCTCGCCACGCGCCTCGGCGAGCGGCTTCCCGATCTCCCGCGTCACCAGCCGGGCCAACGCCTCGGCATTCGCCGACACCAGCCTGCCGATGTTGCCGACAACCTGTCCCCGCACCGGCGCGGGCACCGCGGCCCACGCCCGCTGCGCCGCTTTCGCCCGCCGCGCAGCATCGACCAGAGCCGACCCGGGTTGCAGGTCGACGTCCACGACCACGTCGCGAACATCGACCGGGCTGGTGGAGGCATAGGCGTGTCCAGGCGGCATGAACCCAGCGTGCGGCCGCGCCGCAGTGTTTGCCAAGCCCCTGCAGACTGAAATCTCGCCACAACGAGCATAAGGTGAGCTGGTGCTGAACCCAGTGCACCTGCGAACCGTCGTCGAGGTGGTCGCGGCCGGCTCCTTCGCCGCCGCCGCACGAACACTCGGCTACACCGCCTCCGCCGTCTCCCAACAGGTCTCCGCACTGGAACGCGCAGTAGGTGTCGAACTGTTCGAACGCGAGGCCCACAGCATCCGCCCCTCCGCCGCAGCCCTGTTCATCGCCGAACGGCGGCGCCGAACTACTGGCAGGCCTGGACGGCTTCGAACAGGAGGTCCAGGCAATGGTCCAGGGCCGCCGAGGCCGCCTCCGCCTGGGCACGTTCCCCACCGCAAGCGCCCGCTTGGTGCCACACGCCGTCGCGAGGCTGATCCGTGACCGCCCGGACGCCGACATCACGCTGGACGAGGCCGAACCCGACGACATCCTCCCGCTGGTCCTCGCGGGCGACCGCGACCTGGCCCTCGTCTACACCTACGACCTAGTGCCACGTACCTGGCCAACAGACCTCACCGTCATCCCACTACTAGCAGAAGCACTACTGCTCCTACTCCCCGAAACCCACCCAGCAGTACGCCACCACACCATCCGCCCAGACGACCTGGCCAACGCCCGCTGGATCGCCAGCAAAGATGGCACCGCGGGCGCAACCTGCCTGACCCGCCTCTGCGCCACCCACAACTTCACCCCGAAAACCACCTTCCGCAGCAACGACTACGGCGTAGTCCAAGCCCTAGTAGCCGCAGGCGTCGGCGTGGCACTAGTACCAGCACTGGGGTACGAGCCGCGTCCAGGCACCGCCGCCCGCAGACTGCGCGGCACCCAAGTGCAACGGCACGTGGCAGTAGTCCACCGAACAGCCAACACCAACCCACTGCTACGAGACGCGCTCGCCGCCATCACAGCCGCCTGCGCCCTCGTGGAGGGTGAATACCTAACGCTGGCGGGGCAGTAGCGTTCTGATCGACCCACCACAAAACCCGAGGCAGGGCCACGAACGTGGCCGATTTTACTGGCTCTTCTGCTGTTTCCGTGGGTGATCATCTACCGGGTAGAACAGGCCGGTAGCCACCCAGGGACAACATCGCCAGAGCGATCAGAGCCTCGACATCCTTGAACCCG
>JBDSAJ010000627.1:0-16484 GCA_039922235.1 Umezawaea sp.
GTTCCCGGACACCACGGCCGAGGACCAGGCGGTCCGCGTGCTGCGCCGGACGGCCGTCCTGCCCGCCGCGACGCTCGTGCTCTCCCACCGGGCTTGGTGGCACCGGTACTACCGCAAGAGCTTCCTCTCGCTGCCCGACGCCCGGATGCTGAGCTTCTACTGGATCCAGCTCTACAAGATCGCCTCGGCGGCGCGGCGGGAAGCGCCGGTGATGGCGACCTGTGGACCGTGGCTGGAGCCGACCCCGTGGCCCGCGGTGTGGTGGAACCTCAACGTCCAGCTGGAGTACTGGCTGATCCACGGGTCCAACCACCTGGAACTGGACGCGGTCACCCGCAGCCTGCACGAGTTCCGGGCGAACCTGGTCGGCCAGGTCGACGAGCGCTACCGCGCCGACTCGGCAGGCATCCCGCGCACCACCGACATGACCCTGCTCAACGGAACGAGCGGTGGCACCAGCGGTTTCCCGGTCGGCATCCCCGGCCAGGCATCGCCCGTCCCGGAGGTCGGCAACCTCACCTGGGCGCTGCACAACGCCTGGCTGTCCTACCGGCACAGCATGGACATCGGCGTCCTGCGGGACGTCGTCTTCCCGCTGCTGCGCCGGTCGGTCAACTACTACCTGCACTTCCTGGAACCGGGACCGGACGGCAGGCTGCACCTTCCGCCCACGTCCTCACCCGAGTACGGGACCAACGCGCCGGACTGCAACTACGACCTCGCACTGCTCCGCTGGGGGTGCCGGACCCTGCTGGACGCCGCGGCGACGCTCCGGGTGGACGACCCGCTCGCGCCGCGGTGGCGTGAAGTGCTCGCCACGCTGGTCGACTACCCGGTGGACGCCAACGGCTACATGATCGGCGCGGGCGTGCCGTTCGCCAAGTCGCACCGGCACTACTCGCACCTGCTGATGGTCTACCCGCTGTACGAGGTGACCGGGGAACGTCCCGAGGACCGCGCGCTGGTCGAGCGGTCGCTGAAGCACTGGATCAGCTTCGAGGGCGCGTTGCAGGGGTACAGCTTCACCGGCGCCGCGTCCATCTCCGCGCTGCTGTCGCGCGGCGAGGACGCCCGCTTCTACCTCGGTGAGCTGCTGCGCCGATACGTGCGGCCCAACACGATGTACCAGGAGTCCGGTCCCGTCATCGAGACTCCTCTGTCGGCAGCGCAGTCGTTGCACGACATGGTGTGCCAGAGCTGGGGCGGGGTGATCCGCGTGTTCCCGGCCGTGCCCGCGGACTGGCGCGACCTCGCGGTGCACGACTTCCGCACCCAGGGAGCGTTCCTGCTGTCGGCCGACCGCCGGGCTGGGCGAACGGAGTTCGTGCGGCTCAAGAGCCTCGCGGGCGCGCCGTGCGTGCTGCGCGTCGACATCCCCGGACCGCTGACCGTCCGCAGTTCCTTGGGCCGGGTGGTGCCCTGGCGCGTGCTCCCCGGCGGCGATGTCCGGATCGACGTGCGGCGCGGCGAGGAAATCGTCGTCCACGCGCAGGGCCAACGGCCCGACCTGACCGTCGAACCGGTCTCCCCGAACACCCCTGCCCCCGCGTGGGGCCTCCCCGTCTGACCCGACCTTCCCGGAGGACAGCGTGTTCCGCATCGACAAAGCGTTATGGAGGGCGGTTTCCGTCCTGGCGATCATGACGGTGGCGGTGGGGCTGACCGCCGCGCCGATCGCGGTCGCGGAGGTGCAGCACCCCAGGCAGCAGTGGCTGCGCGACGCGCAGGCAGGCCTGTTCCTGCACTGGGGAATGCGCACGTCACCCGGCTACACCAGTTGCACGGCCTGGGAATCCGCCGTCACCAGCGGCGGGTGGAAGCCGGGCTACTGGGTCGACGAGGCGCTGAAGGTGCACGCGAAGTACCTCGTCTTCGCCTCGTTCCACAGCAGGCTCGGCTACGGCCGCGCGTGGCCGTCGGAGATCCCCGGCAGCTGCTCGACCAAGCGCGACTTCCTCGGCGAGCTGGTCACGGCCGCGAGCGCGAAGGGGGTCAAGGTCGTGCTGTACATGACCGACGATCCCCAGTGGCACCAGGAAGGGCTGTCGTCCGGCAGCTGGCTGAACTCCGCCGCGTACTCGGGCTACAAGGGCCACTCCGTCGACCTGACCACCCGTGACGGCTTCGGCGAGTTCAGCCAGGACAACTTCGTCGAGGTGATGCGGAAGTACCCGAACCTGGGCGGGTTCTGGATCGACAACGACAACGCCTACTGGGAGAGCCACGGGCTCTACGAGCGGATCCGCGCCGATCGGCCGAACTTCTTGCTGAGCAACAACAACGAGGACACGCCGATCATGGACACGATCAGCAACGAGCAGAAGACCGGCATGACGCCCGCCTACGACTACCCGCAGGCGGTCTACACGGCGGCGCCGCGGCTGATCGAGGCCTGCTACAAGCTGCCCAGCTCGGGCGCCTGGTGGTACGGCGGCTCGAACTCCACCGTCGACTACCGGCTCAACATCGGCCGGTACATCGCCAACGCCGGGTCGTCGGTGAAGTCGAACATGGCCGAGACCGCCATGGTCAACGGTCGCCTGCCGTCCAACCAGGAGGCGTACAACGACTTCCTGGACTCCTACCTCGACCGGATCGCGGAGTCGCTGGAGGGCACCGAGGGCGGCGGATACCTGTACGGCGGCCTCAAACCGGGTTTCTGGAACGACGGCGCGCACGGGGTCACCACGGTCAGGAAGGACAACCCGGACCTGCACTACGTCCACGTGCTCACCCCGCCGTCCGGCAGCACGCTCCGGTTGCGGGACAACGCCTACCGGGTCACCAAGGTGACCAACCTGCGCACCGGCGCGGCGATCGCCTTCACCCAGGGCGGCGGCAGCCTGACCCTCACCGGCCTGTCCGGCTGGGACCAGTACGACACCGTGTTCAAGGTCGAGACCAACGGGCGCACGGGCGTCTACCCGCCGTCCCAGGTGACGATGAGCGCGAACGCGTCCACCAGCGGCCACGCGGCGAGCGCGGCCGGTGACGGCAACTACCTGACGTACTGGGACAGCAACAAGACGACTCCCGTGCAACTGCGGTTCGACCTGGGTTCCGTGAAGCGGGTGCGGTACGTCGGCCTCAACCAGCGCGAGGACTCGGTGAGCTACGCGCGTTCGGACACCGAGCAGTCCGCCCGGATTCGGGACTACCGGGTCTACCTGAGCGACAACGGCAGCGACTGGGGCTCGCCGGTCAAGAGCGGTTCGCTGCCCAGCCACCGCGGTGTCCAGTTCATCGACATCCCCGCGGCCGACGCGAGGTACGTGCGGGTGGACGTGCTCAACACCCACGCGGCGTCCACCGACACCACCCGGTACAAGCGACTGCGCGTCGACGAGGCGTGGCTCGGCTCCGCCTACCCGACCTCGTGACACCTGGACCGAGTGGGCACGACCCCGCCTGATCCGGGGCTGAGGTGCGGCTCCTCAGCCCCGGATCAGGGTCAGACCGCGCAGACCGCGGCCGAGTCCCAGACCAGCGGCGCGTTGTCGAAGACCACGGCGATCTTGACCCTGGTCCCGACCCGGATCGGGCACGGTGTCCTCGCTGGCCACCACCGCCCTCTACGCGGGCACCACCGTCGGCGGTCTGGTGGGCGGCGTCCTGCTGGTCCGGTTCCCCGGTTTCTTCGGTGTCTCGGGCTTCAGCGTCATCGCACTGGCACTGGCGTTCCTCCTGTTCGCCGTCGTGCGACCATGCGCCCATGACGACCACCTCGGCCGACAACTCGTCTGATCTCCACCCGGAGTTGCCGATCCTGCAGTTCGTCGAACGCCCCGGCGTGGCGGATCTGGGTTGGGGCCACCCGAGGCCGGGGCTGCTGCCCGTCCGGCAGTGGCAGGAGGCCACGCGGGCCGCGCTGGAGGCGTACGACTGGCAGGCGATGACCTACGGCCACGCCGCGGGTCCGGGGCCGCTGGTGCGCTGGCTGGCCACGCACCTGGGCGAGGTGGACGGGGTGCCGGGCGAACCCGGCGAGTTCTTCGTGACCGCCGGGGCGTCGCACGCCGTCGCACTCGCCGCCACCGTGCTGACCGAACCCGGTGACGTGGTCGTCGTCGACGCCCCCACCTACCACTTCGCCGCCCGCATCCTGAGCGATCGGGGGCTGGAACTCGTCAGCGCCCCGCAGGACGAGCAGGGCATCGACGTCGGGGCGCTCGACGACCTGGTGCGCTCCCTGCGCGGTCGTGGCAGGCGGGTCGCGCTGCTCTACCTCGTGCCCACCTTCGGCAATCCGACCGGCCGGAGCCTGCCCGCGTCGCGCCGGGCCGACCTGGTGCGCTTCGCGCGCGACGCGAGTGTGGCCGTCGTGGAGGACGACACCTACCGCGAACTCGGGTACGAGGGCGCGCCCCCGCCGTCGTTGTGGTCCGCCGCTCCGAACGGGCCGGTCGTGCGCGTCGGCTCGTTCTCCAAGACGGTCGCCCCCGGTATCCGGCTGGGCTTCCTGCAGGCAGGCCCAGCGGTGCTGAGCAGGGTGACCGGGCTCGGCTACGTCGACAGCGGCGGCGGGCTGAACCACACGACCGCGCTCACGATGGCGACGTTCGCCAGGTCCGGCGCCTACCGCGCCCATGTCGAGCACCTCCGCTCGGCCTACCTGGCCCAGCGCGACGCACTGGTCGGTGCGCTCCGCGCCGAACTGCCCGACCTCCAGGTGCCGTCCCCGGCGGGCGGCTGGTTCCTCTGGCTCCGGCTGCCCGCCGGGCTGACAGCGCGGGCGCTGTCAGCCGTGGCCGAGCCGCTGGGGGTCGCGTTCGCGGAGGGCACGAACTTCTTCGTCGACCGCGGGAGGGGAACGGACCACATCAGGGTGAGCTTCTCGCTGCTGCCGCCCGCGGAGCTGGCCGACGCCGCGGCCCTGCTCGCCCGCGCCATCCGCTCCGCCTAGCGCCGTCCAGCCAAAATCGGTGAGCGCCGACTGGAACACGGATGGCATGGACGGTGAATTCGAGTGGCCGAAGAGGATCACTTCGCGCGCTGACCTGCGGACACGCCAACAATCAGCCATCGACCTGATTGTTTCGCACCCCGCGCAACCCGGAACCGCATTCTGCGGGAATCGGCAAAATGACCGGTGATGCTCCCGTTCCGTGAAGCGGAGATCGACCGGTCGGTCTCTATCCCATCCAGCGCGATGAGACTTATCGATCCATTCCGCCCATCCAAACCGGCGCTCGTCCACGATGATCAAATAGCGCCAAGACCGAAGAGGCGTTATCCGACAAATCGGGCAAAACTCCCACCTTCCACGCCTACGAACCGTCGACACCTGCACCTGCCAATGTGTGATCGACGTGAAGTGACGAGTGCCTCTGACCTAAACCACCTAAACCCCAGCGGTTGAACCGGCCCACTCTTCCGCACGTACAAACCCCTGCACGCCATTTCAGACCTGCGGAGGATCCAGTCGACACGACAAGGTTTCAGCGGTCGACGATTGAACGCCGGCGAACATGAGGTGACGGTTCGATGCGTCCTACATATTCGACGCCGGAGAAGGATGCGACCGACGTCGTCAGCAAGCACCAGGTAGCACGGGACAGGATGGCGAGTTTCTCGACGTCCGTGAAGGGTTTGCTCGGCGCGGCATCCAGATCACAGGGATATCTCGACGGGAGGATGGAGAAGGCGTCGATCGGCTCGACGACGTGGCTGGTCATCTGCCGTTTCGACAGTTCGACCAGTGCCGAGCTGTGGGCGCGTTCGCCGTCGAGCGCGATGTGGCACGAGTACGTCGACCGGTTCTCCGTCCACCTCGGTGTGCACCTGTCCACGATGTCGGGGGACGCGGACGCGCCACCTCCGCCCGCACGGCCGGGTCCTCCGCCCATGCCGCCGCGGTGGAAGACGGCGCTGGCCACGCTCACCGGCGTGTTCCCCGCGGTGCTGCTGGTCAACCTCACCATCATCCCCGTTCCCCAGGTGGCGGGCCTGCCGTTCATCCTGCGCACGTTCGTCCTGTGCGTGTGCGTGACCGGCCTCATGACTTGGGTGCTCATGCCTCAGGTGCAGAAGGTGCTGGGCCCGTGGCTGCGGCGCGGGCTCGCACCTCCCGCCATGCCCGCTCCCAGTTCCCCAGCCGTCGGCTCGCCCGAACCCCGTGTCCCGGCGACGCCGCCGGACTTCGCCGCTCGACCGGGCGTGCGAACGCCCGGCACCGCACGACCACGGCGCACCGCGCCGACCACCTCCTCGCCACGTGGACGCCCGTCCCCATCGCGTGCCCGCTGACGTGAACCCAGGCGACACCCCGAAACCCGGAGCGTGACCCAGTGCGGACCCTTCTCATCGACAACCACGACTCGTACACCTACAACCTGTTCCAGCTCATCGCGGCCGTGAACGGCGCTGACCCGCTCGTGCTGCGCAACGACGATCCCGAACTCAGCAGGCTGTCCTTCGACGACGTGGACAACGTCGTGATCTCCCCCGGCCCAGGGAGGCCCGGCCGTGACCGGGACCTGGCCAGATCCACCCGCTTCCTGCGCCAGGACGAGCTGCCGGTGCTCGGCGTGTGCCTCGGCCACCAAGGCCTCGGGTTCCACGCGGGGGCGCAGGTCGCCCTCGCGCCCCAGGCCAGGCACGGTCACCCGACCACGATCACCCACAACGGCCACGGCCTGTTCGCGGGCATCCCGCAGGGGTTCACCGCCGTGCGCTACCACTCGTTGTGCGTGCGCGAGCCGCTGCCCGCGGAACTGGAGGCCACGGCGTGGGCGGAGGACGACGTGCTGATGGGGTTGCGCCACCGGTCGCGGCCTCAGTGGGGGGTGCAGTTCCACCCCGAGTCGGTCCTCACCGAGTGGGGGACCACGCTGCTGGCCAACTTCCGCAGGCTCTCCGAGGTGGCGCGGCCGTCCATCTCGGTGCGCGTTCCCAGCGCCGCGCCCACCGCGCAAGTGGTCGAGGCGCCCACCCGGCGCACCAAGCACCGACTGCACACCGCCGTGCACCGCGGCGCCGTCGACCCCGAGCAGGTGTTCGCCGGTCTCCACTCGGAGTCCCGACGGGTGTTCTGGCTGGACGGCGCGGGCGGGCCCGAGTCGCGCTTCTCCTACCTGGGCGACGACACCGGCCCGCTCGCCGAGTACTGCGGCTACGACGTGCAGGAGGGGGTGGTGACGGTCGAGCGCGCGGGCCGCCCGACGACCACGCTGCGCGACGACATCTTCTCCTACCTGCGCCGCGGTCTGGCCCAGCGGGATCACGTGACGCCCGACCTGCCCTTCGACTTCGCCTGCGGGTGGGTGGGGTACTTCGGCTACGAGCTCAAGGCCGAACTCGGCGGCCGCGCCGCGCACCGCAGCAACACCCCGGACGCGGCGTGGCTGTTCGCCGACCGCGTCATCGTCATCGACCACCAGGAGCACACGGCGCACCTGCTCTGCCTCGCCGAGGACACCTGGGCCGCCCACAACGAGGCCACCGCCTGGCTCGACGCCACGCTCGCGTTCCTGTCGGCCCTGCCGTCGCACGAGACATCCGCCTCCCCCGCCAGAGCGCAGGACGACGACGCCGAGGACATCACCGAACGCTGGCTGCTGCGCGAACCGGACGACTACCGCGCGGACGTGGTGTCGTGCCAGAAGCAGCTGCACGCCGGGGAGAGCTACGAGATCTGCCTGACCACGGCGGTGGAACTGCCCGCGACGTCCGAGTCCGCCGACTACTACCGGGTGCTGCGCCGGGTCAACCCCGCGCCGTACTCGGCCTACCTGCGCTTCGGCGAGGTCGACGTGGCCAGCTCGTCGCCTGAGCGGTTCCTGCGGATCGGGGCCGACGGAGTCGTGCAAGCCGAGCCGATCAAGGGCACGGTCGCGCGCGGCGTGACGCCCGAGCAGGACGCCGAACTGCGCGACGGGATGGCCGAGGACCCGAAGACCCGCGCGGAGAACCTGATGATCGTCGACCTGCTGCGCAACGACCTGGGCCGGGTGTGCCAGGTGGGCACGGTGCGGGTGCCGGAACTCATGCGGGCCAGGACGTACGAGACCGTGCACCAGCTCGTGTCGACGGTGCGGGGCGAGCTGCGGCCAGGGCTGGACGCGCTGGACTGCGTGCGGGCCTGCTTCCCCGGCGGATCCATGACCGGAGCCCCCAAGGAACGCACGATGGAGATCATCGACGAGTTGGAGGGCGGAGCGCGCGGCGTCTACTCCGGCGCGCTGGGCTTCCTGAGCTGCGACGGATCCGCCGACCTGAGCATCGTCATCCGCACCGCGGTCTTCGCCGACGGACAGGTGCGGATCGGGGCAGGCGGGGCGATCGTGCTGGATTCCGACCCCGACGCCGAGTTCCGGGAAATGCTGCTCAAGCTGGCCGCGCCGATGCGGGCGTACTGGCGGTCCAGCGCCCACCGGCCCGCCGCCGTGCTGCCCGCGGAACGACGTGGATCGGCCGGTCGGCGGACGCGCCGCACCCACGCCGCCACGGTGGAGGCGGGGTGATGGCCGGAATCGAGAACGCGGCACAGGTGCTGGCCGCGCGCAGCGAGCGCAGTGGCTGGTCGCAGCTGCCCGCCTACCTGGTGGGCGACGACGTGTGGACGCACGGGCAGGTGCACGACCTCGCCGCGCGGGCGTCGGGCGCGCTGCGCGACCGCGGTGTCCGCCGAGGCGAGCACGTGGTGCTGGCCGCACCGGACGGCATCGCGTGGGTCGTGGCCTTCCTCGCCATCGCCCGGCTGGGCGCGGTGGCGGTGCTGGTGAACCCCGAACTCCCAGCGGCGGACCACGAGCTGCTGGTGGCGGACAGCGGCGCGCGCACCTGCCTGACGGGCGCGGCTCTGGAGGACCGCTTCTCCGGGTGCGCGTGGATCGACGTCGACCACCTGCTCGACCAGGCGACGACGGCCGGTACCGCACCCGCGGCCGACGTCACCGCGTTTAGCCCGCTCTACGTGCAGTACACCTCGGGCACCACCGGCAGGCCGAAGGGCGCCGTGCACGCCCACCGCGACCTCGACCTCTACGGCACATCCGTGGCCCGCGACGTGCTGGGCGTCGAATCCGGCGATGTCGCCCTCTCGGTGTCGAAGATGTTCTGGGCGTACGGCTTCGGCAACGCGCTGGCGTTCCCGCTGCACTCGGGCTCGTCCGCGGTGCTCGCGCCGCACCGCCCCGGCGCCGAGGAGATCATCGACCTGGTGACCCGGCACCGGGTGAGCGTCCTGTACTCCGTGCCGTCCTCCTACGGGGCGCTGGCCGCCGCAGGCACCCGTGGCGCGTTCGCGTCCCTGCGCGCCGCGGTGTCCGCAGGCGAGCCGCTGCCCGACTCGCTCGGCAACCGGCTGCGGGACGAGCTGGGGATCGAGGCGTGGGAGCAGATCGGCTCCACCGAGGCCGGGCACGCCTTCTGCGCCAACGGGATCGACGACAACTCCCCCGGCACCCTCGGTCAGCCGGTGCCGGGCTGGCAGGTGCAGGTGCGCGACCGGGCGGGCAACCCGGTCGTCGACGGCGCCGAGGGTGAGCTGTGGGTGCGCGGGCCAACGCTGTTCTCCCACTACCTCAACCAGCCCGAACTCACCAGGAGCACCCTGGTCGACGGCTGGCTGGCGACCCACGACCGGGTTCGCCACAACCCCGACGGCACGGTGAGCCACCTCGGCCGCAGCGACGACCTGGAGATGGTCGGCGGGATCTCCCTGTCACCGCTGGAGATCGAGCGGGTCCTGATCGCGCACCCCGACGTGCGGGAAGCAGCGGTCGCCTCCGTGCTCGACCACCACGACGCCTCGCGGCTGCGGGCGTTCGTCGTCACGACGAGCGGGGCGGCGCGACCCCGGCTGGAAGCCGAACTGATCGCCTGGGCGCGATCCCGGCTGCCCGCGTTCAAGGTGCCCCGCACGGTGCGACTCGTGCCCGAGCTGCCGAGGACCGCCACGGGCAAGTTGCGGCGGCACGTCGTGCGCACCGGTTCCTGGTGACCGCCCACCCCATCGACGAAGGAGTTCCAGTGCAGCGCAAGTTCCTCTCCGGCAACGGTTTCCACATCGGCCGGATGTTCCGCGAGGCGGCGACCCGGCACGGCAGCGTGCCGGTCGTGCTGGACCGCCCGCTGGACGTCGCCCCCGCCGACGGCACGGCGCACAACTACCGGTCGCTCGCCGACCTGGTGGACAGGCTGGCCGACCGGTTGTGGGCGGCGGGGATCAGACCCGCCGACCACGTCGCCGTCCACAAGCGTGACAACGTGGACATCGCGCTGCTCGCCTGCGCCGCGTCCCGCATCGGCGCCGTGCCTGCCCTGCTGTCGCCCGGCCTCGACACCGAGGCGGCGGGCATCCTGCTCAGCAGGCTCGACCGGCCGTGGCTGGTAACCGACGAACCCACGCTGTCGCGGCTCGTGCTCCGGACGGACATCGCCGAGCTGACCAGGGGGCGCATCCTGGTCAGCGGGTCCTTCCCCGGCGCGGTGGCGCTCGACGACCTGCCGACCGGACTCTCGGCCCCGGTCCGGCTGCACCCCGACATGCCGGCGCTGATCACGCACAGCTCGGGCACGACCGACGTGCCCAAGCTCGCCGTGCACTGCCCCCGCGCGCTGTGGAACAGGCTGGTGCCGCAGAAGGTCATGGCACTCCCGGTGCGCGGGGAGACCGCCGCCTTCTGCATGTCCTTCGTCCACTCGCGCTTCTACCACGCGCTGGCCACGTTCCTGTCCGGCGGGAGCCCGCTGCTCCTGCTGGTCGACCCCGACCCCTCTTCGGTCGGCCCGCTGCTGTCCCGGTGGCGGCCCGGCGTGGTGGAGACGCACCCCAACACGTTCGTGCTGTGGGAAGACCTGGTGGACGCTCCCGGATCACCGCTGGGCAACGTCCGCTGCTACGGCAGCACCTTCGACGCCATCCACCCGCGCACCGTGCAGCGGCTGCTCGGCGCGTCCAACAGGCGCGGGAAGTACCTCGTGCAGCTCTACGGGCAGAGCGAGACCGGGCCGGTGGCCGTGCGCGTGTTCACCGAACGCGGTGCGGCGCGCGGCAACGGACGGCTCGTGGGCATGGGAATCCCCGGTTTCACCAGGGTGCGGGTCACCGACGAGTCCGGTGCGCCGGTGCCGCACGGGACGGTCGGGCACATCGAGGCGCACACCCGCGGCCGGATCATCACCTACCAGGGAGCGCAGGACCGGTTCGACGCGCAGCTCAACGGCAGTTGGTGGCGCATGGGCGACATGGGCAAGCTCGGCCGCTGGGGCGGACTGCACCTGATCGACCGCGAGATCGACCAGATCGACCAGGTCGACAGCAACCTGCGGATCGAGGACGTGCTGATGTCCCGGCTGGACGAGTTGCGCGAGGTGGTGGTGGTTCCGGGCGTGGGCGGGGTGCCGGTGGCGGTGGTGTGCACCCGTGACGGGGAACCGCTGGCCGACGCCCGGTGGCGCAAGGCGACGGCCGATCTGCCGGAGTTGGGCAGGCCGCTGCAGTGGGCGTTCGACGACCTGCCGAAGACCTCGACGTGGAAGATCAAACGCGTCGCCCTCGCGCAGCTGGTCGCCGCGGGGGAAAGCGCGGTGGCCCGTGGGTGAACCCGTTCCGCCGGTGGTCGTCGTCGGCGCGGGTCCGGTCGGGCTCTGCACGGCGCTCGCCCTGCGCGCCCGGCGGGTGCCGGTGGTCCTCCTCGAAGCGGAACCCGCCGACCGGGTCCGCACCGGCAGCCGCGCCCTCTACGTCCACGGCGAGTCGCTGGCGCTGCTGGAGTCGACCAGTCCGGGGTTGGGGGCGGAACTGGCGGCGCACGGCGTGCTCTGGAACGTCCGCCGCACCCTCCACTGCGGACGGCAGGTGTACGCGCGGGAGTACCCGGCTCACGACGCCACTCGCGGCCTACCCCCGTTCACCAGCCTGCGGCAGAGCGAAACCGAGCGGATCCTGTTGCGCGCCTGCGAACAGGCGGGCGTGGACGTCAGGTGGAACCACGCCGTCACCGGGGTGACAGCCGATCCCGGCGGCGCGACCGTGACCACCGCCGATGGCGCTACCTGGTCGAGCAGCCACGTGGTCGGCGCGGACGGCGCCAGGTCGGTCGTGCGCAAGGGCGCGGGCATCCCGCTGCACGGATCGGCCGCGGAGGGGTTCCACGTGGTCGTCGACATCGCCGACGACCCTGGCGGCACCCCGAGCCTGGAGCGGGTGCTGCACTACGAGCACCCGGCGCTGGACGGGCGCAGCGTGCTCGTCGTGCCCTACGCGGGAGGCTTCCAGGTCGACCTGCAGTGCCGTGCGGACGACGAACCGGACGTCATCGCCTCGCCGGCGGAGGTCCGGCGGTGGCTGCCCGCGGTCATCGGGTCGGCATCGGCCGGGCGGGTCACCGCGATCTCGACCTACCGGTTCCTGCAGTTGATCGCCGACGACTTCACCGACCCGACCGGGCGGGTGCTGCTCGTGGGAGAGGCCGCCCACCTGTTCCCGCCCTTCGGCGCACGGGGCATGAACAGCGGTTTCGTCGACGCGCGAGCGGCGGCCGATGCCATCGCGTCCGGGAGGGACTCCCCCGCGGCGAACGCCTCGGCAGTCGTCGGGTTCACCTCGACCAGGCGAGCGGCCGCGCAGGTCAACAGCGCCGCCGCCGGAGCCGCCCTGCGGCACCTGCGGCCCCGCAGCAGGACGGCCCGGCTGCGCCAGGTGGCAGCCGCACGCCTGGCACCCGTCGTCCCCCGGTTCGGCGAGTGGCTGGAGCGCGCGCCCTACGGTCCGCGACCCAAGAGCAGGACGGGGAACTGAGGTGGAGGCCGTTCCCCTGCTGGTGGCCGATTCCTGGCTGGTGCTCGACGGGTCGGCGCGCTCACTGGACCGGCACGTGGCCAGGTTCAACCGATCGTGCCTGGACCTCGGTGTCGTCACGCCGGGAGAGCTGCGCGAGTTCTGGCGCGACACGGTCGCCGCACTCCCCCGCTCCGGCACGTGGTTCCCGCGAGCGGAACTCGTCGGCGACCCTCCGGTGCTGAACCTGCGCCTGCGCCCGGCACCCTCGCGCAACGAGCACGTGCGGGTGTGGGTGCCGGACGAGCCGGACCGCAGGGACCATCCGACCCGCAAGGGACCGGACCTGCACGCCCTGATCCGGCTGCGTGGCGGAGCGGAACACCGGAACGCCCAGGAAGCCCTGCTGAGGACCCCGGACGGAATCGTGGTCGAAGCGGCGACCTCGTCGGTCCTGTGGTGGGAGGGCGACGTGCTGTGCTCGCCACCCGAGGAGATCCCCGCGCTGCCGGGGACGACCGCCGGGGTGGTGCGGGACATGGCCGCGGCGCTCGGCATCCCGACGGCCCACCGCGCTCGCCGCGTCGACGACCTCGACCAGCGGGAGGTGTGGCTGCTCAACGCGCTGCACGGCATCCGCCTGGTGACCGGGTGGGTCGGCAGCAGCGCCACTCCCGGAAGAGGCGTGCGGTTCCCGCACTGGCGGGAGCGGGTCGAGCAGCTGCGAGTGCCGCTCGACCCGGTCTCCGCCAGGCGGCCGGATCAGCCGCGCGTCCCCGTCGACACCTGAGCGGCGGGAACCATGCGGGTGCTGATGGCGATGCGGTTGTAGGAGTTGATGACGGTGCAGACCCAGATGAGCGCGGCGAGCGCGTCCTCGTCGAACTCGGCGGCGGCGGTCTGGTACACCTCGTCCGGGACCCGGTCGACGTGCACCAGCGTGACCGCCTCCGCCAGCGCGAGAGCCGCCCGCTCCCGCCCGTCGAACAACGCCGACTCCCGCCAGCCGCTCAGCGCGTGGACGCGGTCGTCGGACTCACCACCGACCCTGGCATCGCGGGTGTGCATGTCGATGCAGAACTCGCAGCCGTTGATCTGCGACACCCGGATGCGCACCAGTTCCTGCAACGCGGCGGGCAGCCCGGCCCGAGTAGCGGATTCCACGGACGAGAGGTGCAGCGCACGCATGGCGGCGGACACCTCCGCGGTGATCGCCTTCAGGTTCACCCTCGGTTCACTTGAGATCGTCGACATGCCACAACATTAGCAAACCGGACCGCGTTTCCCTTAACCCACAACGAAATCTCCCCAGCTTCGTCCACTGTGGACGTTGCTCGCGCAGTGCTGCGCCGACGGGGGCGCCTCGGCGGTCTTCCTGCGGCACAATGGCCACGTGGTCACACCACCGTTCACCCCCGGCGCGGCCGTCCTCGTCGACGGCTACGACATCACCGCCCTGCCCGCGGGCGAGCACGAGTTCGGCCGCTCCGCCGACTTCCTCGTCCAGCGCCGCGGCACCGCGCACGCCGCATGGGCCCAGTGGATCGGGGCGCCGGGCCTGCTGCGCGGCCGCGCCCGGATCGTGGCGCTGAGCTGCGTCCACTGCGCGGCCCGTACCGAGCTGACGTGCTGCGACACCGCCCTGTGCCCCTCGCACCACGACCACCACCGGGCCGTGGAACACGCGCCCCCAGGAGGAGGCAGGTATCGCGCCCTGCTCGACGCCCCAGCGGACCTGCGATTCCCCGACACGCCGGAACCCACCCCGATCCCCGGCCTGCGGGCACCGCGCGACCGCGACCTGCCTCCCGTCGCCCGGCCGCGCACCGGCGACGGCCTGCGGGTGCTGCACCACCTGCGCGGACTGCTGATCGTGCCCGGCCAGGACGACGACCCGATCGGCGACGTGCTGCGCGCGGTCGTCGCGGGCGACGCGACCCTGCCCAGCCCGACCCGAACCCGCTCGCTGGTCGCCGACATCCTCGGCCGGTGCACCTGGCCCGCGTTCTGCGACGCGCTCGGCCACCACGACCTGGCCGACTGGCTGCGCGCCCAACCCGCCCCCAGCAACCGTGCGGGCACCCCGCCGTCGGCAGAGCAGTCCGAACTGGACGGTCGCCTGTCCGGGATCGGCTCGGGCACAGCGGTTTCCCACGCGGGCGCGATCGCCGCCCGCGACGCGCTGTGCGGCCTGTGGCGGACCGCACCCACCGACCTGGGCGGCGGCGTGCTCGGCCTCAGCGGACGGCTGGGCGACGCCGTGTTCACCCGTGCGCTCGCACTACCCGACGGCGCCGACCACGTCGGCCACGCCGTGACCCGCGCGCAGCAGGACGCCGTGCGCATGGTCATCGCCGCGACCACCGCCGACTGACGCACCGGGGTGGCCTTCCGGGTGGTCAGCCGACACCTCTCCCGAGGGCCCCGGTCAGCGCCACACTTCGTCAGGGGTGCCGGTTCGGCGGCCGTGGTGGTCCAGCAGCGTCTCTGATCAGCTCGGTGATCCTGTGCCGCTCCTCTGGTGCCAGCGAAGCCAGCAGTTCGTCCTGGCACTCGGCCAGCCGCTTCTCAAGCAGCCGCAACTGCCACTTGCCTGCGGTGGTCAACGAGATGACGTTGCGCCGGCGGTCGGAGAGGTCCGGGGCGCGTTCGACCTGGTTGCGCTCGGCGAGCTCGTTGATCGTCGCGACCATGTCGCTGACGTGGCCACGATGGAGGTGCCGGACCTGCTCGCCGAGGACATCCGGGACTTCTTCCTGACCTACGTCAAGCACGACTGATCAGCTGTCGCCGATGCTCCCCGGCACCGATCGCAGTGCGTCGTACCAAACGGCGGCCATCTTGTCGTAGCCGTTGCCATCCGGGTGGATGCTGTCGGGGAGGTCGGCGACGCTCACGGCACTGTGCATGTTCACCAGGTGCACGCGCTTGGCCGCGTTCACCTTGCTCTGCACGATTCCCGGTATCGCATTGTTGAAGGAGCGCACGGCGACCTCCCCGCTGTCCCAGCCCAGGGGGATGATCTGCGCGACGAACACGTCGGCGTCGGGCGCGGTGTCGGTGATGTGGTCGATCAGGGTGGACAGCCTGTCGGGCGCGCCTGCCAGGTCGTAGTTCTGCACCACGTCGTTGGTCCCGATGTGCAGCAGCACCGAGCGTGGCGCGTACGTCCGCAGCCAGCCGACGATGTTCGCGTCGAGCTGGTCGATGCGCCAGCCGGGATGCCCTTCGTGGTCGTGGTCCAACAGCCTGCCCGGCCCGTTGACCTGCGAGCCGACGAAGTCGTTGGTGTAGCGGCCCTCAGCCAGTCGCTGCCACAGACCGATCCGGTACCCACCGGGCACGTCGGCCCCGTGGGTGATCGAGTCGCCCAGTGGCAGGATCCGCACTCCCCCGTTCGACTCCGGGCCCGCTTGTCCGCTCGTGCCGATGGCGGCCAGCACCAGGGCCGCCACGACGGCGAGTGCTCTCGTCCGTGTCCTCATCGTCGGTCTCTCGGTTGACGGTGCTCCAGGCGAATCCCGGTACCGGGCGCGATCACCGCATTGTAAGCGATCTTGTGGCCGTCACGTTCCGCCGGCGCTCCAACCGCGGCCGGGCACTTGGGTAGGCTGGACCTCCGTCCCGAGCGACCCGAGGAGAACCCGCGCATGGCCCGCTCCGAGGTCGCGCCGGACGACGTGGACGCGCTCACCGACGCGGTGCTGACGGCGTCGCGGCTGCTGGTCGCGGTGTCCGCGAAGTCCATCGCCGCGGTCGA